>JBIIOI010000026.1:0-72733 GCA_044337025.1 Planctomycetaceae bacterium
CTCACCACAACGCAAACCCGAAAGCCTTTGTCTGGACCAAGAAAGCCGAAGACATCCTGGAAAAAGTCTCCCGCGCCCGAAAAGCACTGGATAAGACACCATCTGTGTGAGGCACTACACTAGGTGTCAGTGAATACGTGGACTCAGAAGTAGACCGTTTCGGTGCCAGCAGAGAGAGCAAGATGGCAAGTGGGATTGTTCGCATGTTGAGCGCAGTTGCAACCATCTTTCGAGGGAATCGCGAGACGGCTCGACGGCAAAAGTGCGGGGCAGCGATGGTGATCGCACTGGAGTCCCGAGTCCTTCTCTCAGCCAAGACCGCCACGGCCCGCGCGTCTGCCGGTGCAGCGGCTGTCATCCGGGACGATTCGTTCGAGGACAATGACACGCGTGAAACGGCCAATGATTTTGCCACTCTGACAGCCGTCACCGAGATTACAGCAGCGTTCTATGATTACGATTGGTACAAGTTCAAGACAACCTTACGCGGGCAGCCAGGCGACTTTGTGCGGATTACATTCACGGAATCGAAAGGTGACCTCGGCTTAGCATTGTACGACGCGGAAGGAACGGAACTGGCAGTATCGAATAGTGATCGGTCCAACACGGAAGAACTTTCCCTGCAAGGCCGAGCTGCAGGAACCTATTACGTCCTCGCATATGCTGGGAACGGCGTGACGAACCCGAGCTACAAGCTCATGATTGATCCGCCCGCACCCCCGGTCGATGATTCCTACGAGAACAATGACACACAAGCCACCGCACACATTCTCGGAACACTGACAGCGCCGCGAAACATCTCCAATCTGGCCCTTCTTGATGCGGACTATTTCAAATTCTCAACCACCCAGATGGGAACGGAGGCCAGCTTCGTCAGTGTTGGCTTCGACCATGACGCGGGGGATGTCGATCTCTTCCTCTATGATTCGAACGGGCTGGTGGTGGGATTCTCAGCGACCGACACTCAGAACTACGAGCGAATCTCGATGGATGGTCTCCCGGCGGGCACTTACACCGTGCTCGTGAACGCGCCTTATTCGCCGAACCCCAGCTACGATCTCTCGATCGCTCCCCCCAACGCGAAGGATGGAGAGCACACCCACTATCTGAATTTCGATGGATACAACATTTCACGAAGCGAGTTGGAGGAGTGGGAAAACGGAGAGTGGTTGGATGACATCCTCAGCGCTTTCGACGAGGACAACAACGGAGTCAGGACTAGCGCGTTTCTTGTGAACAGATCAGAACGAGAGCTGGTCATCACTCAGATGCTGTCGATGCTGACGACGGATCTGTCACGTTTTGGGATCCAGGTTGTCCGCCACTTCGGCCCCGCAGTCACGAACCAGGAAGCCACCACGATCTTTCTGGGACCATCGACAGTGTCTACAGGCGCTCATATCGCCAGCGACATCGACTATCAGAATATCAATCAGACCGACATCGCCTTCGTCGGAGATGAATGGTGGGGGTCAGTGCGTGACACGGCGATCGCATTGGCGGATGTCACGCTGCACGAGGCGGGACACACGTTTGGTCTGTATCATGTCGTCTCAGGAACAAAGGTCGAGACCATGGGCTTGCGGTACAACACTCCCTCAACCAAGTGGGTCAAGAACACGAAGTTCATGGACAAGTCGTTCCAGATTAAGCCCGATCATGGACCGGCAGGAGTTCAGAACTCCCACCTGTACATGTGGCACACCTTTGTCCTGGGAACGCATGACTCCAGCGTGGGGCAATTCGAACTGAACCCATTGGCAGCTGTCTCCGAAGCGGATCGATCCTCGCTGGTCAAGAATCGGAACCGAGTCGCGCGACCGACTCAACCGCAGTGACCACTCGCTACGACGGGGTGGCCCAGACGCGGCTTTGAGCGTCTGGATTGTGGAACAACAAGAGGGTACGGGGGACACACCCGCAGTTCTATCCCTCTTGTTCCTGCGTCACCCTGACATCCAAAGCGATGTCTGGGCCACCCCGCCGGTCACGGTTTGTGAGTCATTGAAGAGTAATTTGAAACTCGTTCCCAAGCTCCGGCTTGGGAACGCCTATCCTCGAAGCTCTGCTTCGCCGAGCTACCCACGAACTGCTCCGGCTGGCTGCCCGGGCTCATCCCTCAAACTCATTCCCCAACTCGGCACATGGACGATGTGGGCTCCGGCGGCGAAGCGGAGCTTCGGGGATATTCAGTCCCAAACTGGAGTTTGGGACTGAGGTCTCCCAACTGCTCAGCACAAAACGGCAGGACGGGCCAGAGGGGCCCGTCCCACTTCTTGGCATCGCACTACTTCAGCAGGTCCTTCACGGTGTCCCGTTCGGTCCGCAGTTCTTCCAGGGTCAGGTCGATCTTCTGCCGGGCGAAGGCGTTGTGCTCGATTCCCTTAATAATCGAGTGCCCGTTGTCTCCGTTGTTCTGCAGCGGGAAGCCGAAGATCAGGCCTTCGTCGATGCCGTAGCTGCCGTCGCTGCAGACTGCGGCGCTGAAGCAGTCGCCGGCTGCGGTTGGGCGGACCACGCCCTTGACTGAATCGAGGGCCGCGTTCGCAGCTGAGGCGGCGCTCGAGGCTCCGCGGGCGGCGATCACGGCGGCTCCGCGCTGCTGGACGGTCGAGATGAACGTCGTCTGCAGCCAGGTGCTGTCGGTGATCACATCGGTCGCGGTCTTGCCGTTGATCGTGGCGTGGAAGTAGTCCGGGTACTGCGTGGCGGAGTGGTTGCCCCAGATTGCCACGTTCTTGACCGCAGCCAGCGGCTGACCGGCCTTGATCGCCAGCTGGCTCTTGGCCCGGTTCTGGTCGAGAGCAGTCATCGCGTACCAGCGGTCACGCGGCACGTTCGGGGCGTTGTGCATCGCGATCAGGCAGTTCGTGTTGCACGGGTTGCCGACGACCAGCACGCGGACGTCCTTGGCTGCGGAGTCGTTGATCGCCTTGCCGGTGCTGGTGAAGATCGGCCCGTTGATCCGGATCAGGTCCGCCCGCTCCATCCCCTGCTTACGGGGAATCGAGCCGACGCAGATGACCCAGTTGCAGTCGCCGAACCCGTCGTTCAGGTCGTCGCTGCTGCACTTCTTCACTCCGGCGAGTGTCGGGAAGGCACAGTCTTCCAGCTCCATCGCAACCCCATCCAGGCTCTTGAGCACGGGCGGGACTTCGACGAGGTTCAGGATCACCGGCTGGTTGGGGCCAAAGACTTCGCCGCTGGCGATCCGGTAGATGAGGGCGTACCCAATGTTTCCGGCGGCGCCGGTCACGGCGACACGAATCGGAGCGGTCATGCGCAAAGACTCCTGAGAGATTTCCGGCAAGCAGCCCTCCCGAACCGACTCCGGGAGCCCTCGCCAAACAGCGCGGTTGTAGCGTGTGGAAACGGCGGCAACAACTCCGCTGTCAGTTGATTCTCAGATCGGCGGAAGAGTGCGTCAGATGCGGTGCAGCCGCAGTTTGGCTCGATGAAATGGCAAGCGTTCGGAGTGCAGTTTGTTGTTCGGCTGAGCCGCGACTTTGAGAACACCTTGCATCTGCGCATGCGGCTCGGCAGGAGCCTCGCCCTCCCGACCCGACAGATTCACAAACTGGCCCCGCTGCGATCGCAGAATTTCTGCGATGGCATTCGGAAGAAAGGTTGTTACAATTCCCGGACTTGTTCCTTTTGGCAACGCCATTGGACATGCCCAGAACCAATGGTTTCCGTGCGGAGCATAGCGCTTCTCTCTCATTCGGTCCTGGAACTTTCACTTAGGACCGTGATGACGTTCGATCAGATCGGGCTCGCTGAGCCCATCCTGCGCGCTGTAACTGCCGAGGGCTATTCCACTCCGACACCCATTCAAGCTGCTGCCATCCCCGCCGCGATGACCGGCCGGGATCTGCTGGGCTGTGCTCAGACTGGTACGGGAAAGACAGCTGCGTTCGCGCTGCCGATCCTGCACCGGTTGCTCACGACCGAGCCGCCCGCTCCTCTGCCGGGGGGCCGAGACCGGCGTCCGCAGCGGCGGATTCGCTGCCTGATTCTCTCGCCGACCCGCGAGCTGGCGATCCAGATTGGCGACAGCCTGCGGGCATACGGTTGCCATACGGGACTGAAGCACACTGTTATCGTCGGAGGTGTCGGACAGTCTCCGCAGGTCCACGCCCTGCAGCGGGGCGTCGATATCCTGGTGGCAACTCCCGGACGGCTGGTTGACCTGCGTCAGCAGGGATACATCGACCTGCGAGCCATTGAGATCTTCGTTCTCGACGAAGCTGACCGGATGCTCGACATGGGGTTCCTCCCCGAGGTCAAGCGGATCGTCGCCATGGTGCCGGAACAGAAGCAGACGCTGTTCTTCTCGGCGACGATGCCGAAGGAGATCGCGGAACTGGCTGAAGGCCTGCTGCATCACCCGGAAGAGATCCGCATCGCCCCCGTGAAGCTCACCACCGATCTGGTGACTCAATGGGTCTGCCATATTCCCAAGCCCAGCAAGCCCCGGCTGCTGGCGACGATGCTGAAGACTCAGCCGATTTCGCGGGCGATCGTGTTCACCCGGACCAAGCACGGAGCGGATCGCCTCGCTCACCAGCTGGAGAAGGTCGGCATCGCAGCCCTGGCTCTGCATGGTGACAAGAGTCAGTCGGCCCGGCAGCGTGCGCTGGCACACTTCAAGTCGAGCCATCCGCCGATCCTGGTCGCGACCGATGTCGCAGCTCGCGGAATCGATGTCGATGGGATCTCTCACGTCTTCAACTTTGACCTGCCCAACGAGCCGGAGACCTATGTCCACCGGATCGGACGAACGGGACGAGCTGGGGCCACGGGGCAGTCAATCTCGTTCTGTGATGACAGCGAGAAGGGCGACCTGCGGGCCATCGAGAAGCACTTGAAGAAGTCGATCCCGGTTCACGAGAAGGTCGAACTCGCCGAGTTCCCGACCTCGGAGCCGAACTCGCAGAATCCTCGCCCCGCAGAAGGCGGACAGCGGGATCAGGCGCCACGGGATCAGGGCCGTAACGATCAAGGTCGGAGTTTTCAGGCCCCACGTGGTCAGGACCGCCCGCGCCGCTTTGCTGACCGCCGCCCCGACAATCGTCAGCCTGCGGGTCAGTCCGCGCGAAATGATCGCCGACCGGGTGATGCTCGCCAGGAAGGCCAGCGTCCCGATGACCGCCGTCCGGGTGGTGAACGCCGCCCTGGCAGCAATCGCGGCAACGGTGGACGTAATCCCCGCGAGCCCGGTCGAACCGACCGTGGTGGCCGCCCTTCGGGTGCTCCTTCGTCAGCGCGCCGCTAAGTTGGCAGAGTCAATGGGTCGCGGGTTCCTCGCCCGCGATCCAGGTCGACTTCACCTTCAGCGATTTGCTGAGTACCACCAGATCGGCCTGCTTGCCGACTTCCAGGCTTCCGCACTGGCTGGCGATCCCAACTCGCTCAGCTGGGGACAGGCTGGCCATACGAATGACTTCGTACAGCGGAGCCTTCGTCGCCGCTGCCATCACGCGGACCATCTGGTCCATCCCAGCTGCTGAGCTGGCGAGGGCTGTCCCGTCGAGAGTCCGCCCAACTTCTCCGTCGCTGAGTACCCACGGGCCGTCGACGCACGATCCGAACCGGTACTTCCCCGGTGGGCAATCGACCGCTCGCAGCGAGTCGGTCACCAGGCACAGCCGGCTCGGCCCCTTCATCTGGAAGGCGAACCGCAACAGCTCTGGCGACAGGTGATACCCGTCGGCGATCACCTCGGTACTCATCTCGGAGTTGGCGAGTACGAACTGCTCCATGCTGGCCTGCATCGGCGTCCCGAACCGGCTGCGCAGTGAGACCACCGAACTCATCGCGCACCAGAAATGGTCGACGTGCCGCATCCCGGCTTTGAAGGCAGCCTCCATCTCGCCCCAGCTGGAGTTCGAGTGGCCGCAGGTGACCAGACACCCGTGCTTGCGGGCCAGCTTGTAGAACTCGACTGCTCCGGGCAGTTCCGCGGCGCAGGTCGCGATCCGCACCAGTCCGGTTGAGAAGTAGCTGCGCGCCTCTTCGAGTTCTGGATCGCGTCGCCCCTCTCGGGAGTGGCACCCGACCTTATCGGCGGCGAAGTACGGGCCATAGAGATGGACTCCCCCCACCCGCGCCCCGTCAGCCGGGCTCCAAGTGCGATAGACCTCACCGCAGGCCGCGATCATCGCGTCAATCTGGGCTCGTGACCCGGTCGTCGTGGTTGGGAAAATCGTGGTTGTTCCGTGAGCCGCATGACAGCGGTTGGCCACTCGGGCAGCCTCCGCAGTGCCGTCCATGAAGTCCGCCCCGCCGCCGCCGTGAACGTGCAGGTCAACAAACCCCGGAGCAAGCCAGGCCCCCTTGAGGTCGATGGTGCGCCCCGGCCAGTGCGAACGCTTTCGGCGCGGGCCAACCGATTCGATGACCCCGTCGGAGACCGTGAGCTCGCCGTCCTCGATCAGACGATCGGAGAGGATGAGAGAGCCGTTAGTGAACAGCGTGGAGTTGGATCCCAACATGTCCATTTCAAATCCCGTAGCCACGTTCGCCAGAACGTGGGTTTTGTCAGCATTTAGACTGGTTCCCCACGTTCTGGCGAACGTGGCTACGAGGCTCAATGATCTCCAGCAGGACCTTCAGGTGGCGTCCATCCGTTGCCGCCTGGAAGGCGTCGATGGCTTGCGACATTGGATAGCGAGCGGAGATCAACGGGCGGACGTCGACCGAGCGATGGGCCAGAGACTCGATCGCCTTCGGGAACGGGCCGCAGCGAGAGCCGACGACGGTGATTTCGTCGATGACCAGCGGGGCCAGGTTGGGGCCGGCGGGGTCGGCGACCGTCGTCTTCAGAACGATCGTCCCACGCGGGCGCACCAGCTGCCAGGCGGTCGGCAGCCCGGTGGCGGAACCCGTGCAGTCCACGACGAGATCGGCGGACCGATCACGCGGAACATCGCCGACGAGGGCTGTCGAAATCCCCAGTCGAGCTGCGATCTCCAGCTTCCAGGAGTGCTTGCCGACCAGCGTCACCGCGCAGCCACAGGCATTCAAGACCTGGGCACAAAGGTTTCCCAGCCGGCCATCGCCGAGGACGAAGACCTTCGAGAACTCCCGCACCGGCAGTTGTGCGGGGATCTGCCACGCAGCTGCGAGTGGCTCGACGAAGACCGCCTCTTCATCCGGGATTGAATCGGGGAGCGGATGCAGGTTCTCTTCGGGCAACCAGACACGTTCGGCAAAGGCCCCATCGTGGTTGAGAATCCCCAGGACCGTGCGATGTGGACAATGAGTCGGTCGCCCGGCCAGACAAGTCGGACAAGCGTGGCAGGCACAGTTGATCTCGCCGACCACGCGCTGTCCGGCGAACCGGCCCGACTCGGCCATGCCGACGAACTCGTGTCCGAGGACACCTTCGTATCCCATGTATCCGCGGACCAGCTGAAGGTCGGTCTCGCAGATCCCGGCCAGAGTCACGCGAACCGGGATGTGGCCGGCTGTGGGAGTTCGACCGGAATAGGCCGACTCGTACCTCAGCTGACCATGATGCACAACAACAGCAGCCTGCGACATGTGGGCCTCCGTGGGGACACACGTGTTCTACAGGCTGGCAGTTCGGCTCGTCGAGGAAGCTCGATCGCTCACTCCGGCTTACTTCGCGATATCTTTCCAGTTGTTGATATCGTCCCCTTCGCCATTTTCATTCTGACGGTTCTGACCGCTGGACCAGATTGCCGGACGGTCCGTGTTCTGGGCTTTGTTGTTGGGGTACTCATAGAACAACGGCTGATCCCAGGCATCCTTGGGGATCTTGTCGATGAAGGGCTTCATGGGCTTGCCCTCTTTGTCGGTTGGCTTGAGGAGGACGTTCAGGGCCTCCTGATTGCCAGCTGGGGGCTCGCCGTCATGGTCGACGGCGTACATCTCCACAGCCTTTTCCAGGTTGAGGATGGCTGTTCGCGACAGCTTGACGTTGGCTCCCTGCTGTTGCGACAGGAACCGGGGAACGACCATCGCGGCGATCACTCCAATGATGGCGAGAACGATCAGCAGTTCCAGCAAGGTAAAGCCCCGGCGGGCGGGCTGTGGTCGAAAGTGGAGGGAACGCATGCGGATGTTCCAGGAAAGTTGTCGAGAAGGGCGGCCCCGTCTGGAGGCACCCTGTCTAAGTACGCATACCTTAGCAGAGGTTCCACCGGTGGCAAAAGATTTGTCTGCGTGTCCGGATTGAGTTCAGAACTTCAGACCTTCTCCCGCAGCACACGTCTTTCCCGCCTCTGGGAGATGTTGGTTTTTTTGCCCGAATTGGGGTGCAAGGCATTCGGACCTCGCTACAATACTGACTGGTTGTGATTCACATCCAATCCCACGGAGTCGAAGTCTTGATTTTGCGGCGGGGCCACCCAGCTCCGTAATCGTGCCTGCTGATCACTCAGTCTGGAACGGTATTACGGTTAACATCAAGGTTTTGGCGGTAGTTCCGCCTGATTTCGACTTCTGAGGACCAACTGTGAATCACGTATTTCTTGTCGGGCCGGACAGGTAAGAAGCCGAATGCTGGTGGAACTGAATCGATTGCTGGCCAAGCTGGCCGAGAAACTCGTGCGCGATGCCCAGGAGGATGCCGAACTAAAGTCGGAGCTGCGTGCTCTGGCGGCATGTCTCTTGGAAGTCACCAAGGGAGGAGCCCCGATTCGTGGCTCGTTCCGGGATTCGGAGGAAGCCCCGAGAGCTCGCGAGTTCAGCCGCGAAGACGACAGCTCTTCGCTGAGCCGGACAACTCTCAGTCGCGGGGGGGCGTCGCCGATCACCGATTCCGATCTCCCGATGATCGAAACGCGCTGCCGCTTGAAGCGGGAGTCGCTCCTGTGGGCGATCGATCGCCAGGCACTGCTGGCCAAGCGAGCCGACTATCAGACCGAAGTGTCACCCGTCGATCGGGAACTGATCCGTCGGGCCAAGGAACTGCCGGACTGCTACCTGTGGATGCTCTCCGCACAGTGGCGTCCGCCCGAGAGCTCGCGTCAGCTCGAAGACCTCGCAGAGTGCTTCGAGAACATGGCTGCGGCTTCCTCGCTCGCCCGTCGTCTGCTGGCAGACGAAGGCCGGGAACGGATCGTGTTCGAGCAGGCTCTCGACCTGCTGGCCGAAGCTCAATCGGCCGTTCGCATGGGTGTCTCCCAAGTGAACGATTACTGGGATTTTGACCAGAACGCCGTGTTCCGCTGGCTGCGGGGCGTGGCTGCTCGTGAGCACATTCTCATTAAGCGGCACATGCGGCTGGACGACCCAGCCGATCCTTCCCGCTGGGCCGATCTGCAGTCACGGATCGGGGCGCTCGAGTCTGAGACGCTCAACCGTGAAGAGCGGACCGCTGAGCGGATCAAGATGCTCAATACGCTGCGGGACAGCATCGACCAGATCAAGAATCTGGACGATGAAGAAGAGGGCGACGAGCTGTGGCGTGAAGTCGCCGAGCACGTCGAAGCTCTTCTCAAGCTCGGTGTGGCTCCGGGTAGCCGCGATCTCTACGAACTGCTGGAGTCGGTGATTGAGTCGGCTCCGATCATCGAAGATCACCCAGGCTTTGAACGAGTTCTGGAAGATGTCGAACGTCGCATGGATGTGGGCGGTTTCAAGTCGGAACCAGAGCCTGTTCAGAGCGACGATGACGACGACGACGGTGATGATGATGGCGATGATGACAGCGACGACGATGACGGCGACGACGATCTCGATGAAGAGCTGAGCTCGGACGACGACGCCGATGACGAAGAAGAGGAAGAAGCTCCAGCCCGTCGGACGACTCGGCGATCGACCTCGACTGCAGCTGCAGCCACGACCACTCGTCGACGGGCAGCAGTTGTGGAAGAAGAAGAGGAAGAAGCCGCGGACGAAGAGTTCGCCGACGACGAGCCCGATGTCCAGGAAGTCCGCAAGCTGCTCAAGGGACGCAACGTGCTGTTCGTGGGCGGTGACAAGCGGGAAGACGTGGCTGAGGAACTCAAGAGCGGCTTCTCCCTGAAGAGTCTGACTTGGGTCGCCCTCAAGGATGATGAGTCGCTGGATATCCTCGAAGAGAAGATCGAGGACATTAATCCGGCGATCGTCCTCGTGGGAACCCGCGGTGTTGGCGCCCAGATCAAGAGCATCCAGCGTCTGTGTACCAACGCAGACAAGGTGATGGTCAAGCTGTCGAGCTACAGCGCTCAGCGGGTCGCCACTCAGATCCTCGCCCAGGCCAGCGACCAGCTGGACTAAGTGATTCGAGTCTGATCGAAACCACAAAACCCGTCTCCAGCTCTGCTTGAGACGGGTTTTGTTTTTGAAGGGTAAGCAATCGGTGCGAAGATCGCTCGTGGACACCACGACTTCGACGAATCCTGCTACCCGATCTTCTCCGCAATCGCGAAGACTTCTGCGGTATTCAGCACGCGGTCATTCGCTTCGAACAGCGATTCGATCGCTGCCCGGTGAACTTTCATTTTCGTCCCGCCGACTCCGATCGCTCCGTAGCAGGTGACATTCCCTCGCACCTTCCCCTTGTCTGTCACGCCGATCCCTTCCAATCCAGTCGGGGGGACAGCGTTCAGATCAATCGCGACCTTCAGGGTGGGGTGATTGACCCACTCATCTTCGCTGAGGAACTGCACCCCGGCCGCCCCAGCGGCGATCATCAGATGGCAACCGTCGAGCAGGGCGGTGAAGTCACTGCCCTGGGGGATGGCTGCGATCAGTCGCGCATCGGGGTAGGTCTGTCGAATTCGCTCGCACGATTCCCGAGCGCGTTCCAGCGTTCGCGAGGTCAGGATCACTTCGACGCCTCGGCTGGCCAGAATCTCGGCCGCCCGCTGTCCGACAGGCCCGGTGCCTCCCAGAACGATCGCGCGGGATCCCGGCAACTCCATATGCCGCGAGGCGGCCCGCACTGCAGCCGCCGCCGTCGTATTGGACCCGTTCGAATCCAGCAGTACCGAGACGCGAATCGGGCCGAAGAAGGTCGCCTGCACCTTGGCCAGCAGGTGCTCGCCCGCGGTGACATCGCTGCCACCGATGAAGATCGCCGTGTTCTTCAGGTCCTGGGGGCTGCGCGTGAACATCGCTCCATGGACGAGCCCCACAACGTTCTCGGCGTTCACCCCGCCGTAGGAGAACAGCTCATCGACGCCCGCATCGACAGCCACGACTCGGTCAAACACGCTGGGATTGTGATCGGTGTCGAGCTGAACCAGGATCTTCTTCATGGGAGGTTTCTCGGGGGAATGGGATCGTCGGAGCGTCTGTCGTGCGTTCTCCCTCGCCCCCGCGATCGATGCGAGTTTCGGCGAGAACTCACCTGCGGGGGAGAGGGTCGGGGTGAGGGGGAACGGTCGACCCCTCACCCCGGCCCTCTCCCCCAATCAGAACTCTCGATGATCCTCAGATCGGTTGTGGGGAGAGGGAGAAAATCTGAGGCCATCACTGCTTCAGATATCTGGTCATCTTATCCGATTCTCCGCCTGCTTTCCTCAGAACTGCTATGATAAACGCATGTCTCACCGCCTGATTATCGATGGCTACAACCTGATGCACGCCGTGGGGCTGGTGCGCGGCAAGCTGGTCGGCAAGCAACTCGAAGGGGCGCGGACGCGACTCCTGCGGCGGTTGGCCTATCAGCTGACGAAGGACGAGCGCGCAGCTGCGATCATCGTGTTTGATGCCAAGACGATTCTGCCCGTCAGTTCGCGGGAAGAACTGATCGAGGGGTTTCGCGTGCTCTATCCGGAACCGGGGCACGAGGCGGACGAGCTGATCGAACAACTGATCGCCCAGGAGACGCATCCTCGGAAACTCCGCATCGTTTCGAGTGATCGCCGTCTGCATCGTGCTGCTCGCGAACGGATGGCAACCGCGATCAACTGCGACAAGTTCCTGGATGAACTGGATGAGCGCAAGCCCGCCCCGGAAGACCCGCCTCCCGTGACAGCTGCGCGGCCCGCCGTTGAGATTCCGTCACTGCAGCCCAAGTCCGGCCTGCCTCAGAAGCCCGCTCCCGTCGACGTGAACTACTGGCTCAAAGAATTCGGTGAGATCGAGATCCCGGACGAGATCGACATCCCGGCGGCCCTCGACTCGGCGACGCTCGCCCATGAGGACGAGAAGCCCGGCGACGCGAAGAAGACGAAGGGGAAGAAAGCCGGCCCCGCAGCCAGCGGCAGCACGCAGAACTTGAGAATCCCGATCCCTCCCCAACCCGGAGGCTTCGCTGCCCCATTGCCTCAGAAGCCCGCACGCCTAAGGCCGGAGCAAAAGCTGACCGAAGAGCCCGCCCCCGCCGAAGAGAAGCGCGACCCCGAACTGGAGTTCTGGGAGCGGGAGTTGAAGCAGGTGCTGGATGAAGAACGACGGCGATAGGGTTAAGCCCAGCCCCTCACCCCGGCCCTCTCCCCAAATTCCGAATTCGCTGATTCTCGTGTGTTCCCTGGGGAGAGGGAGAAATAAGCGGGCTGACTCCTCGGATCATATTCCTTCCAACATTGGATTGAACTCGTACGTATCTCATGGCATCCGCTTCACACAGGAGCCAGGACGATGGGATTCACGCGGACGGAGCTGATTGTCACGTGCGCGGTCATCTTGTTGCTGATCGCGCTGATCTTGCCCGCGATTCAGCAAGCTCGTGAGGCTGCACGGAGATCTCATTCGAAGAATAACCTGAAACAGATCGGGCTGGCTCTGAGCAATTACCACGACACGTTTACCGTTCTGCCAGCCGGTGGGATGTTCAACGCGGAAGGTCGCGGGATGTTTGGCTGGATGGTATCGATCGCTCCCTACATGGATGCCAGCCCGCTCTACAATCAGCTCGATCTAGATCAGCCCTGGGACTCCACTCGAAACGCCGGAGTCCTGATACGGCGATATGGTGCGTACGAGAATCCAGGCATCGAAGCGTCCGTCGGAGATTGGGAGTTTCCACTCGCTCACTACTCAGCCAATGCCCACCTCATGGCTGCGAATCGTTGGATTTCCCTGGATGAGATCGAATCGCAGGAGCAAGTCTTTCTGGCTGCAGAATTGGCGGGGGACTTCACGCCGTGGGCCTCGCCCTACAATTGGCGACCACTGCAGACCCTCAACAAAGATCCGCTGACCTATGGGCGGTACTCGGGTGATGGAGCGTTATTCCTATTGGCAGATGGGCACGTCGAGTACGTCACCAACGAAGGGTGTGGGGTTCGCCGGGAGTCGCTGGCCGGGCCGGATCTGGCCGAGTTCCATTCCCGCGCGGGGCAGTTTCCGCGACCGGCTGCGTTTCCGGTGCCGCTCGATTCCTTGGTGCCCACGGGAGTCCAACTCAGTGGCGAGGACCGCTGGGCAGATGCAGAGCGAAACTCGGCGGGGCAGATCGTCAGCTTGCGTACTGGTCGAAAAACAGGGTCAAAGTGGATGAAGTATGGACCAGCAGGCGTGATGTCCCAGGACTTCTCTCTGATCATGGGGCGCCACGAACTCGAAGAACTGGTCCTGTCCGGCGATTTTACCTCTGCGGACCTGACTTCGATTCGGAGTCTGACCAAGCTGCGGAGCCTGACACTCGACAGCGACCAGCTGACTGCCGAAGGCCTGGGTGCCCTGACTTCGCTGCCGCAGCTTCAAGAACTTACGCTGGTTGGAACTTGGGTGACTCCGGATGCGATTCAGCAGGTTCAGAACCTGCTGCCGCGCTGCCAAGTGTCGACTCGTTGAAGTTGCCAAGACGTACACGAAAGCCCAGGGGTTGCAACCCCTGGGCTTTTCAGTGACGTTCTCTACCAGGCCCGAGCGGCTCTCGTTCGCAGACCGTTGGCCTCTTCGTCATCGACAAACAGTTCCGTCTTGGGATCGATCGTCAGCTTCCGCTGCAGGATCCAGGCCAGTGCCGCTGCGTGACAGGCGACATGCGAGCGGCGCATGACCTGCTCATTCGCAGCTGTCTTCTGCCGGGTCCGCATGCAGTCGAAGAAGTTGCGGGCATGGGCCGAAACGTCCAGCCCCACGACCTTCTTCGACGGATCGGGCAGCTCCTTCTTGAGGGCTTCGGAGGTGACCTCGATGTCGCCACTGTCGCCGGTCTCGACCGTGGCCTCTTCGCCGATGAACCGCACCGGGCAAGTCGACAGGTGCTGAATCCACCCGGTCCGTTCGCCGAATGGGGTCTTCAGGCAGTCGAGCGTCAGCTTCACGCCGTTGGCATAGGTGGCTGTGATCTTGTTCTCGCCCGGTTCGAAGACGAGTGGCAAGGTGTCGTCGGCCTGGTTGGCCCACTGGCACAGGTCGACCGTGTGAGCGCCCCAGTCCAGCAGCCGGGCTCCCGAGTCAAAGTCCCAATATCCGCGCCAGCCGCCCGAGACATACTTCGCGTTGTAGGGACGCCAAGCCGCCGGGCCGAGCCACAGGTTCCAGTCGCAGACATCCCGCTGCGGCGTGGGCTCGCCGGGCAGCCACGTAGACTCGATGGTCGGCACATAGACCGAAGCCACCAGCTCCTTGAGCTTTCCAAGTTTGCCCGAGTGAGCCAGCTCGACGGCTTTCTGAAAGTTCGGCACGCTGCGCCGCTGCGTTCCGGCCTGGAACACTCGTCCGGTCCGCTGAATCGTTTCGGCCAGCTGCTGACACAGCCCGATTGTGATCCCGCAGGGCTTTTCGCAGTAGATATCTTTGCCAGCCTCCGCAGCCAGGATCGAGGCGGGGGCATGCCAGCGGTCGCCGGTGCCGATCAGCACCGCATCGATTTCCTTGCGATCCAGCAGCTCGCGAAAGTCGCGATGCAGCTGGCAATCGGTGTTCTGATAGGCCCCATCGACGAGCGTCTTGGCGGCCTCACGGCGACTGGCCTGCACGTCAGCAATCGCGATGCACCGTACATCGCCGAACGTCAGCATCGGCTTGAGGTCGTACGTCGCTCGCGGCCCGATGCCGATGACGCCCAGATGAATCCGCTCACTGGGCGGAGTGGCTCCGTCTTTCCCGAGGACATGTCCGGGAACAACCAGTGGAGCTGCAAAGGCAGAAGCTGCGACTGCCGCAGAACGCGAAAGAAACTGTCGACGAGAAGAAGACATGAGAACTCCCGAGGGCGAAAGAGAGTGAGTGGATTGGGCTCCAGAATCGCGTGCAGACCCAAAAATCACAACTCAGACAGGCTCAAACGCAGGGTAACGGGTGCAATCGCTCAGTGGTGGTACGTGAGGATCCCCTCATCAGGTTGAATGCCACGTGATCACGGCGGCACATGAGATCCACAGATTTCGCAGATTCACGCAGATTGGAAGAGGCGGAGAGCCCAGCGAAGTTCAGACATGATTTATTCAGGGACATCGCATTCTTGAGCGGCTCGAAAATCTGCGTGAAATCTGTGGATGCCCGGTTCCCCCAGCTCGGGAGCTGGTCTTCTGAAAGTCGCGGCTCCGCCGGTGCCTCGTTCTCGCGCCCGCCCGCACTTTTCCCAGGGACCTTCGAGTCAGCCGGAATCGCCCTTCCCCGTGTCCCTGACAGATCGGCCACCGCCGTCTATCATACGGCAGCGGACAGTTCCCGCGTCACCAGGAGGTTTTCACGATGCTCTGTCCATTCTGCCAGAAGGGGGAGACGAAGGTTGTCGATTCCCGCGGCAGCCAGGAGTTCGTGATTCGTCGTCGACGCGAATGCCTCGAATGCGGTCGGCGGTTTACGACCTACGAGAAGCTCGAAGAGTCCCCGCTCAAGGTCATCAAGAAAGATGGGATGCGCATCCCGTTCGACCGCGAGAAGATCCGCGCGGGGATTGAGAAGGCCTGCTACAAGCGTCCCATCAGCCCGGATCAGGTCGAACGGATCGTGGGCGACATCGAGCGCGAGGTCTATGCCCAGTTTGATCGCGAAGTCCCCTCCCGCTACATCGGCGAGAAGGTGATGGAGGCCCTCAAGCGGATCGATCAGGTCGCCTTCGTCCGGTTCGCGTCGGTCTATCGCTCCTTCCAGGACGTCAACGACTTTGTGCAGGAGCTGACCCCGATCCTCAAAGAATCCCACAAACGCTAACCCCTCTGGCCATCTGCCAACAGCCACCCGCCATCTGCCAGCAATGCACGCGACCCAGTTCCTCCCGCTGAAGACCACTGACCGGCCCGCTCCGGTGGCGGTGATGTTTGGCGAGGAGTCGCACCTCAAGCAGCAGTGTCTCGCCAAGCTCAGCCAGCTGGTGCTGGGGACCGGACCCGATGCCGCGGTCGGTCTGGTGAAGTTCCCCGGCAAAGATGTCGAGCTCAAGTCCGTGAAGACCGAGCTGCAGACGGTCGGGATGTTCGCCAGTTCGCGGCTGGTCGTGGTGGAGGACGCGGACGATTTCGTGACGAAGTTTCGCGAAGGCCTGGAAGCTTATTGTCTGAAGCCGGCGTCGCGCTCGGTGCTGGTGCTCGACTGTAAGTCGTGGAAGTCGAACACGCGACTGGCCAAGAAGATCGCCGAGAGCGGGCTCGAACTCGACTGCGGAGAACTCGCCGCCGGGGCTCTGCAGAAGTGGCTCGTTGATCAGGCCGCTCAGGAGTACCAGAAACAGCTCAGCCGGGACGCAGCTGCCTTGATGGTCGAACTGGCGGGGACCGGCCTGGGCCAGCTGTCTCAGGAGCTGGGCAAGCTCGTCAGCTACGTTGGCGACCGCCCGCAGATCAAGCCGGATGATGTCCGCCAGCTGGTCGGAGGCTGGAAGGCGGAAGAGACCTGGACGATGACGAATGCCGTGCGTGATGGCGACATCGCGACCGCGCTCACGTGTCTCAATAAGCTGCTGCACGCGGGTGAAGCGCCGCAGAAGATCCTAGGCGGGCTGGTCTATATCTTCAAGAAGTTCGCCGTCGTGACAGAACTGACCCGCCAGAAGATGGGGATGAAAGATGCCCTCAAAGAAGCGGGAGTCTTCTTTCGCGAGTACGACCAGGCTGAGCGGTATCTCAAACGCCTCGGAAGAGCCCGAGCCGACCAGCTGTTCGGTCGCCTGGCCGAGGCCGACCGCGATCTAAAAGGTGGCAGCCGCCTGCCGGAGCGGCTGCAGTTGGAGCAGTTGCTGCTCTGGCTCTCGGGTTTGGCAGGCTGAGGCTGCGGCTGAGGCGTCAGTCCCAGGTTCCGCAAGGAAAAAGGTAGCTCGCCTCCCAACTTGGAAGTAAACTGGCCGAAGGCCACTACGGCCCAAAACGTCTCTCGGGAGTTCCAGCATGCGTCCTCTGTCTCTGCGTCTGTGGAAGAGTGTTCAGAAACTAATCTCGGGAACAGAGACGCGACGAGTGCGAGGCGGACACCGCAGCTGGGTTCCTCAACTGGAGTCGCGGGCCTTGCTGGCGGGGACCGCGATCGTGACCCAGTCGGGCGGGACGCTGACGATTACGGGGGTGGATGACCTGACCCCGGCCGGGATTACGGGGAACTTAAATGATCAGGTGATCACGATCGTCGGCGGAGCTGCGGGGGCGGTCACCGTCGCTGGCGTCGGGACAACAGTGACCGGGGCAGGATTCTACTCCGGTGTGACTGCGATCAAGTTCGACCTGAAGCTGGGGAATGACCAGGCCACGCTGACGAACGTGCTGATCACCGGGGCGCTGACCTACCTCGGTGGGGATGGAAACAACAATTTGTTCATGGATGGTGTGAACGGGCATACCTACGGAAGCATTTCCGTGACCAACGGAGACGGCGATGACAAATTCCGGTACTTGGGTACGGGCGATTTTGCGGTCACTGGGGCGATGACAATCAGCAATGGAGACGGGGCAGGAGACGTCCAGCTGGGTAATGGTAACAACGTGGCACCTGATATCACCCTCGGCAGTTTCAAATACACAGCAGCAGACGGAAGCGACGAGTTGGATCTTCGGCCCGGTACGCTTTCCATTCTCGGAACGACTCAGGTGACGACCGGAGACGGTGACGCCGACGTGGATATCATCCCGGTGACCACACTTTCACTCGGAGGAGCGGTGACGATCACCACCGGGAGCGATTTCAACGTGATCAGCATCGGGAATTCGGGGACCGTGACCGGAAAAGCTGTGACGATCACCACCGGCAATGGAGAATCAGAGATCGAGCTCCGTGGGACATATACCGGTGCAGTCAGCATCACGAACGGCAGTGGATCTGATGATCTGGAATTCACAAACCTGTCTGTGACCGGAAATGTCACGATTAAGAATGGCTCCGGGGGCAGCGAAATCGATTTCGCCGGGGCCGTTGCGATCACGGGCAGTCTGTCGATCACCAACGGAAATGGAGAGGACTTGATCGGCGATGACTCAGGAACGTGGAACTCGCTGAATGTCACGGGCGGGGTCACGATCAACAACGGAGCGGGAGGCTCGCGTGTCAAGTTCGCTCCGACGGGAACCTTCACCGTGGGCGGCTCGCTGAGCGTCACAGCCGCGAACGGCGACGATGAGATTTTCCTCGAGCCGGGCAACAGCGCATCGATCGGTGGCTCGGTGACCTATTCGACCGGAAATGGTGATGCCGACACGTCTGTGGCCGGACTCGGGAACACGACGATCAACAGTTCCCTGACAGTGACCAATGGAGAGGGAGACCTCGAATTCGATCTGTTCGTGAACAATGCCAAGACGCTTCAGGTCCTGGGAGCAACGACGATCACCTCAACTGCGGGGGACGATTCGGTCGAGTTCTTCACCGGAAACTCTGCCAACGCCACAATGCTCCTCAAGAACGTCAGCATCAATCTGGGAGACGGCGATTCGAACGTGGAGATCAGCGGATTCGGCGGGACTACCACGATTGACGGTACACTGACCGTGAAGGTGGGACCGGGGCAGCACCATTTTGAAACGGATGTCCCGCTGACCAGTAAGACCGCCACGATCAATCTGCAAGGGGTTGCCGTCAACAGCGACACAGCAGCATCGGTCGATGTGCAGGACCTGTGGACCGTGACGGGGGATTGGCTGGTCACGACCAACCACGGAGAAGACGAGGTTTTGAACTCTGGAGGATTGGTCGTATCCGGGAAGACCACCATTTCGACCGGTTCTGGCAATGATGAAATTGTATTTGAGACCTCCACCGCCACTTCGCTCACTGGCACCGTCACGATCAACACCGGTGCGGGTGAGGACATTGTCGAGTTCGATCGCCTCACGGTCATCGGGAATCTGGTCGTCAACACAGGCAGTCAGAATGACGATGTTGGAATCGACAGAGCCACGTTCCGGGGTACGGTCTCCTTGACCCTCGGAACAGGGAACGACGAGGTCGATATCGAGCAGGACAATAATGGCCAGAAGAGCCGATTCGAAAAGGCAGTCACGATCAACGGCGACAGCGGGAATGACGAAGTCAATATTGGCCTGTCCGCAGACAACACCGATTTCGCGGAATTCCTGGCTGGACTCACACTGAACGGCGGGTCAGGTCTCGACATCACTCGCTTCAAGAACGCAGCCCTGGGCGGCACGCGGTTCAACACCTTCTTCAGTGCCCCGGTCGTGTCGCTGTTTGAACTGCAGGAGTAGTCGCACAGGCGGGACCGCTCCGTTCCAGTCTAAGGTCGCTTCGCATGCTCCTGGTACTCGCGCGACCGCAGTTCCCAGCGGTCAGCCAGTTCTTTGAGCTTCTCGGGATTCTTCTCGGCCAGATTGTGCTGCTCCGCCCGGTCGGTACTCAGGTCGTACAGCTCCCACGGGCTCTCTTTGAGAGCTGTGATCTTCCAGTTCCCGACGCGCAGGGCACGGTTCCCCTCGTGAGCCCACCAGAGTTCACGTTCAGAAACAGTGATCGCCTCGCCGAGTGGTATAGCGACCCCGGGGCGAGTCGGGCCCGTTGTGGGCTCGCCAGCCACACCTGCCAGCTTGGTCAGCGTGGGCCAGACGTCAATCAGATGGCCCGGATCGTGCCGGACTGAACCGGGAGCTTGCACTCCTGGACCATGAACGATCATGGGGGTGGCGATCCCGCCCTCGTGGACCCAGGTCTTGTGGCGGCGGAACGGACTGTTGGAAACCGTTGACCAGCCCGGGCCCAGGCACAGATGCGTGGCAGCTGAGCCGGGGGCGGCGGCGGGATCGTGCCCGTCGTCGCGGACCATCATTTCGGCGGAACAGCCATTGTCCGACATGAACATGACGAAGGTGTTATCCATCTGCCCCATGTCGCGAATCTGTTGCAGCAGGCGACCGATCTCCTGGTCCATGCGATCGACCATGGCGGCGTGGATCGCCATCTTGCTGGCCTGAAACTCCTGCTGAGCCGGCGTCAGATCGTTCCAGGGAATCGGACGATTGACCTCACTGGGGCCAAACTTGGCGACCTGTTCGGGGAAGTCATAGGGCGGGCCGACCTCGCGTTCGACCGCTGAAATCTCTCCCGCAACGAGACCGATCTCCTGCATCTTCTTCCAGCGATTGGCCCGGATCGTGTCCCAGCCCACGCGGTAGGTCTCTTTGTACTTCGCAATGTCCTCTGCCGGTGCATGCAGCGGGAAGTGCGGGACGATATACGCCACGTAGCTGAAAAATGGCTGTTCGGCGTGGGACCGGGCATGGTCCTGCAGATGTGCAATCGCCCGCTCGGTGATGTGCGTCGTCGAGTAGTACCCGCTGTCCGGCTTCACTGGAGGCAGCCGCTGATCGTCCTCGGAGTGGACTCGCGGATGGAAATTCCGCCCCGCGTCTTCGAGCCAGTACGAGTGGTCGAACCCAGCTGCAATCGGCTTGTTATCCACGTGCCATTTGCCGGAGTGGTAGCTGCGGTAGCCCTGGGTTTTGAGGGCCACGGGAAGCAGCGGAGCCCAGTCGGGACGGGTCCCCTTGCTGCCTCCTCCAGCGACTCCGGGAAAGCCATCGCGGCGAACCTGCTGCGCGTAGTACCCGGTCAGCAAGGCCGCCCGGCTCGGCCAGCAGCGTGCCGTGTTGTAGAAGTTTGTCAACCGCAGCCCGCCCGCCGCCAGGGCATCGAGATGCGGAGTCTGGATCTCGCTGCCATAACAGCCGAGGTCCGAGTACCCCAGATCATCGGCCAGGATGACCACGAAATTCGGGAGACGTTGTGTGGTTTCAGCTGCGCTGGTTCGGCCTGCGAAAATCAAGACCAGTAGAAGCGCAATCCGTCCAAGTCGAGTCATCAGACACTCTGAGTTCGGTGCCGCAGGTCGAGTTCGAATTGATGTCGTCATTGACACGCTCTCCAATTCCCGAGTAGTTCCGAGACGTCACGATCTGACCGTCGAGAGATGCTGTGAGTCTGCCGTGGCAACATCGACATCGGCCCTCCAAGCAGAGGTTTATCACGACCCGCGGCGTGTGCCAAGGCGCGGCGTTGTCTGGCCAGCCGCGTTCAATACAGGTCGTTTTTGGTGGCTGCTAACCCCTTCATTGAACTCCCCCCGAGTTCCCCGTAACCTCCCATGCAGGCTCACCAGGATTGAAAGGACTCGCCGTGGCATCACTGTTTGGCAGCATTCCCTCGGAACTCGCTCAGAATCCCTTGCTGACCGAATCGGGGACTCCGAGGTTTGATCGGATCCAAGCCGAACATATTGTGCCAGCGGTCCGGTATGTTCTGGCCCTTGGCGAACAGGAACTGGCTGATATCGAGGCCAAAATCCAGCCGACCTGGGCGGGAGCTGTCGAGGTGTTCGACTCGCTGAATCGGATGTTCGAGCGGGTCTGGGGGCCGGTCACGCATCTGTTCGGGGTCATGAACTCCGATCCCCTTCGCGAAGCCTTCGAAACGGTACAGCCCGAAGTCGTACAGTTCGGCCTGCGGATCGCGCAGAGTGAGCCTGCTTATAAGGCGCTCAAGGCCCTCAAGAACGGTCCCGAGTGGAACAAGCTCGACGGCGGGCAGAAGCGGATCGTCGACCGCAAGCTGCTCAGCTGTGAACTGTCGGGGATCGGTCTGACGGGTGAGAAGCGGCAGCGGTTCAATGACATTGAGCAGGCCCTGTCGCAGGCCGGGACCGAGTTCTCGAACCATGTGCTCGACGCCAACAAGGCCTGGTCACTGCTGATCGACAAGCCCGCCGACACCGAAGGCTGGCCAGAGACGCTGCGGCGGATGACCGCGTCCGCCTTCAATCGCTCGAAGCCCGAGGGAACCGCCGAAGCGACCCCCGACGTCGGCCCCTGGCGTGTGACGCTCGAACTGCCGATCTTCAACCCGTTCATGCAGCACTGCCGGAACCGCAGCCTGCGTGAGCAGGTCTACCGGGCCTACATGACGCGGGCGTCGTCCGGCGATCTCGACAACACCGCTCTGTGCGTCAAGCACCTCGCCCTCCGCAAGGAGAAGGCGGCTCTGCTGGGTTACGGCAACTACGCGGAGCTGAGCCTCGCCCAGAAGATGGCCCCGGGCGTCTCGGCTGTCGAAGCCATGTTCGAGACACTCCTGGGCGCCTCACTCCCAGCAGCCCGCAAAGATCTGGAAGAGGTGGCCGCGCTCGCCTGCGAACTGGGCCAGACAGAGCCGGTGACGCACTGGGATGTCCCGTTCTGGGCCGAGCGGCTGCGGGAGACGCGTTATGACTTCAAGGAAGAAGAGCTGCGGCCGTACTTCTCGCACGAGCTGGTACTGAGTGGGCTGTTCGATCTGTTGGGAACGCTGTTTGGAGTCACGATCGTCCTCAAGGATGTCCCGGTCTGGCACCCGGATGTTCGGTATTACGAAGTCCGCAACGAGTCGGGAACTCCGATTGCCGGATTCTTCTACGATCCGTACTCCCGCCCCGAGACCAAGCGTCCCGGAGCCTGGATGGATGATTGCCACAGCCGCCGTCCCAGCTCGAAGGGGCTCCAGCTGCCAGTGGCCTACCTGATCTGCAATGCGACCCCGCCGATGGGGGACACGCCGTCGCTGATGGGGTTCCGCGAGGTCGAAACGCTGTTCCACGAGTTCGGTCACGGCCTGCAGCACATGCTGACGACCGTCGACTACCCGGATGCCGCCGGGATCACGGGGGTCGAGTGGGACGCTGTCGAACTCCCCAGCCAGTTCATGGAGAACTGGTGCTATCACCGCCCGACGCTCGACAAGCTTGCCAAGCACTATCAGACCGGGGCCCCGCTGCCGGATGACCTGTTCGCGAAACTCGTAAAGGCCAAGACCTTCCGGGCCGGCTCGATGATGCTGCGCCAGCTGTCGTTCGGAATGACCGACATGCAGCTGCATTCGAAGTTTGATCCGGCCGGGACCGAGAGTATTTTCGATGTCCAGCGCCGCGTGATGGAGCGGGCGTCGGTTCTGCCGATGTTCCCGGAGGACCGGTTCCTCTGTTCGTTCTCACACATCTTTGCGGGCGGGTATGCGGCGGGGTACTACAGCTACAAGTGGGCCGAAGTGCTCAGTGCCGATGCGTTCTCGGCCTTTGAAGAGGCGGGCCTGGATGACGAGTCGGCTGTCCGCCTGACCGGTCGTCGGTTCCGGGACACAGTCCTGGCCCTGGGGGGCAGCCGGCACCCGATGGAGATCTTCCGCGAATTTCGCGGACGCGAGCCCTCACCGCAGGCGCTGTTGCGGCACAATGGGCTCGGGTGAGTTTCGCGATTGAGGTCGACGAAACGTGCCGGGTACTGGCGGAATTCGGTCGGGGATTGATCCGGCTGGGCGATCCGCAGTATGTGTTCGCCCTTCCCTAGCAGCCTATTGAAAGCCCGTAGCACGGGCTTCCAGCCCGTGATTCCTTCCGGTTCACGCATGGGCAAGATGCCCATGCCACGTTTTTCAACGGGCTGTTAGGCCCGAGTCACTCAGGCATAGCGGGCACCAGATGGCCCTTACGCCGCGTCCTTCTTCGGTGCCTCGGGCCGGATCGACTTGTTCCCTTTGGGCGTGCGGGCCTTCATGTTGAACAGGCCGAAGATCTCGCCCGCGTTGAGGCTCAGTGAGGCGTTAGTGTTGTCACCCTCGCCCAAGACGCGGCGGAACATTTCCCGCTTCTCATTCAGCACACGGTCAATCCGCTCTTCGATCGTATCCTTGCAGATGAACTTACTGACGATCACTTGGCTCTTGCACCCAATGCGGTGAGCACGGTTGATCGCCTGATCCTCCACAGCCGGGTTCCACCAGCGGTCGTACAGGAACACATACCCCGCGAACTGCAGGTTCAGCCCGACGGCTCCGGTGGCGTAGCTCATCAGGATAATGTGCGAGTCCGGGTCTTCCTTAAAGCGGGTCAGGATCGGTTCGCGCTTCGGCTGCGGGATGCCGCCGTGGTAGACGAGGCAACCGTACGGCCGCATCCGCTCTTCGAGCCAGTCGATCGTCTTGGTCCATTGGCTGAACAGGATCGCCTTGCCGCCGGAAGCTGCGATTTCTTCCATGTCGGCGTGGAGTCGCTCGAGCTTGGACGACTCCTGGGTCAGCGGGTCGTAGTTCGAAATCTGCTTAAGACGCAGCACCAGCTCGAAGACGTTCTGGATCGAGACCTCATCCCCCATGTCATTGAGCCGCATGATCCCCTCCTTCTCAGCTGCGTCGTAGGCGATGCGCTGGGCCGAGGAGAGCTCAATGATCTCGTCGCGGTCGAGCCGCGGCGGCATGTCTTTCATCACCAGGTCTTTTGTCCGCCGCAGGATGAATTCGCGGCTGAGGGACGAGAGCTGGCGCAGGTCGGGATTGGCTCCGGGCGGGATCACTCCCATGAACTCGAACAGCGAGGACATCTCCTCCGGCCGGTTCTCGATCGGAGTTCCGGTGAGGCAGACACTGCGGCCGCGGGGGATCGAGCGGATGGTCTTCGCGGTGAGCGAGTCGCGGTTCTTGGTCCGCTGGGCCTCATCGAGAACGACCAGGTCGAACCGGGGCAGCGGGCAGGGGGCCTCGGGCTGGGCCAGATCACCGGCTCGGGCGGGCTCGCCGTCGATGAAGGTCTGGCACTCGACTTCGGTACGACGACCGAGCCCATCCCGCAGGTCGTGGCCGTTCTTGACCGCCTCGTGAATCATCGTCTGGTAATCGCGGACCACGACTTCATAGTTCGCCAGCAGCACATGGGCTCCCGGCATCCGCCATGTGAGATTGCGGCGGTGTCCGTCCCCCTCGACCGTCGTGACCGGGATCTCCTCAGCCCAGGTCTTGAACTCGCGCTGCCAATTCGGAATCAGTGGCTTGGGGCAGACCAGCAGCACGCGCCGCACCTGCCCGGCCCGCAACAGCAGCCGCAAGGCGGTGATCGTCTGCATCGTCTTGCCCAGCCCCATCTCATCCGCGAGCAGAGCCGACTTGTTGGCGAACAGCCAGGCGATCCCCTCGTACTGATACTGAAATGGCTCGAACGGCATGACCAGTTCCTGCCCCTTCAGCCAGTTCTCCAGAGGAGGCTGCAGGAGAAAGAACAGGCGGTCTTGAACCGACAGGGCGTCTTGTGGAGGCCGAATCTTTGTGCGCTTGCGTGGAGCTTCGGGCGTTTCTTCCTGCTCCGGTGTCTCCGGCCCAATCGGCTTGAGGTCGGTCGCGTCGTCAGCTGCGGGAAGCTCGGGCTTCACCGGGAGCATCTCGATCCCGGCGGGGAATGTCAGGCCAAACGTCCGGACCCGGCCCCAGGAGGGACGCCAACTCGGGACAAAGCCGACCGTGTTCAGCAGCGGCCGCGAGTCCGTGGTCACCGCAGGCGGACGCTGCAGGGCACTATTCATCCCGGTGATATGAATCCCGGGGGCGGGCAGCGAGAGAGAGAGACCTTCCGTTGCTGGGCGACTGTCCTCGATAGACGGATCGGAAGATTCACCACGGAGGCACGGAGGCACGGAGGCTTCGTCGCCCAGAACGGAGTCCTGCTCCCCCCGCCCCCCGGGAGAGGGGCTGGGGGTGAGGGTTTGCGATGGGGGCAGACTCGGCGACATCCGTGTGCTCGTTCTGGCTGAAAACTGACCGCTGACGACTGATAACTCTCTTAAGCCGCCGCTCCTGCTCGGAGCGTCTCCTGCAGTGCCTCCCGCACGCGTTCCAGCGGCTCGATCAGGTCCGCATCCCCCGGGATCGATTTCACAATCGTCGCGACATCATCCAGCTCCGACAAAAAGTCACTGTGCAGCTTCAACTGATGTATGCCGACCTTCAGTGTGCCCTCGTCGTTCGACTTTTTGGGGAGAATCAGTCCCACGGGCAGCGAGATCGCCGCTCGCAGAGCCAGCATCTCGGGCTGGTCGCACAGAATCATCTGCGGCTTGACCTGCAGCCGGTCAAACAGAGTCTTTCCAATCAGGTCCGCACAGATAAACGACGTGAGGGTCGGACCGTACAGAATCTCCTGCGTACGATTGGGGCGCACGGGGGTGGTACACTGAAACTCCAGAGGCCGTCCAAGCTGATTGGTCACGAGCAGACCACCGACATATCCGGTGCCTGCGATGTTGACCACACCGAGGAATCCCAGCTGCGCTTTGGGAGCCGCTTGTGCCATTGAATGCCCCGTCCTTAGGTGAAGTCGTCAGGCCAATCCGGAGCGAGTGGCCAAAACGATTGGCGACTCGCAAGCGACTGGGCTGAGAACCCCTCTCGACCTCTTCTCGGCCAACCATGACCTGCAGAAGATCAAGGGGAGCATCGGTCAGAAGGGCCGGTGGACTTGAAACGACCCTGTGGGGTTCCGGTCTCAGGGGTCGGGCGCGTAATCGCAATCTGAAAAAAGACTTAAAGTCGCTGAAGAGAGACAACCCGCCGCGTGCGTCAAGTGTTCGAACGGATGTTGCCACCAAATTTCGATGCAGCAGTTGGACCGATCCGCGAGACCAGGAAAGCTGTGCTGGGGGTGGATGGCGATTGCCGGAATTCGAATGGAGGTGTCGGGATTCTCTTCAAGAGATCCCTGCCGTTTCTGGCGACTCGGGGAAGTGAAGACCGAGGGACCGCGTGCCGCTCAGGGTTACTCGCGAATCATCTTCTCATGCTCTTTCAGCGAATGAATCCGCGCCCGCAGGTCCTGGTGAGCACGCCCCATGGTTGCCACATCGCGCGGTAGAGCCTCGCTCTCACGGAGCATCATGAACGGGTCTTCAGACTGCGACAGCGAGTGATTCAGGCGGGTCAGGGCCGGTCCGACTCGGTCCCGCAGCGTATTGAGCAACACGATGGCGGACTGTTCGCACTCTTTGGCCAGCTGGTGAACCGCGTTGCGATCATCGAAACGCTCCTGCGGAGAGAGTGTCCGCAGCTTCTTTTCCGCAGCTCGATTGGCCAGTTCCTCCATGTTGACCAGGCGGCCAAATGGGTTGTGTTCCTTCTTCTTCTCATCGGCCAGAGCGTGACAGCGTTCCAGACCGCGTCGGGCCTTCTCGAACTTCGGGTCGATCTCCAAAGCCTTATGAAAATGGAACTGAGCCTGCTGGATGTTTCCCATGTCCAGATACAGGTTGGCCAGATTCTGCAGCGCATCGATCATCTTGGGATCGAGCTTCAAGACCTCTTTGTAGGCGGAAACCGCCAGATGCGGCTGGTTGAGTCCCTTTTGGGCGATCGCCAGATTGTAGTACGCCGCCGCGTTCCGCCGGTCGCGGGAGACAGCCAGCCGCAACGTCTTCGCCGCAGCCGGATAATTCTCCATGCGGTTCTGCACGGCTCCCAGGTTGATCAGCGGATCGATGCGGCGGGGATCGAACTTGGTCGCTTTCTCAAAGAACTCTGCAGCCTTGGCGTAGTCCTTGCGAGAAAAGTAGATCGCAGCCATCGATTCGTGCGATCCGACATGGCGGCTATTCTCTTGAATCGCCTGCTCGAAGAGCTTGACCGCTTCGTCGACCTTCCGTTCCTTCAGGAGAGCTTTGCCCTGATCGTAGAGTTGATCAGCCTTGGAGGGGGCAGGCGGCATGACAGAACCTTCGCCGGAAGACTACGGGCCTACGAATCAGCAGTGGCTGATCTATCGATAGTATATCCCGGACCAGGGAACCCGAGAATGCCAATGCCAGTGGGGGGTAGGGCTGGCCAGAAGTTCCATCTCGGAAGTTTGTGCGGTTGGGAGGGCGAAGCTCCGGCTGAGCCGCACTATTAGAGAGGACCTTGCTCCCGCGCATGCGGCTCGGCAGGAGCCTCGCCCTCCCGAGCTTGCAGATTCACAAACTGGCCAGCCGTGGGCAGTGGGCAGTCGCAAACTTCCCAATCGCGCCATCAAGGTTGACTACTCCCACCGGTTGCTCCCTGCGAAGACCTGCGAAGAGACGATCAGATTTTCGAGAAATTGGTCTACACAATCAGGGGATTTATGGTTTAATGGGTGCGTGTTCTGACTTGCTCAGGCACAGGAGATGATCGGCGGTCAATCCGCGCAAGTCGTGAACTGCCAAACAGTTCTCACGTCTCTCCTCCTCCAGGATTTGCGGCACGACGCCGAAATCAGCCCACAGTTTCGAACCCCTGTCTCGCTCGCAACGTCCTGCGAATCGGCTTCACACCTGAAGTCCCGCGTGGATTGTGCGCCTTGATGAGGTTCCGTCGACCGCTGGCGCGGGATGCCGCCTGCGGTTCGGTGAAGTGAAAACCGGTGCCATGTCGACCACTGCTGCTGTGCCCGCTCCTCTGCTCCAAGCCATCTCCCAGGCGAAATTCGCCCGGTTGCTGCCGAACTCTCCGCTGCCTCGGTACACCCATGTCCCGGGCTCCGGAACGCCGCATCCGTACCGAGACCCCCGGGGGCACAGCTATAACCAGCGTCCCATGAATCCCAAGCCGCTCCAGCCCGAGCGCTGGGCGGAGAACCGGTCGTACCTGCTCGGTCTCGACTTCTTCAATCTGGGTTTCTACTGGGAAGCCCATGATGAGTGGGATCGCCTGTGGCGGAGTACCGGAGCCGAATCGCTCGTCGGTCGATTCCTGAAGGGCCTCGTCAAGATGGCTGCCGCGGGAATCAAGGTCCGCGAAGAGAGCATCCACGGGGTTCGCCGTCACGCCGCCTCCGCAGGCGAAGTCTTCGCCGATGTTGCCGCTGAGTCGGATCTCGATGCATACTGCGGACTCGATTTCACGCTGCTGCAGTTCGCAGCTGACCGGGCCGCTCAGCTGCGGTACCCGTCCGAACTGGAAACCGGTCGACCACTGCGCGTCTTCCCGTTCCTGCTGATGCCGGAACCGCTGCCGCTGATGTAGTGCGGAAGTTCGGATCACGATCAAGCAGCGAGGCAGGGAAACCTGCCTCGCTGCTTTTCATTCCGTAGTTCCATCGGCGATGATCGAGGCTGACTGCATTCCGCTCCCCGTGAATTCACTGTCCAAGAACCTTCGGTCATGCCAGCCTCTCCCCATCGCCGGTGGCAATGGGTCAGTCGATCCTGGCTGACTTCGTGGCTGTTTTATGTCGTGCTGGTAGCCGTGCTACAGTGGCCGCTGGTGTGTGCTCCGACGACGAACCTCGCGCTCGGTCCCACGGAATCTCCGGTCGTCCCGCTGTTCAATCTGTGGACCTTCTGGTGGAACGCGGATCGGGCGGGCCAGCTGTTTCAGGGGTACTGGGACGCTCCCATCTTTTATCCGGTTGCCGACACGTTTGCGTTCTCAGAGCCGCAGCCGACATCGCTCCTTGTAGCACCAGTGATCTGGATCACTGGGTCCAGGATCCTGGCGTACAACGTCTACTATTGGCTGGCGTGGCTGCTCAATGGCGTCTTTACCGAAAGGCTTCTTCGGCATCGCTGTACGCCGATCGCACTCGCCCGGCTGGGCGGGGCGGCGATGATCATGCTCCCGCTGCTCCAATGGAACCGCGATGTGATTCAGCTGGTTCCGGTGTGGGGCATCCTGTGGGTCTGGAGCTGTTTCCTGAAGCTCTCCACCGGCCCCACGGTCACTTCGGGGGGCGAGTTGGGTCTGGCCGCGGGCATGACCAGTCTGATGTGCATGCATTACGGACTGTTCGTGGCGATCCTCTCCTCGGCCGGGGTCTGGGTTCTGATCCGAGGCTGGGTGAAGTGGCAGACCTGGCGTGCCTGGTTGATCGGCGGTCTGGTGGCTACTGTCCTCGCCGGGCCGATGATCTGGAAAGTCCATTCAGTCCTGAGTGAAGTGCAGACCCAGCGCCCCGAGGCTCTCGTGCAGAGCCTCTCGCTCCATCCCGGAGACTACACCACAGCCTGGGGACACAACTTGATTCCCTGGGGCACAATGGCCGCTCGAGTTCACTGGCAGACGTCGCCCGGTTGGTTGAAGTCTGCAGTGGCAGCTCTCGGTCTGGTGCTGGGCTTGGTGCATCGCAGGTCACGACGCTGGGTGCTGTTTCTCGGGCTGACTGCGGGAGCGGCGTTCGCCTTGTCGCTGGGAAAGAATCTCGTCATCAACGGCTGGTCAGTCTGGGATCAGCTGGGCCGGGTCGTGCCGGGCCTGGGGCAGGTTCGCAGTCCGTACCGCTTTGCCAACCTCTTTCAGATGGCGATCGTTCTGCTCGCCTTCGAGTTACTGAGGCTCGCCGCCCTCTATGATCGCGCCCACCGGATTCGATTGGCGATCTGGTTGCCCGCTTCGTTTCGAGATCGGGCCACTCGGCATCTGAGAAGAGTCCTCCTCGCGGTGGTTGGCCTGGCCATCACCTTTGAGGTGCTGCCACTGAAGACTCGGCTATGGAGCGTTTCGCAGGTCCGACTGGGAACCGAGTGGATCGACTTTGTCCGCCGGGAGACGCCGTCCGGGCGGGCCATTCTCTGCCTGCCGTTCGCTCAGGGTTCGCAACTGGACGACTTCGGCCTGACCGCAAAGTGGATGTATGCGGGAACGTTTCACGGAGTCCCGCTGGTCAACGGGTATTCCGGATTCTTCCCCGTGGAGGAGACCGAACTACGCGGCGAGCTTGAGGACGCAGCCCCCACATTGGAGCGTCTCTCGCAGTTGCAGACCGACGGCGTTGAGTTCGTGATTATGTCTCCAGAACACCTTCCCCGCCCGCTGCCATCGTCGTCCGCGTCTCTCCAGATCGAAAAGGTATTCACCGATCCGAGCGGCATCGAGGTCTATCGACTCTCACGAGTCGCTCAGATCCCATGAAATCGAAGCACGTCGGGCAAGCCCGACAGCTAAAGTTCGAGCCCCCCCGTGCGGGATGAACACACAAACCATCTCTGCAAACAGGGTGGTGCAAAAAACAAAACGTGCGAGATCATGGCTGACCTCGCACGTTCGATGCGATCGAAAGTTTCCCGCTGCGGCTTACGGATTCGCAGGCTCGGGCTTTTCTTCAGCAGGCTTGTCTTCAGCGGGCTTATCGTCCGCTGGCTTTTCGCCTTCTGGCTTCTTCTCGTCTTCGACCTTCGGCTCTTCGGGCTTCTGGGCGATCTTCTTCTTCAGATCGTCGATCTCCTTCTGCTGCTCTTCTTCCTTCTTCTTCTGGTCGGCCAGGGCGGCTTCGGCCTTGGCGAGAGCGTCCTTGGCGGACTTGGTCTCTTCGACAGCAGCCTTCGCAGCCTTGTCAGCGGCTTCCGCAGCTGCCACAGCCTTGGCCTTTTCAGCGTCAGCAGCCTTAGCGGCTTCATCGGCCTTGACCCGAGCCTCGTCCGCCTTCACACGGGCTTCGTCGGCAGCCTTCTTTTCAGCGACAGCCTTCTCGGCTGCGGCCTGGGACTTCTTGGCGGAGTCGGCCTGCTTGGCAGCGTTGTCGTCAGCTTCCTTCTTGGCAACCGCGTTCGCTTCCGCGACCTTTTTGGATTCGTCGCGTTCGGCGACGGCCTTGGCGGTGGCATCCTTGGCTTCGGCCAGCTGCTTTTCGAGGTCAGCCAGACGAGCCTCAGCAGCGGTCAGCTTCTGGGTGGTTTCGCTCAGCGCGGCTTCAGCGATGTTGGCCTGCTCTGCTCGCTGGAGAGCTTCGGAGTAGGACAGCATGCGACCGTAACTGCTTCCGCAGGGATTGTAGGTTTCGCAGACGTTCGTCGGACAGGGATTGCAAGCCGCGCGTCGGCCACCCGCTTGCAGGTCTCCCGCCCCCATGAGAGCAGCCAGCGAGGCTGCCAGGGCCAACTTGTTCCAGGACATTTGTCGTTCTCCGCCTATCCGCAGTGAGGGGTCTGAGCTGTGCCATTTGGGTCTGTTTGTCGACACAGCGAGTGCTATCTCCTTTATCATGCCCCGCACACCTTACCAGTTCAATCGAGTTTCGCTCATCGGCAAACTCTCTCAAATTCGGAGAGTTGCCGCCCGCCGTGAATGGTAGATCCCGCCTAACCGGCAGCCCTTACAAGTGGTCAGCGGGTCGATGGAAACAGGGCGGATGCGAGAATCGCCACAATCGTCAAACCCGCGACGAGCTTCCCGACCGTACCCAGGAGCCGGGTGACCAGAGAGGTCTGGATTCGGAAACGGCTCCATCCCGGCCGGTCGCTGTAGATCGCTTCACCGAAGTAGGCGCCGCCCCAGGCTCCGGTCAGCGTGCCCAGCAGCAGAGACAACGATTCCCCAACGAATGGAATCGGCAGTGGCAGCACCGATCCAATCAATGCGCCGCTGATTCCGCCCACGAGCGCGATGACCAGACTGCGACGTGGGATACCGCCCGTTTGACCGGCGCGGCGACCGGCAAAATACTCAATCAGCTCCCCCGCCACTGCGACGCCGGCCAGCACAGCCACGGTGGTCCAGGAAACGCCCAGTCCGCTCTCTTTTTGAGGCAGGAACCACGCCGAGCATCCAGCCAAAGCCACAACGATCCAGTTCGCCGGCCACCGATAAAACGACGCCACCCACGCCGCCACGCTGGCCACGATCAAGGTCACTCCCGCAGTGTAGTAGACCCAGTCAGGTTGCACGGCAGGCTCGGGAGGAGGTTACCGGGGCTTGCGAATCGGGCCCGAGGCGCTGTCGGACATCTCGGTCAGATTCGCCTGGGCCAGATTCAGGCACAGCTCTTCCCGGACGATATTCATGTCTTTCGGGGCGTCGATGCCAATCTTGACCGTATTCGGGCCAATTCGCACGACACTGATCACGACGTCCTCGCCGAGGAGGATTCGTTCACCCACTTTACGCGACAAAACCAGCATGGCCGTTCTCCTTCCTGGGTCACGGAACAGTCGCCGAGTTCGTCCTAGAACTCGCGCGGACCGGTCATTCAAGCCACGACATCAAAAGGATACACCGACCGCGCTGACTCGTCCAGTAAATTCTACAAAAACGATTGTGCCCAAAAAACAGGCTGCCTGCATTTTGGGCACTGGGCAAATGCTACTGAAATCCCATGGCGTCGTAAACGTCCAGCTCTTCGACTCCCGTTAGCTTCAGGCCGACGATGGCTCGGAAGCTGACCATCATTTTTCGAGCCCCGATGGTGTCCGGACGTTCACGCTGCAGAAGCAGGATCCCCTCATTGACCCGAAAGTCATTGAAGGGGATCGTCTCCTGGAAATCCGTGACTAAGACTCCCTGCTTCGGAAACGTGCGGGGCCAGTTTTCGAACAGGTTCTGCCAAGAGTTGTCTTCCATGTCCGAAATCTCTTTCTCGATGCCCGCGGAGGTCTATGGATCTTTCGGATAGGTTTTCACAAGGACTTTGAGAGGAATCGCCGCAGCGTCAGAGCCAGCGCGACCGGCTCGTAGCCCGGGCGCCTCGCCCGTGATTCCCTGGATGAGCTCATGGGCGGGACGCCCATGCTACACTCGAAGTCGTAAAGTGTTCGTGCAACGGATGTTGCGAACTCTTTCGCATCTCAAAAACAAAAACGCCGCCTTGGCATGCCAAGGCGGCGTTTTCCCGGATTGACCCCACGGGGATTCGAACCCCGGTAACAGGACTGAAAATCCTGGGTCCTAGGCCTCTAGACGATGGGGCCGGGAGGTGAGAAAGATATCGACACGATTGCGGCTGTCAAGGTTCTCGAAATCTTTCTTTGATATTCTCTGGACCATCCCCCGCCCCGTGGTGTCGAATTCGCAAGTCGTATCGACAAACACCGTCGGAAACCTCAGAGTCAGGTTCTCCGCCTTTTCCGAGCCTTCCATGCGAATTGCACTGGCCCAGCTGAATCCGACCGTCGGCGATCTGAAAGGCAATTGCCTGCAGATCGAACAGGCCCACCTCGCCGCCTCGCAGAACCGGGCCGAACTGGTGGTCACCGCCGAACTGGGAGTTTGCGGCTATCCGCCCAAGGATCTGCTGCTCCGCGATGGATTCGTCGACGCGTGCCAGGCCGCTGTCGAGCGACTGGCGGTCACCACGCGCGGCCAGGCCGCCCTGCTGGTCGGTCACCCCAGCCGGGGCGAGAACGGGACGCTCCACAATTCCGCATCCCTGCTGGCGGAAGGTCAAATCGTCGCCCGCATCCACAAGACACTGCTGCCGAACTACGACGTCTTTGACGAGCGTCGCTACTTCCGCCCCCAGCGGCCCGAGCGGCTTCAGACGATCAACTTCGGCGGACGCAAACTTGGCGTCCATATCTGCGAGGACGCCTGGTGGGGCCAGCCTGAGACGTTCTACCACACGCCCGAGGAGCAGTTCGCCGACCCCGTCCGGGAGCTGGCTCAGCAGGGAGCCGATCTGCTGATCAATCTCTCTGCCAGCCCGTTCGAGGTCAACAAGCCGTCCCGCCGTCGCAATCTGATGGCGACCCACGCCCGCGACACCGGCTTGCCGTTTGTGTTCGTCAACCAGATCGGCGGCCAGGACGACATCGTCTTCGATGGTCACAGCTTCGTTCTCGACGGCCAGGGCCAGGTCCGGCACCAGTCGGCGGGGTTCCGCACCGACCTCGACATCGTCGATCTTGACAACCTGCCGCCGGTGATCGATCCGCACGAGCCTCCCCGCGAGCGCCAGCTGCTAGATGCACTGGTGCTCGGACTCAAGGACTACATGCGGCGCTGCGGGTTTACGGACTGTGTCCTGGGTCTCTCGGGCGGAATCGACAGTGCCGTTGCCTGCTACATCGCCGCCAAGGCTGCCGGGCCGCAGCATGTGCATGGCCTGCTGATGCCCAGCCGCTATAGCAGCCAGCACTCGATCGACGACGCCTGGTCCCTCGTGAAGGCGATCGGCGTCGACGGAGAGCTGATCCCGATCGACCCCGCTCACCGGGCCTACGAATCGATGCCGATCGTCGGCACCGACCTCGCCAGCCAGCCCGCCGGACTCGCCGACCAGAACCTGCAGGCCCGCATCCGCGGGGCGATCGTGATGACCCGCAGCAACCGCCACAGCTGGATCGCCCTCGCCACCGGGAACAAAAGCGAACTGGCTGTGGGGTACTGCACGCTGTACGGCGACATGTGCGGTGGGTACGCGGTGCTCAGCGACTTGTACAAGCGGGACGTCTACGCCCTGGCCCGGTTCATCAACGCCAGCGAAGGCCGCGAAGTGATCCCCGTCAGCTCGATCGAAAAGGCCCCCAGCGCCGAACTGGCCCCCAACCAGTTCGACCAGGACACCCTGCCGCCCTACCCGATCCTGGATGGGATCCTCGAAGGGCTGGTCGATCGCGAGGACTCGATCGCCGAACTCGCGAAGCTGTTCCCGATCGAGCAGGTCCGCTGGGTCGCCCAGCGCCTCGACCGCAACGAGTTCAAACGCCGCCAGATGCCCCCGGGCGTGAAGCTCTCGCCACGGGCCTTCGGCTTTGGACGGCGCATGCCGATGGCGATGCGGGTGGAGTATTGAGGTCCAAGGGCCGCTGAGATTTCCATCAGCCGCAGGGCGCTAGCCCCCGGTTCTCACCCAGAAACCGGACGCAAGCGCGTACCGGCTGATCGGGTTGGGCTATTCCGGGAGTTCCGCGATCAGTTTCTGGAACCAGTTGGTTTCTCGCACATTGGCCAGGTCCGTGTCGTCCAGTAAATGCTGTCGCGGCGGCAGTTTTCCATGCGATCTTGCTTTCTCCAGCCATGCTTGGCATTCCGGACTCTGGTTGCGAAGTGAGCAGATACAAGCCAGGTTGTAGGCTCCTTCTCCGGGCACCAGTGCCTCCAACTGCCGGCATTTTTCCTCCGCGAGCTTCAACAGTGACTCTCGACCCGCATCGGAATTCCTCGTGGCCCTTTGAATGATTGAAATGCCCCAGTTGTCGAGGGCAATGTGGTCATCGGGTTTGATCGCAAGAGCTTGGGCATACTTCTGGACCGCCAGTTCGAACAGGCGATCCGCCTCCGCGCCCGTCTTCTGCTCCGCCTGGTCTCCCAAAGCGTTGCCCAGCATAACGTATGACCAAGCGACCTCATCCACGATTTCCGGGGAAATTGGGCTGCTTGCGGGAGCCAGTTCGATGACTTTCTCGTAGTCACCCGCCATATAGGCCCGCGTGACAAGTAGACTGAGCGATGGTGCCTTGGGCGTGCGTGTCTTGGCTTTCGTCGTGCGACCGGGCTTGGCGGGGGCAGCCTGTTCGTAGGTCTGGATCGCCTGCCGAATCATTGCCCGCGAACTTTCGGTAATGTCGGATGAAGTCTCCTGCTGCGGCACTTTGTATTCGGTCAGTCCATTCAGTAATTCATCGAGGTGGGAAAACGGTTCGGAGATAAACTTGGGTGGAAAGCACCCCAATCGCTGGGCCAGTGTCACAAAGAAATCGTCCGCATCGTATCCCGGCAGATGAAATGCAAACCTCTTGTCATGCATCAGTCCCTCACGCACATGCGGCGCTAACGGATTGTCCTTGTACCCGACCCAGAACAGATTGTGCTGAAACGTCGGAACGTTGGCCAGATGTTGAAACACGGGATCGTTCTGACCACTGTAACCCGCAACGATCCAGACTCGTCCCTGGCCCGCATCACGAAACAGGTCGACCAGCTTCTTCGAGTGTTCTTCACATTCCTCTTTCGTGTTCATCAAAACAAACCCGCTCCGCTGTCCGTGCAGGTAAAAGACGGCTTCGCCTGTGATATCGGTTGGATTCAGAATCTGCGAGGCGGCGAAGTCATAGACTGCCGGAAAATGCCCCACCATCGAGCAGGCCCGGACCACCAGCGGATCGAAATTTGTTGTTAGCACACGATCGACGTAGCCATGTTTCATCAGCTGGGCGATGGCGACATGCCCCCAGTTGACCTTCGCCTTGTCCACGTATTCCGCGATCAGATCGCGGCGCTCGCCAGGGGCCAGTTCTGCCATGCACTGTGGGTAGCCTTTGGGGTCATCTGCCCGATGGTGAACCGGCGGCCATTTTTCCTTGATGATGTCGACAAACTTGGACGCCAGTGGAACCCCAGCCTTCACGGAGCAACCCGCTCCGATCAGCAAAGTACATTTCCGTTCGCGGTCCTTGGCCTGCCGAACCGTGGAGATCACATCGTCAATTGTTCGTTCAAAACCAGGCATGAGATCTTTGGCCCTCGAATCGATCTGTCGGGATCACTTATGGGTAAGATAATCTATGCAAAAGCAGTTCGCACGCTGTGATCGAGGTGCCGCATGATTGTGATCTGGACCATCGTTGGAGCAATTCTGTTCGCATTCGTCGTCTTGCGCAAGAACCCCCAGTGGCCGTCCCCCGCTCCCACAGCTCCGATGTCTGACGAAGAATTCATCGCAGCCTGCGGGCCGGGAACGGACCCGGAAGTCGCGCTGGGCGTCCGGCGGATCGTTTCCGAGAAGTTGTGTATCCCGTACGAGGAAATCTACCCGTCGCATCGGTTCATTGAAGACCTGAAGGCTGACTGATTCAGGAAAGCCGTCGCATTGTGACGGCGCGCGTGGGGTAACGAGAACTTATCGACTCCGGGTGGCTGGGGTCGACCAACGGGAGCCCCCAGCCCGTGCGCAGTCTGCCGGAGCGAATTGTCGCTTGGCTCCAGTCGTACGCGCGCCTCGCTGGGGGCTTCGCTTTGCTCAGACCCCAGCCACCCGTCACCCGTTGCAGCTTCAAGTCGAGGGGGCGGGGTTCGGTGGATGGCGAGAACCCTCACCCCCAGCCCCTCTCCCGGGGGGAGAGGGGAGCAAGAGCAGTCACCTGACTTTGTACTCGCATTGCGGTTCGCGCATTGTGGCGGTTGGGGAATCATGCTCGATAAGATAGGCCCCAATGACCGTCTCAACTCCGAATTCGCCGATCCTCGCTGGGGAGCGCGTGGCCTTTACGGGCACGCTGGCTTCGATGACTCATGCGCAGGCGGCCCAGCTGGTGGCCGATCATGGGGGGACTGCCTCCGAGCATGTCAGCCGCCACACGACGCTGCTGGTTGTCGGGGAGGAAGGCTGGCCGCTCGAAGCCGATGGGCAGCCCAGCGTGAAGCTGCAGCAGGCCCAGCGATTGCAGTCGGAAGGGGTGGTTGTTCGCATCCTCAACGAATCGGAGTGGCTGCGGGCATTGGGGCTGTCGGAACAGGAAGCGGAGGTCCGGCGTCTCTACACGCCGGCGATGCTCAGCGGGATGCTGAAAGTCTCGGTCCACCTGATTCGCGGCTGGGAGCGGCTGGGGCTGATTCGGGCGGTCAAGCGGATTTACCGGCTGCCGTACTTTGACTTTCAAGAGGTCAACAGCGTCCAGCGCTTGAACGACCTGCTGCATGCAGGCGTGCCGCGACACGAGCTGGAAACGAGCCTGCGCGGTCTGCCGAGCGTCCTGCGCGGCGATGTGCGCCCCCTCGAACAGCTCGAGATCCTGGCCAGCGACGAGCGAATTCTGGTGCGGGACGAGCATGGGCTGTTGATCCCCTCGACCCGGCAGCGCGTCTTCAGCTTTGAAGAGCCGAAGCCACTGCCAGCGCGTCCCGCCCCCGATGACCCGGCCCCGTTCACACTGCGACTCGATCACGCCTGGGCTCCCGAAGCGGAGTCGGCTCAGGAGTGGTTTCAGCGCGGCTGTACGCATACCGACCAGGGCGAACTGACCGAAGCTGTGGAGGCCTTTCGCATGGCCTTGATGGCCGGGCCGGCGACGGCAGACATGCAGTTCCATCTGGCCGAGGCTCTGTTCCGGACGAACAATCCGCGTGGAGCCTTGGAGCGGTATTACGCGACGGTCGAACTCGATCACGACTATCTCGAGGCGTGGACCCAGATCGGCAGCCTGCACCGCGAAGTCGGCGAGAGCGAGGCGGCGCTGTTGGCCTTTGATATCGCGTTGAATGTGCATCCGGACTATCCCGATGCGGTCTTGCAGAAGGCCGAAACGCTGGCGGAACTGGGGCGTGGCGACGAAGCGGTGGAACTCTGGAACAAGTACCTGACCTTCGATTCTCGCAGCCCGTGGGCCGATCTCGCCCGGCAGCGGCTCGAAGCCTGGCAGTCACCATTGGACTCATCGCCAGAATAGTCACGACCGCTGTTATCGCTATAGCTGGCGTGATTCACCAGACAGCAAAGTTTCCGGGATCGGTCGCTTCAGAAAGTTCGGACAGGTCAACTCAGATTGCCGAAGCTTTAAAGAACCGTAGTTCCAGTACGGATTCTCTTTTGCTCGAGTGCGATCATGCTGCGCCAGTGGTTCGGATCTCTCACGTCGCCTCGCCGGCGTAAGCAGCGGGGGAAAATCGTATCGGGGCCTGCGGAGATTCAAGCTCTGGAGCGCCGCCAGATGCTGGCCGCTGACATGGTCGTCCAGTGGAATAAGATTCTGCTCGATGCGATTCGGACCGTGAAGCCGCCGCCGCCCGCGGGAGCCCGCGCGATGGCGATCACCAGCTTGGCTGTGTTTGACGCCGTGAACTCGGTCGAGGGGAAGTACACCTCGTACCTGACCAAGGTGTCGACCTCCCTGGCCACATCGAAAGAGGCCGCCGTAGCGCAGGCTGCCCACCAGGTGCTGTCGGCTCTGTTCTCCACGTACCAGGCGACCCTCGATGCTCAGTTGGCGGCCTCGCTCAATACCATCGCCGATGGGGCGTCAAAGACCGCCGGAATCACTCTGGGAAACACGGTGGCCAATGCCTACATCACTTCACGAGCCACCGATGGTAGCGGCAACGTTGTGACTTACACCCCGGGCACCGATCCGGGAGACTGGCAGCCGACACCGCCTGCGTTCGCCAATCCGCTGCTGCCGCAGTGGCCGCAGGTCAAGCCGTTCGCGATGAAGTCCGGCTCCCAGTTCCGGCCTGACGCCCCTCCATCGCTGACTTCGGCGGCGTATGCCCAGGACTTCAATCAGGTCCTGGACCTGGGCTCAGCAACCAGCACGTCACGCACTCAAGATCAGACCGACATCGCCTACTTCTGGGCTGGTGGTCCGGGCACAGCGACTCCGCCCGGGCAGTGGAACATGATCGCCCAGGAGGTCTCCGAGACCAAGTGCCTGACGCTGGGTGAGAACGCCCGGCTGTTCGCCATGCTGAACATGGCGCTCGCCGATGCCGGGATCAGCTCCTGGGACGCCAAATACGCCTACAACATGTGGCGCCCCATCACGGCGATTCAGAACGCGGACCTCGACGGCAATGCCGCCACGACGCAGGACGCCGCCTGGGCTCCGCTACTCACCACGCCGCCGTTCCCCACTTACACATCCGGCCACAGCACCTTCAGCGGCGCAGCTGCGGCTGCGCTGGGGGCCTACTTCGGCACCGACGAAGTCTCATTCGTCGCTCGTTCCGAAGTCTCCGGAGTCGCGGACCGCGGGTTCACCAGCTTCCGTGAAGCTGCCGAGGAAGCCGGGATGAGCCGAATTTACGGCGGTATTCACTTCAACTTCGACAACTTCGAAGGCCTCGCAGCAGGGGACAAGATCGGCAAGCTAGTGGCCTCGAAGTTCCTGACCGTGAAGCCGACGGTGGAGCTGCAAAACGGCATCCTGACGATCAACGGCTCGAACGTCGACGACAAGATCTCGCTCGACGAGCGGTCGCTGGGCGTGTTGGTCACGATCAACGGGAAGCTGCTCAATCGCGTCCTCGCCAGCCAGGTCACCAAGATCGTGGTGAACGCGGGCGAGGGCAACGACTCGGTCAAGATCAGCAGCAACATCAAGCGAGAGACCCTGCTCAATGGCGGTGACGGCAACGACTCGATCTGGGGCGGAGCCGGTCGCGACGTGATCTACGGAGGTCGCGGCGACGATCGCCTGTATGGCAACGACGGCAGCGATCAGTTGTTCGGCGAAGACGGGGACGACATCCTCGATGGAGGCAAGGGCTCCGACGCGCACAGCGGCGGGCTGGGTCTCGACACCCTGTTCGTCTCCCGCAGTGCCGACACATGGGAGACCGGACCCGGCGTCAAGCGGATTATCTTCCGCTAAGTCGACGCCCAGGAGCGGCACGGCGTGAGCCTGCCGCTCTCACCGATCTGCACCTCCGATTTGAGCAAAGTGGCCATTCTCTGTCACCTTTCCGAAGGGAACCCCCACTCATTGGCAGACTGAAACGGCCCTTCGCCCTTCTGGGAGGACATCATGGCCCCTGTGACGATTGCCAGTGACGCGCAGCTGTGGGATCAAGCCGGACGAGGTGAGTTCACCGCATTCGAAGAGATTGTGAAGCGGTATCAGAACCTGCTCTGTTCCGTGGCGTACAGCCGCTGCGGAGACTTCGCGGTCAGTGAAGATCTCGCTCAAGAGGCGTTCTGGGTGGCCTGGAACTCCCGCGACTCCTTGCGCGATCCGGCCCGCTTGTCCGCGTGGCTGTGCGGGATCGTCCGGAATCTGGCTGCGGATGCGACTCGCAAGCGAAAGTCCCGCCGTGAAGAGGCAGCGACCGATGATCTGGAATCTGTCAGTTCCTCGGACCTTGATCCCAGCGAAACGGCGATCAGTCGCGAAGAGGAAGAACTCGTCTGGGATTCGCTGCAGGCGATCCCGGAGACCTATCGCGAGCCACTGGTGCTGTTTTACCGGGACGAGCAGTCGATCGCCGAAGTCGCGCTGGCTCTGGACCTGAGTCAGGACGCCGTCAAGCAGCGGCTTTCGCGCGGACGAACGATGCTGCGAGAACGAGTGGCGTCGGTCGTCGAAGGGGCCCTGGTGCGGACTCGCCCATCGGCCGCTTTCACGATGGCCGTCATGGCCGGAATCACCGCCACGACGACGGGGAAGTCCGCGCTGGCGGGCGGTGGCGCGGCGGCCACGTCAGCAGTCCTGGCCACCGCAGCCAAGGCCTCAGCTCCGGGAGTTCTCGGAGCCCTGGCAGGCAGCGCTCTGGGACTTCTCGGCGGATATCTGGGTGTGGCAGGTCCCGCTCAGATGGCTCCGACGCGGACTGAACGGCAATACCTGATGCGTTCGGCGGCCCGCTTCACGCTGGTGTCACTGGGGCTGACAATCGTCTTTGTGATCGGAACTTTCTTTCGATCACACTTCTCCACACATGCGTGGAATATCTCCAGCATCGGCTGGATCGCATTACTGAACCTCTACATTATGGCGGAAATCGGATGGATGCAGTACCAAGTCAAGCTCATTCGGCAAACGACATCGCCCGATACCGACCCAAACGACTCGCCCGTCAAGGCCTGGGTCGAGAAGCACGCCTCCAGCTACGAGCCGCGACGATACCGTTCGAAGTGGGAGTTCCTCGGCATCCCGTTGCTGCACGTGAACGCCCTACCGCTCTCGAACGATCCTCAAGCCTCTCCTCCCTGGACAGTTGGCTGGATCGCCATCGGTGACAAGGCCCGCGGGCTGATCGCCCTGGGAGGAATCGCCCAGGGAGCAATCGCGTTCGGTGGTGTCGGCTGCGGACTGATTGCGTTTGGTGGCTGTGCGATCGGCGGCCTGGTACTGGGAGGAGCTGCACTGGGAGTCGTGGCGCTGGGCGGACTGGCAATCGGCTGGCAGGCCGCCGGTGGAGGGGCGCTAGGCTGGGATCTGGCAGTGGGCGGCGGTGCCTGGTCGCATCGAGCCGCCCACGGGGGAGCGGCTTACGCGACCGAATTCGCCGTTGGCGGAGCTGCGAGTGCCGCCCATGCCAATGACCTGGTGGCGGAGCAGGCACTGGCCAGCGAGCCCCTGGTGCGCGGGATGGAGTGGTTTATCCAGAATCGGTCCACGGTCGTGCCCGCGTATCTCGTCGGAGTTGGGGTGCTGGTCGTCCTTTTGACCTGGGCCACGAGACGGAAGAAGATTCCGAGCCCGGCGATCGTCAGTGTCGACTGAACTTGGCCCACAGTCTCAATTGCCATCGCTGGCCCGCCCGCCCCACGTTCACTGACTCCCCTCTCCCCCAGAAGAGGGGAGCAGGGACGGCGTGGCGCGAGCCTGCCGAGTGGCGACGGGTCTCTGCCGGTTTCTCTCGGAGAACGGAGGACTCGGCAGGCTCACGCCGTACCGTTCCTAGGGATTCCGGCCCCCAGCCCGAGCGCAAGTTGCCGGGCCGAGTTGGCCAATTGACGAGCTCCCCGCGACGATGCAATCACGTCACCTGAGGAATCACTGTCACGAACAGAGCAGCTGTGCCCATCACTCTGCCCCGCTCCAGCAACTGGACGGTCAACGTCTGCGATGCCGAGTTCAGTAACTCCGGATGCTGGGCCACAAGTGTGAAGGAACGCCCCTTGACAGGGGTGTCGTGGGAGATGACAGCAAACACGCCTTGTGGATCTCCCCCAATGATCTTCAACTCGTGGGGACCATTGAAGGGCACTTCGTCGGGGAACTGGATGGAGGAGATTCGAGTATCCGGGTCGGTATAGCGAATCCCCCCGGGAGTCCCATCGGCTCCCACGGTCACGACCTGATCTTGAATCGACGAACGCTCATCGACGTTCTTCAGACTCACAACCACGGTCAAATATCGAGTGGCATTCTGCTTGGGATCAAAGGACCGAATCAGGATTCGTCCCGACTCCAAGGGGGCCTGTGGGGGATCTGGAAACGAGCTTCTTTCGTAATCGAACAAGGTTCCACCGGTTGTCCGCCAATTGGGATCCGGTTGGTTTTGGTATCCCCCAGTATAGGAGTGATCAACGACGATCCGACCGCTGCTTTTCAATCGAACCGGGTGCGAGTACGTGGCTGTCCAGGCGGTGTTGCCGATCACCTGCAACTGCTTTCGGAAGCTGCGAAACGCAGCTGGCAACGTTGCAACGAGTCGTCCGTGGTTCGGATTCTCGTTCATCGTCACCGACATCGTTTCGGCAGACAGGACCGTGATATCGCGTGTGATTGTCTGGCCCTCGGAGATCTGGATCTCAAGTCGCAAGTGGAGTTCTGTTCGAGTTCCGAATACGGCCGGGTCTGTGACATAGAGGGCCCAATGGCGAAAATCGGGAGATGGGGGAGTGATTGCGAATCCGGTCGATCCATCTCCAGAGATCGAGATGGTCGGTTGAACATCCGGGTCCGTGACGCCGCGCAGGCGGATTTGTGTGACGATCCGATTCCGGGGGTCATTGCCAAAGACCAGAACGTTCTCTTGCCCATTCACACCGAAATATCCGTCCAGCTCAAGGACCGGGACGCCGGAAATTGCAGGGAGCTCACCCACGGTCGCTGCGAGAAGTTGTCGAGGCTCCAAGGTGCTGCCCGATCCGCAATGGTGCCTGGGTCGGGTACGTGGGAGGCCAAACAGAGTTCGCCAAAACAATCGAATCATCGCGCCATCTTCCTTCACGCTCAGGAATCGCCACCACGAGTTGCACAGCGACAGTCTAGATCATCGACAAACGCCTACCGTTTGCAATGTCCCTTAATTGACGGGAATTGACGGGCTTGCCCTCCGTGCTGTTTTGCTCGCCCAACACAAAAGCAAAATGGCCGCCCGGGAAGCGTTCCCCGGACGGCCATCGGTGCTGATTCGCTTACACCAGATGGTTGATGCGGCCGATCAGGCTCGTCAACGCATCGCCCGAGAACAGGAATCGCCAATCCGAGGCGTTCACGTTGCGGTACAGGTCCGACACGTTGTCGTTGTTGACCGTTCCGGGGCCGACGAAATCGCTGTAGAAGATGAACGAGCCATTCAGACCGCCGGAAACACGTCCGGTGATGCGATCGATTCGCTGATCCAGCGTACCCGATGAGGCCCATTCGGCACGGATCGCCTGCAAGGCCACCAGGTTGTTGTCGTGGTCAGTCCAGCTGCCGATCATCAGGTCACCCGAAGAACTGGCCCCGGTAGCGGCGTTCAGGGTGTCTCCTCCCAGACCGCCGATCATCACGTTACGAGGCCCGACGGCGTTCAGGGTGTCGACATTGTCTCCGCCAACCAGGATACCCGTTCCGGTGATCGTGTCGTTGCCAGCATCGCCGAACATGGCGTCGACGCCCTTCTTGCCGGTGAGCGTATCGTTGCCGATGCCACCAAACATCACCTCGTTGCCATTACCGCCGATCAGCGTATCGTTGCCTTCACCGCCATCGAGCCACATGGGCAGTGACCCGGACAGGACCTGCACCTTGTCGTGGCCTTCGAGGGCATTGACCACCACGCGAGAGTTGGCAGTCAGCGTATCCGTCAGCGTGCCGTTGATCGAGGCCCGGAATCCACCGCTGATCGCGTAGACGAAGATCACGTCATCGCCGGATGTTCCGGTGATCACAACCATGGTCTGCCCGACGTTCAGAGGGTCAGGCTGCTGCTCGATACCGGCAGCGAGTAGAACCCGCTCTTCCATCACAGCCACCTGGCTGGAGAGATGATTCTTGAGTCCGCGCTGACGACGCGCACTTCGAGAAAGGGGCTTCCAAAGATTGCTGACAAAGGCGTTGACGTTGCGGAGCATGGGATCTCACGAAGAGGGGGGGGGATTGCACGGTTAGGTCGGTAACCAATCGATCCATCAGTGTCTGCCCGCGTCCGAAGCAGAGTATACTGTCGAAAGAATGCAACAAATCTGGAAATCCTGAGCCCCTGGGCTTCTTGGGCACTCTGGTTTGTGTGGGTTGAGCGGATTGAGCGGGTTGTCTTGTGGGTTCGGAGAAAGTGGCCCTGGAGCGTCTGGATCGCAGAGCCACGCCCCGGCGGAATCGATCAGCCGCAGGGCGTTCGCCCCCGGCTCTCGCCATGAAACCGGACGTGAGCGCGTCCCGGCTGATCCCGAAGTTGTCGCATGAACGCAGCCCCACGCGCACCGACTCTTCGGGAGAAGGTCCGGGGGTGAGGGTTACCGCCACCCCACTCAAGTCCCTCCTGACGCAGCCTGGAAATAAGGCCCAAATGGGAGCGCCGCGCCGCCGAAACCGTCAACAGAGCGCATCCGGCGTGGCACGCACCGACGAACGGGAACAGCGTGGGAACAGGTGGTCCAGTACCTATCGGATGTCAGGGTGAGGCAGGAACAAGAAGGATTGAACTGCGAGTGTGAGCCCCCTACCCTCTTGTTGCTCCACAACCCACCCCGCCGTGATTTCCTGGAACATGACATGGGCGGGACGCCCATGATTCGAGTGTCAGCGGGCGGCTCAGCTCCTCAACCCAGGCCCCTGCTCCATGACAGCCACTGCGCCCCACTGTGAGACCAGTTGCCCTCTTTGCGGTGGCCCCAATCAGTGCATGATGGCCCAGACCGGATCGATCTCAGGTGGCTGCTGGTGCCGCGACGTCATCATCTCGCGGGAACTGCTGGCCCAGGTCCCTGAACCGCTGCGAGGCCGCGCCTGCATTTGCCGGAGCTGTGCGGAGCTTGAGATAGTACCGCCTTCGAGTATCGAGGACGCCAAGAGCCCGCCCGTCACGCCCGGGAGAGGAGAGCAGGAGCGGCAGGGCATGTTCATCATCCGGCCCGCTGTGGCGTTTGACCCGACTGGGTTGTGAATTTCCATAAGCCGGTGAGAATTCTGACATACGGCGGAACTCTCCCGAATTCCGCCGCGTAGCACGTCGAACACGTTCGACGGCGAACAAGCCAGATCGCCCTGTCGATCCACCATCAACCTTCAGCCATCCTCCTCGATGTCTATCGCCCAACTCCTTGATTGCTCCCCGGCGGCTTACCAGCTGGTCTCCAAGGCCCCTGGGCCGGATGGATCGCTGCCGCTGACTCCCGAGATGCTGCTCGACAGCCCGAGCGGTGACATCTTCGGCATGACGCAGAACGCCGGGATGGGCTGGGACCCCAATCAGCTGTTGCGGGATCAGTTCCTGATCCTCAGTACAATGGGTGGCATCAGGGCCGAGGACGGGCGACCGATTGCACTGGGATATCACACGGGGCACTGGGAAGTGGGCCTGCTGATGCAGGCTGCAGCTCGGGAACTTGATCGCCTGGAACAGCTGCCGTTTGCGGCTTACGTCTCCGACCCCTGCGATGGCCGGTCGCAGGGCACGACGGCGATGATGGACAGCCTCGCTTACCGCAACGATGCTGCTTTGGTGCTGAAGCGGCTGATCCGGTCGCTGCCGCATCGCAAGGGAGTGATCGGGGTCGCGACCTGTGACAAGGGGCTGCCGGCGATGATGCTGGCCCTGGCTGGGCAGAAGAACCTGCCCAGTATCATTGTCCCCGGCGGAGTCACGTTGCCTCCGACCGATGGGGAGGATGCCGGTAAGGCTCAGGCGATCGGAGCTCGGTTCGCTCACGGCGAGATCGACCTCAAGTACGCCGCCGATGTCGGGTGCAAGGCGTGCGGCTCGCCGGGCGGAGGGTGCCAGTTCTTCGGCACAGCTGCGACAGCGCAAGCGGTGGCTGAGGCCTTGGGGATGAGCCTGCCGCATAGTGCCCTGTCGCCTTCGGGGGCCGAGATCTGGAAAGAGATCGCAGTCCAGTCGGCCCGCGCGGTGGTGACGCTCTCGAAGCAGAAGAAGTCGCTGGCCGATATCCTGACTCCGGATGCCCTGCACAATGCCATGGTCGTGCATGCCGCCATGGGGGGATCGACGAACCTGCTCATTCATATCCCGGCGATCGCCTTCGAGGCGGGGCTCACGCGGCCCGTGGTAGATGACTGGAACAAGGTCAACCGCCTGGTGCCGCGCATCGTCGATGTGCTGCCGAACGGACCGGTCGGCCATCCCACGGTGCGGGTGTTCCTGGCTGGCGGTGTGCCGGAAGTGATGCTGCATCTGCGAGCGCTGGGGCTGCTGAAGCTCGATGTGCTGACAGCTGCGGGGGCGCGGCTTGGTGACCTGCTGGAGTGGTGGGAGAGGTCCGAACGCCGGGCCCGCTTCCGCGAAGTGCTGAAGGAACAGGACGGGATCGACCCGGATGATGTGATCATGGCTCCCTCGAAAGCCAAGTCGCGCGGGCTGACCAGCACCGTGACTTTCCCTGTCGGGAACCTGGCCCCCGAAGGTTCGGTCATCAAGAGCACAGCCATCGATCCGACCGTGGTCGACGCCGATGGGGTCTATCGCAAGGTCGGCCCGGCCCGTGTCTTTACGAGCGAGCCGGACGCGATCGCCGCGATCAAGGGACGACCGCGCCGAGGCTCCACGGGCCCGTTCACGCCGATCAAAGAGGGGGACATCATCGTCCTCATTTGCCGCGGTCCGCTCGGGTCCGGGATGGAGGAGACCTACCAGATCACATCAGCGCTGCGGTACCTGCCGTTTGGGAAGCACGTGGCTGTGATTACGGATGCGCGGTTCTCGGGTGTCTCAACCGGAGCCTGTATCGGCCACGTCGGCCCCGAAGCTCTCGCGGGCGGACCGGTCGGCAAGGTCCAGGACGGAGACCTGATCGAGATCATTGTCGACCGCAACAACCTCACCGGATCGATCAACCTGATCGGCGACGGCACGCGGCGATTCACCCCGGACGAGGGCGCGAAAGTCCTGGCCTCGCGGTCCCCTTCCGTCCCCCTGCACGCCGACCCGCAACTGCCGGCGGACACGCTGCTGTGGGCCGTCCTGCAAAAAGCCGGCGGCGGCACGTGGGGCGGATGCGTCTATGACCCGCAAGCGATTGCGCGGGTGATGGAAGCTGGGTTCGCGGCACTGGCAGTCAGGTAGCCATCGCCCGCAGCATGATCCGTTCGAGGACGACAAGTGTGTGGAGCCGTCTGAGCAGCACAGCGATGACCTTTTCCGGATTCTATGTCATCGGGCACTTGGTGACGCGTCCGCCTTGTTCATTGTCGCCAAAGTCGACTTCGGGCTGTACGTAAAACTTTATGGACTATCACCCGCGTTGCCACGCTGGCAGCCGTGGTGGGGATGGTATCTTCTGCAGGGAGCTGGCATTGCCATCGGACTATTTGCGGGAACTGTTGCCGGTTGGCGACGGTGGTCACGTCAAAGTGAGAGTTGAGTCGAGGGATGGACAGTGAGGAAGCTGCCGACCACACCCAACGTGGTCTGACTCAGAAGATGCGGGTACGATCAGAGATGAATCCACTATCCGACTCTGAATCTGCGAAAATCTGCGTAATCTGTGGACCATATCTATCCACAGATTACGCAGATTTTCGCAGATTCAAGACGAAGGGACCGGGGCTTCAGAATCTAGTGCGGAGGGAGAATCGATGTCTCGGAATGATCCGTTGACTTATGCGATTATCGGAGCAGCGATGGAGGTACATCGCCAACTCGGACCAGGCTTTCTGGAGTCGGTTTATCAGGAAGCACTGACGTTGGAGTTCGCCGACCGGAAGATTCCGTTTCAACGCGAAGTCAGTCTTCCCGTGATGTACAAGGACCGCATCCTCTCGACTGGGTTTCGAGCGGACTTTCTGTGCTACCAGAAAGTGATTGTCGAACTCAAAGCCCTGTCGGAACTGACGACGATCGAGGAAGCCCAAGTCCTCAATTATCTAAAAGCCACCCGCCTGGAGTTCGCGCTCCTGCTGAACTTCGGCACACTTTCCCTCCAGTACCAACGTCTGATCCGCAACCATTCCTGGGACATCCAGCGCCTCTGAATCTGCGAAAATCTGTGTAATCTGTGGATCCATTTATCCGCAGATTACACAGATTTTCGCAGACTACAGTCCCTGGAAGCCCAACAGAGAATGCGGACTGGAACTCATTCGGAAATCAAAAAAATCACGCGGCTCGTTGTGCGACCGCGTGATGTGAATTCCAGTTCAGCAACAACCTACGCCGTGTGCTTATTCAGCAGTGCGGTCAGGCGGTCTTTGTTCTGGGCCCCGACGACGGTGTCAACGACCTGTCCGCCCTTGAAGACCATCAGGGTCGGGATGCCGTTGACGCGGAACTTGACCGGCAGCTGGCGGTTCTGGTCGATGTTGACCTTGCCGACCTTGACCTTGCCGGCGAACTCGGTCGCCAGGGCGTCGATCGTCGGTGAAATCATCATGCATGGGCCGCACCAGGTGGCCCAGAAATCGACGAGAACGGGAAGGTCGCTTTGACCGACTTCGGTCTCGAAATTGGCGTCGGTAATCTCCACAACATTCGCGGCGGCCATGATCTGCTCCTGCACTGGGGGTTCCGTTTCAGGGGGGAGCTGAGATCACTCCCGAACCCCCGAATTGACGTCGGGATTATAGGAGTCCCCCGGGAGGCGTCAACGCGAGCCCCTGCCGCAGAACTGCCCGCAAACGCAGTGGGCCACGAGACTTACGCCCCCGATGTCTGGGCCTGCGAATTCTCGGACACTCCCCCGGACGCCAGATGGCGATCCAGGCAGCCCGACAGGCGGTCCAGGGACTGCGCTCCGACCAGAGTCTCGACGGGAGTTCCATTTTTCAGGATCACCAACGTGGGGAGTGCATGAATCCGCAGTCGCACCGCAGTCTGGCGAGCATCGTCGAGCTTGGCCTTGGCGACTTTGACGCGTCCGTGATACTTCGCAGCCAGTGCATCAATCGTGGGGGCCAGCTGAATACAAGGTGGGCACCAGTCTCCCCAGAAGTCGACCAATACGGGCAAGTCACTCTGCGTGACCTCAATCTCAAAGTTCTGATCAGTGACTTCCAGGACGGACGAACTCATCGCTGCACTCCCAAACAAGACGGGGATGGACGACCGGTCCATCTCTGTCTCGCCAGACAGTCGCAGTGCGATCAGGGTTCGAGGAGTTCTCGGAATTCATCCGTGACTGGTGGTATCAAACGCGCGGCGCGTACAGCACCTTCGGCTGGGCCTCACCCGGCAGGTAGAGCGCCAGTCCGCCGGCCTTGTCGTTGACGCGGACGACTCCGTCTGGCTGTCCGCTTGATGCGTGAGCCAGGATCGCCTCCAGCGCCTGGACCGCAGCCACGACCTGCCGATCCGCAGCCAGGTCGTTGTAGCCGAGCGATCTCGCAGTCTGCAGTCGCGGAGACCGTTCGGCAGCGGGTCCGCCCCACTCCACGCGGGCCACTTCGCGAACGAAACGTTCCAGGACTTCAATCCCATAGCCGCGCTGAGAGCGCTCTCCCCACGGCTCGACGAACGACCCGTTGTAATGGGTGTTGATCGTGATCTTCACGTCGAAGGGAGTCTTCCCCTCGACTGTACATTCGATTCCCCGGCGTCGGGAGTGACCGTTCCAGACTCCGTTGTCGAAGCGGAACTGCACTTCCTGCTCGACATAACCCGGGAAGTTGTCGGGATTGACCCAGGAGGTGTGAATGTCGAACGCCGCTTCCCGACCGTCGTCGTACTCGTAGATCAGCCGCAGCTGGTTCGTGTCCCAGGTCGCTCCTTGGGCGGAGCCGACGAGGCCGCGTTGGCCGGTCGCCATGACGGTCTTCAGGCGACCGCCAAAGGTGAAATCGATCAGCTTGATGTAATGCACCGCGACATAGGTGCCGGGGTTTCGGCCCTTGATCCACTCGGCGAACTGTCCGCCCGAGATCGACTTCGGCTCCAAAAGCGAGCAGTAGCCGTTGTTCACGTGCTGCAGGACACCATCATGCACGAACGTCCTCAGCTTCTTGTGATCGGGATCCAGCAGCTTGTGATAGACGACCTTGGCGAGCACTCCCTGCTGCTCGGCCAGCGCGACCAGTTCGTCGAGTTGAGCCAAGTCAAGCACGCTGGGCTTTTCAATCAAGGCGTGGACACCCGCTGACAGGATCGCGCGGGTCGCTTCGAAGTGCCGATCATCCGGAGTCGCAACGCAGGCGACATCGACCCCGGCCTTTAGCATTTGATCGACGGAGTCATTACCGGCGAACGACGTGAATGCATGCACCTTGGACCCGGCGGCCTGGCGATAGGCGTCCGCACGGCTGCCGGTCCGCGTGGCGACTGAGGTCAGCGGGACGTTGATGTCTCCGAAGCTGCGCTCGTACAGCCCGTCGCGGTGGACCCGCTCAAAGAAGGGGCGATAGGTCTCGTCAAAGATCATCCCCATTCCGACCATCCCGGCGCGGAGAGTGCGAGGAGTGCTCGACATCGTGGGTTGCCTCTCAAAGAAGTGATTCCGCAGGCCGGATATTGGCTACTGGGGTGGCGATTCGCAAGAAGTGGAGTAACCGGAAATCCACGAGGCACACCCGGGCCAACCCGACGGCTAACGCGGGCCAGCAGTACCAAGTCGCGAAGCCCCTCAGCAATTCTCGAGAATTGCCCCTTGACTTACCGAAACACAATAATACTGTACTGGTATTGTAGAACAGTGGCGATCGCATGAATCGCCCGCCTTCCCATTCAGGAGGCACTCATGCTGCGGCATATCGATGCCCAAAACGGCATCCCGATCTACGAGCAGATCATTCGGCAGGTGACGATCGCCATTGCCGACGGCTCGCTTTCGCCGGGGGAGCACGTTCCCTCGGTCCGGGAGCTGGCCACGCGGCTGGCTGTCAACCCGAACACCGTGGTTCGCTCCTATCGCGACCTGCAGGGGCAGGGGATTCTGGTGCAGGTCCGCGGCACCGGTCTCGCGGTCGCCCCCGAGGCTCCGTCGAAATGCCGGGACCAGCGGCTCTCCTTGATTCGAGAGAGTTTGCGCTCCGTCTTTGAAGAGGCGTGGCGTAACCGAATCTCGCAGACAGAGCTGCGAACCCTGTGCGAAACCGAACTGCTCCGTCTGTCCGAACAGAACTCACCGACCCCGGAGGCCCAGCCATGATCCCAGCGATTTCATTGCAGAATGTGTCCAAGCGGTACGGCTCGATCGTGGCCCTCGACAATGTGTCGTTCGAGATCCCGGCGGGCAGCGTCTGTGCCCTGCTGGGAGCCAACGGGGCCGGCAAGTCGACCACGCTCAAGATCCTGCTTGGGCTGGTTTCACCCGACTCGGGCACTGCCAAGGTCGGCGGTCTCGACAGCCAGATTGATGCTCTCGATATCCGACGCACGGTCGGGTACGTCCCCGAGCGACCGGCCCTCTACGAGTGGATGACCGTCGAGGAGATCGGCTGGTTCGCAGCTGGGCTCTACCCCGCCGACTATCAGCGCGAGTATCAGAAGCTGCTCGACCGGTATGCGCTGAATGCCAAGCAGAAGATCAAGGATCTCTCGAAGGGGAATCGGTCCAAGGTGGCTCTCGCCCTGGCTCTGGCCCATCAACCGGGCGTGCTGATCCTGGATGAGCCGACTTCGGGGCTCGATCCGCTGGTGCGGCGCGAGTTCCTCGAAAGCATGGTCGATGTGGCTGCGGAGGGCCGAACCGTGATCATCTCCAGCCACCAGGTGCAGGAGGTCGAGCGGGTCGCTGATCGAGTGGCAATTCTGCTGCATGGCAAGCTGGTCTGCCACGAGCGACTGGACGAGCTGAAACAATCAGCCCGCGAAGTCAGTGCAATCCTGGCCCCCGGAGCGACGACGCCCCCGGATCTGCCGGGCGAGATCCTGGCGCATCTGCCGATGGGGCACGAGCATGTCTGGCTGGTGCGGGATCTGAACGAAGCGGAATGGCACTCACGCTGCCTGGCCTCGAATACGGTGACGGAGGTTCGCCAGCCTGATCTGGAGGACCTGTTGTTGCTCCTGCTGCGCGAGTATCGGAAGCGGGAAAATGCAGAAGCTCGGACAACACGGATTGAGGCCGTTGGCGAGCGGGGGGCGTAAGCGCCTAAGCCCCCTGGTGTTTCGTCTAGGGGAAATCATCGGGATCAGCCGGAACGCGCTAGCGTCCGTTCTCATGCAGAGAACCGGGGGCTAGCGCCCGGCGGCTGATGATTCGAACCCGCAGATTTCGCCTCGATCGAAAACTGGTTCCTGAATCTGTCTCACTCTTCGATCTGTTGCGATCCGCCTGGGAGTTATCTCATGTTCAACACAGCCGTCGTTCGTCTCCTCTGGAAAGAGTTTCGCGCCCAGCAGGCGGTCTGGATTGCGATGGCTGCAGAGTTGGTGCTGCTCCAGTTCTGGTGGGGCACCATTGGGCACCGGTCGGTCGATCTGAATCTTCTGTCAGTCGCCTTTGTACTGACCGGCGTCTTTGCGATGACGAGCAGCGCGCTGTTGTTCGCGGGAGAGTCGGAAGCCAAGACCGATCTCTTCCTGCGGCAGATGCCCTTCCGCCGGAGTGATCTGATCCGGGGCAAGCTGCTGTTCGCGGCGCTTGCGGTAGCTGCGTTCTTGGTGTTTTCGCTCGTCACGACGTTCATCGCCGGACAAATGGCCGGACGGTACGGAGGCGACATCACTTCGCTGCTGGGCGATCCGACTCTCTTTGGGACATCGATCATCGGAATGTGGGCTTGGGGGTTGTTCTATTCGCTGTTAACGCGGAAGGTCGTCTGGACCGTTGTGGGAGCCGCGCTGACGCAGATCGCTCTGGGTGGTTTCGTTCACTCGGGAATCCTCAACGATTTTCACGTTCCGAATTGGTCGCTGTATCTCCTTGATCTCGTGATTGTGCTGAGTGTCCTCGCTGCAGACGGCTGGTTGCTGCAGCGCTGGTGTTCCGGGGAATCCGCTGATCAGCGTTCCTTGAACGCGGTTCCATCCGAGGGCGGAGTGAACCTGCGCATCGCGGAAGCGCCTCTCCCCTGGCTGAGTGCCTATTACTGGTCCAGCCTCCTGGGAATCGTGACCTCGATTTCCTTGCTGCTGACATTCGCCTTGCTCACGATCGTTGACGGAATCCAGGTCATCCATGGTCCCGAAACACTGCTGATTTTCGGAGCCGCGCTCGTGATCGCGTCGATCGTGATGTTTGCGATTTCGCGATGGAAGAAGTCTCTGGCCTCGGTCGATTCGCTCTCCACTCAGCCACGACTGGGGCTGCTCGATCAACCATTCACCTTGCGGCGGAGCGGTTCACTTCTGTGCCTCGCAGGATTGTCGGGCGTTGCATTCGTGCTGGGGCTCGTGGCTTGCTACTCCACGGTCGCGCTTCCGTTTGCCATACTCGCGCCTCTGATCTCAAATGCTCCTTCTGTACCGAACGGTGAGCTTCTCGCATGCGTGCTGTTGTCGATCGGGAGCATCTCGGCTTTGTGGATCGGCACGCAGTGGCTGAAGACCGGGACACTCCGCGGTGCCGGGGGCTGGTTGTCGTTGCTGCAGCTGGTACTGTCGATTCGACAGCAGGCAGTGCGGCGTTTCAGTCCGCTCCTCTGGATCGAGGCCCGCCGTGCGTTCCCGATTCTGCTGGGCGGCTGGGCTGTGTTGACACTGATCGGCCTGTATCGCTGGGAGATGCCGGACTACGCAGCGCTGAGTTACATCGCGATTGTGATGTCCGCGCTGTTCTGCGGGCTGATGACAATCCTGCCCGACCGGACGCACGGGACGCTGGCGTTCCTCACCGAGCGCGGCGTCTCGCCCCTGCGAGTCCTGGGGACCAAGGCAATTCTGTGGGGCTGCACGCTGGCCCTGATGCTGATTCCTCCGCTGGGGATTCAGGAGCGGATTGCCCGCTTAGTTGTCAGGCACCAACCACACTCCCAGGACTATTTTCAGATTCTCCGCCAGGAGTTGGAGCATCAGACAGCACCGAACTCTGCTCCATTTGCGATTGTGGCTGACTCCGCGTGGCACCTGATCTCGCTGCTGGGAGGTGCATTCCTGATCGGCATGCTGGCGGCCGCCTGGATTCGGCGCCCCATCCTGGCAGGGCTCGCCGGTTTTATGCTGACGCTTATCTGGCTTGCCTGGGTGAATATTCTCGGCGACGCATTGGCTCCCGTGTTATTCCCGATTCTTGTTCCGCTCCTGCTCATCGGTGTTGGCATCGCGTGGACCGCGCGGCCAATTGTTCTGGAGCAGACCAGCTGGAAGTCCAAGTTCGGGCAGATCGGCTGGGGCCTGTTCATTGCATTCGTCAGCCTGCAGGGCTTCTTTCACTTTCGAGTGCATGAGATTCCGTATCTATATGACCAGCTGGCAGATGTGAGAAACAGTCGGCCCGCTGCGCTCAGTTCTCAAGCATCTTCATGGCAACACTCCTCGAATCCGGCCCAGCTGGATGCCCTGATCGATGATGAAGCCAAACGTAGCTTACTGACACAACCGGCACGTGGACTGTGGGGTGCCGCGAACTCCTTTCAAACAGCGATTGCAGAACTCAAGCTGAATGAGGAGGCGTGCGATCTGGATGGCGCTTTCGAGCATTTGCGGAAATGGCATCAGCTGACCGAGCTGATGGCTCAGAACTCTCGCAATGAGGATGGCTGGGTTGAATGTCTGTTCGCCCGCCGCGTGGTGCTCAGTGCCATCCGCCGCTGGGCGAATCACCCGAAACAGTCTGCCGAGCGACTGGAAGGTGCGCTGGCTCAGTTGCCGCAGCAACTTTACACGACATCCGGAGCCACCGTGATTGATCGAGAATATGCAGAGGCTCTGCAATCTCTTGAAACCGGAATCGATCCAGAGACCACCGGTACGGCTCGGGAAATCCATGCCTCCCCAGTCGTCCGCTGGCTGTTGACACGTTCCGGAGAAAAGGAGCGAGTCCGCCGCCTGATCGATCTCTACTACTATGCGTCCGCCAATGCCAACATTCAACAGGCCCCCGTGGTTGGTGAAGCGTACACGCAGTGGATGATCTCAACGCGGGCGAGCGCCGCGTCGCTGGGAGTCAATCTTCCCTGGCAGGTGCTGAACGTCCGCCATCGGGGACAGTTCGAGATGGCGGGCACCGCCGAAGCGGCGACGCGGCTGGTTCTCCAGCTCCAAGCGTGGCGACTGAAAAACGCGTCTGCGCCCCTTGCTGGGGATGTCGATCTCCTCAATCGATTTCAGCAGGAGGCGGGGCGCATCAATGCTGAACTGACCAGCGCTGGCAAGGAACCGATCGATCCCCAGGTCTTTGAAACGATTCAGCAGCGACTCAAACACGGTCCATTTCCGGTGAGCCTGGCTCAGCTGCAGACGACGTACCCCCTCGCCCCCCTGAGGGATCAGCTGACGAACGAAGCGTTCCACTACGAACCGCAGGGTCTCGACCGTGAACTGCGAGCCTCCTTCTCCTCGGAGATCCCGGCCCAGCAGCCGGTCCTGTATAGCTTGGGAGTGGACGAGCCGCGCGGAGTCGAACTCATGACTGCTCCGGACGGACGGGTGATCTACGAGGCGAGGAACGCCCGCAGTCACCATCCTTCGCACCCATTCCTCCCGACCTCGCTGGTCTCGAAGCTTGCCCGGAATCCTCATGCCATCCGCTTCGTGATTCTCGGCCAGGATGTCGACGAGGACAGCCTTTCCGATCCCAGGCCGCCGGAGACGCCAGCTGCCGAGTCCGAAGCAGCCTCGGAAGCAGAGGGAAGTGCCATGGGCGGAGACGAACCGTCCCCTGAGACCGCTCCCGAGGGACTGGCACCGCCTCAGGTCCCTTAGGCCCTGCGGCAATCGCCAAAGCTCGGACACGGACTTCGGAATTCCGCTATGCCTTTTCGGGCTCGACGAGATAGTGGTAAACCGCACCGCCCAGCACAGCTCCGAACACGGGCGCCGCGATATAGACCGTGAGCCAGCCGGTATCGGCCAAGCCCGGAAGTGCGACCTTGCCCCATCCGGCCAGGGAGGCGAACAGCCGGGGGCCGAAGTCGCGAGCCGGGTTGAAGCAGGCCTGTGTTAATGGGGCCAGAACCGAGATCAGCACCGACACCGTCAGGCCGATAAAGATCGGAGCCTGACCGCTGCTCGGGCGGCCCGGATTCTTTTCGTCAGTGACCGCGAACACCACAAATGCCAGCACAGCTGTGCCGAGAAGCTCGGCGAAGAACGCCAGCCCTTCGGTCATTTTCCCCTTCAGCTCGGTGTGCTTCTCGGGAGAGTACGGGTCGGTCCCGCTGGCCAGGCTGCCGGGTGCCGGAAAGTACTCTCCGTAGCACATGGCGGTGACCACACTGCCCGGCTCACCGCGCTCGACCCCTTTGAGTTGCTCAAGAGCTCTCAGGTGGGGACCAAAGAGCGTGTACAGCGTGGCTGCGGCGAAGATTGCTCCGGCGAGTTGGGCGGCGATGTAATGACCGACTTTGGCCCAGGGAAACTTGCGCCAGATCGCCATCGCGATTGTCATGGCCGGGTTAATGTGGGCCCCGCTCACTGCCCCGACCGAGTAGGCTGCCAGCATGATGGCGACGCCCCACACGATCGCGACCTGCCACAGCCCCGACTGCGCCCCGGTCAGGACAGCCGCATGCACGGCTCCCAGCCCGAACAGGACCAGGATGTAGGTGCCGATGATCTCCGCGATCACCTGACGACGCAGAGACGGTTCTTGAGGTTTCGACATGAAGCGCTCGCAGCAGGGGGGAGTGACTTCGGGCATTGGAACAGGCCACGTCCCAACAGTCCAGTTCCCCGCGAGACCGGAATCGCGCGTCACCCCCGGTTCATCGGAAGTGCCACAAAAAAGCGAGGAGCAGATCATCTTCGATCTGCTCCTCGAGTCTAATGAAAACCGGAGGCCAAACCCGCAACTCGGAAATGACCTCACCGTTTCTTCACGGTCCCTTCCCAGAATCACTCGACCTTCTGCCAGGTGATTCCGTTTCCAAACACCATCGTCTTGAGATCGCCCGACACACAGAAGGTCAGCACCTGCACCTGCCCCGCTTCGTTTTTCAGGGTCTGGGTTCCGACGTAGGCCACCGGGGGATTCTTCGGATTCGGAACCCAGGTTCCGATGCCCCGATTCCACCAGACCGGCGACAGCGATTCGAATTTGAGCGAACCTTTCTTGTCGTCGATCTTCGCCAGGTTGCCGTCATCATCCTTCCAGTCCCCGGACAAATTGAGGTCTTTTGTAAACTGAATCGATGCAGGAGCGCTCTTCGACTGCCAGATGTGGCCATCGGAGAGCACCATCATATTGGCATGGCGATTCACGCAGAACGAGAGAGGCCCCGTGGCCGGTGACATCGATCCGAGCCACGGCTGAGACAGCAGGGGATTTCCGACGCCCCCTGCGAATGTCCCAGAATACGTCGTGCCCCCCAGTTCCGTAACGGCAAGACCTCCGCGAACATCCTCCATCTGATGGACCGTCTGGGTATCGTCTGTCCATCCGCCCGCCAAGCTGGTCAGCTTGGGAACTGTGTTGACCATGGTCATCATGCCGCGGTCCTCATGCCGCAGGATGTGGCAGTGCAGGACCCACGAGCCATAGACATTCGCGTTGTCCTTCACGATCAGATCCGAATCCGGGTTCTCCTTATCCACCGGAAACTGGCTGGGGACATTGATCCACGTCTTCATCTTCACGTACCCGTGAGGTGGCAGCGTGATCACATCCCACCAGTTGCCCACCACCCAGCTGAACGGCTTGGTGTGATCGCCCTTGTCAGCCAGCGTGAGCTTCTTGAAGGTCCAATGCGGCCCCTCCTTGGGGTGGCTTTCATAGTTCAGCTGTCCAATCTCGGTTACAAAGAACGGACTGATATGAATGTGGAAGGGGTGGAACAGGTCCGAGTTGTTGACGAGCAACCACTCCTCGCTCGTGGTCGAGACTGGCGGAGTTGACTCATCCAGTCCAGAGACAGCTTTGTTGTTCAGAGGCTGAGGGTTCGCATAGTCGTAGTTGTAGACTGTGGCTCCCCGTGCATCGGTGAACGTCGTCAGCGGAACATAGTAACCCGGATTGGTGACATAGGTTGCTCCGTTGACCTGGTTCGTCCACCCCTGAGGGGCGGAACCGTCATTCGGGATGTACGCTCCTACTTCCGGGGCCACATTGGCCAAGGGGGCCTGGATCAGGCTGTCGGCAGCCGGATTCCCCTGGAAGTCATCAATGTTGAACTGTCGACCATTGAGCCAGAACTGGCGGAAGGCCAATGTCTGTGCCGCCGACTTGTCGACGTAGTTGAACGTAAACTGTCCACGATCAAAGATGACAGCCTGACGCCCCGCGACCGGCTCGTCGAATTTCGCCACATAGGCTGGAAACCCCGGAACCAGATTTCCACTCGAGTCGACTTTCATAAGCCGCTTACCGTTTCCGGCCGGACTCAGGGCATCCATCGTGGCATCCAGTTCGGCCACGGTCGGCATCGGTGGCCCCGAGGCTGTGCCACTGATATCCAGATCAACGAGCACGCTTTGTGTCAACGAGCCCGCTCCAGTCGCATCCGGCAGAGGCTGCCAGCCGACCCCCAGATCGTTGATGTCCTGGACCCGAATCTGAGGTTCGATCCCATTGGTCGCGGGGTTTCTCACTCCGCGAATCAGTGGAGCGATACTCATAAGTGGAGTCGGCGGCGGGACCAAGGGAGGCGTCGGCGGATTCGTCGGAGCCGGCGGGGGCGGCGGAGTCGGCGTCCCGTCTTCAGTCACAGTGGCCCAGGGGACCTGCTGTCCCAGGTAATCGCTGCCCAGCGCGTAGGTGTCCGTATTGAAGTTGTTCGGCGGAAGCGGGTTGTTGTTCTCATCCACGAACTTGACCGTGGCTTTCTGAACTGCCTGCAAGCGTACTCCGGCGGTGGGTTGGTCCTTCCCAAAGAGCTTCGGGTAAAGAGTTGGCAGAATCGCCAGATCTGTCGGATCGAGCGGGTAATTCTGGTAGATTCGGTAAGGATTCGCATCTTCTTCTGGCGGAGAAGTGGCCTGAATCAACAACTCCAGTCGATTCCCCGCACTTCCCATCGCAGGAGCGGACGGGGTGATTTCGCGAGATTGCCAGATCGTAATGCCGTCCACCGCCGTCAATCGCACCGTACCCGGCATCTTACGGCAACGCAGGATCAATGTCCCAGCTATAGAGTCCGGAACCTTAGGGTTCGGATCCTGTGGAGTCGACTGCAGCGCGGCCAAGTTGCGGGACAATTCCGGGTCCAACTCGGGTGTGATGCTTCCGACCCAAATATTGCTCGATGTCGTATGATTCGCACCCGCGATGACAAATCGCCAACGCTCGACTTGATTCACGGGCAACTGGAGCGACGGACGAATCACTCCGTTTACCGACATGAAGATGCCGAGCTGCTTCCCCCCCGCCGCAGCTGCGGCCGCGCGCAGCTGACGCCCCAATCCTGAACCTCGGGCTGCCCCCCGAATGAAACCCTGTGGTGAGGCAAACTGCGTCAGCTGCTGAATCACCATCACACGGTCGTGTGTCTGAGCCGGGTCATTGCTCCACAGCCCCGGAACAATATTGTCCTGATCATTGTTCGGGAGCATCACCAGCGTACCGGCCATGCCGTTCTCGACCTGTGTCGAAGTCGAACCGTGCTTATGTGAGTGATACCAATAGGTTCCCGGGAGATGATCCTGAGGAATCTTGTATTGATAGTTCCTGGTCCACCAGCGATTGATTGTCGGCACGAAGCGCTGCAGTTCCGTGGACAGCGAACTCGGGTCGGAGTCCTCGGGGAGGATCACCAGCGTCACATTGTCCTGCTTCGGATCGACATGCAGTCCGTGGACATGCAAGTTCGTGATGTCGGGACCGTTGGGGATACTGATCTCGTGAGGAACGGTTTCGGGAATCGAGTCTCCCTTACCAGGGCCACCGGCTCCTGGCAGTTGGGCATTGAATCCGTTCAGCCACGGGTTCTGCGCCGCATTCAGCAGATTTTTGAAGCGAATTCGCAGCAGATCACCCGGCTGAAACACGAAAGTCGGCCCGGGGACCATCGGCGGGCTGTTCGGCTTCTGAGCATCGGGAAGGGCATATGCGCGCACGCCGATGGTTTGGGAGCCGTCAGGAGTAGAGGAAGGAATCTTGACCTTGCCGAACACGACCTCCAGCGGACTGTCGATCTTGCCGTTCTCAGAGACCACATTCTCCGGCTGTCGGAGTTGGGGAGGGACTTCCTGCCCATACGAATGGGATTGCAGGGTGGCCCAGAGAATCGCTGGCGAAGCGATTCCTGCGAGCCACTGCTTCCAGGGGTTCAACAGTGCCATGTGAATTGCCTTCATGATCAAGAGGTGAGGGGAACTGCGGTCATTCGCCAGAGCGTGTGACGCCCAACGGAGGACTGGCTGTGGAACCGGATCGGATCGCTCCCACCCGGAGAATTTCATCGAGGAGCACACGGGTCGCCATGAACGGCTCCCGGCGGATGTTGTGCCAGACGACATGCCCTGCAGGGCTGATCAGAAAGGTCCCGTGCAAGGGCTTCTGGTCTCGAACGTCGTACGCTCCAAAGTCACGAAACGCGGTCAACGCCTCGTCCGAGACCAGTTGAAACGGGATCGCTGAGTCGGCTCCGGTCACTTCAAACGTTTCTTTCAGCCCCGCGACCGAGTCGGTACTGACAGCCACAATCGTGGCCCCGGCCTGTTCGTACTCTTGTTTCAGCGGCGCAAAAGACCGCAGCTGTTCGATGCAGTGCGGACAACCCGCGCCCAGGTAAAACACGAGAACGACGGGGCGTCCCCGCAGCGACTCCAGCGAGATCATCGCTCCGTGGCGATCCGGAAGACTCAGTGCCGGGGATGGAAACGATGTTTGAACCGGATCGATTCCTGATGGACTGGGCTTTTGATCTCCCACACCGATGGTGATTCCACTGCAGGACAGAATGTCATCATCGAGTTGCGGGAACTGCTGCTTCAGTGAGTCGTACTCCCGAATCGCGACGTCGATTGATTCCGCCGCAGCCAGTTGGCGAATTCGAGATAGACCACGCGCGACCGAACGTGGGCCCGTAGCGAGATCCACCGGCGTCGCGACAGTGTTGGGCCCCTCGATCGATTTCAGAACCAGTGCCGGAAACAAGTCACCGAGCTGTGCGCTGGGGCACGGTTCGACGATCACCCCCTGACTCGACGCTGCGCTGGCACACCATTCCAGTTCCCGAAGGGCCCTGTCCCGGGCCGCCTGCTGCACGGATCGCATCGAACCTTGCACAGGGCCAAGACCGCCCAGCACCTCGCGCAGTTGATCTCGCTGAGCTGCGACCGCCACCTCATCACGGCGACTCAGCGCAGCGAGCCCAACAGCATGCATCGAACGCCAGCGAATCTCCGGGTCCTGCGAAACGAAGTATCCCCGATTCGCCAGGTCCAGCAGTTCCGACCAGCGACCATGATTGACGAGGATCTCCAAGAGCTTCAATTGCCCCGTCAGCGTCGGATGGGTGGGCCCCGCCTGCCGTGGCTTCAACACCGCCCGCATGGCGTGGCTCGAAACGCCAGCAGTAGAGCGGGAAGTCCCCGTGGCCCGGTTCGCAGCAGCGGCTGCCTCGGGATAGGGAGACTCGATCATTCGTTGACATAACAGAACCGCATCATGCACCTGGCCCAGTCGAATCCGTTGATCAACCTGGAGGGCGACATTCTCAACGGTGCCCGGTACTTCGAAGAGAGTGACCCGGTCTTCGAGCCGCCGGGCCTCGACCGTGGCGAGTGAGAGTTCCAGGCTGGCGAGTGCCTCCTCCGGGCGGTCCAGCGCGGCAAAGATCTTTCCCGCTGTGGTCAAGACACGGGGCTGGCCGGGCAGGGCCTTTTGAACCTGCCGGGCCGTCGCGAGTGCGCGTTCCGGATACTGATCCTGCCAGAGTTTCAGCTTGTAATGCAGCGCGGGGTGATCGGGGCTCTCGCGAAGAACTCGATCAATCGCCATTTCGGCCGTCGTGGTCGTCGGCAGTGGCAATCCTGCATCCCGGTTCTGGAGGAGTTGCCGCGCGAGAAATGCGTAGGCCTCCAGATCGTCCGGGTACTGCGTCGCCAACCGGTCGTAGGCGGTCACCAGATAGGATCGCCAGTCAACTTCCGAGGTCCCGGAGTCGAGCGAGACTCGCAGGGCATCGATCCACAGTTGCTCGCGTGGCGTCACGGCCGCTTGTCTCAGAGCGGCCTGCCGGATGAAGTGATCGGCGAGCGGGCGATCGTCCTCATTGGCGATGGCCAGTCCCCACCAGGCCATCGCGCAGTCGGGTTCCGTCCGAATTGCCTGAAAGAACGACCGATCCGCCCCAGATCGATCATCGCCATGCAGCAGCGCGACCCCCTGCTCAAACCAGACCTGAGTCTCAGGCTGCGTATGCGAGATCGGGAATCGAACCGCTCCCAGTCCATCTCGACGCGGGATGGGGATGCGCGTGATCACGTTCCCCGCGATCGGGCCATCCGTATCAGCGGCTCTTGCCATCCTAGCATTCCAGAGCCAGCTCTGAAACGCCATCAAGAACACCAAAGAGCGAACCAGCATTTTGACTTTCCACAATCAGTCAATGCGGAACGAGTGACAGCGTGCTCAATGTCGCCTTTCGCTCCGCGAAAGAGCGAAAGGCGACAATCATTCATCTCCTGGCTTACGGAATCTCTCCAACGGTTTCCGCCCCGCTGCGAGTCAGAATGGCCTTCAGCTCAATCAGAGTAAAACCGGCCCGCTTCATGTTTCGCATCCAGACTGGCATGAGACGAATCCTGATCGCTCGTCAGAGAACGGCTCGTAACCTATGAGTGAAAGGCGTGTGATTCAATCTCCTCTGCCAGCCTATTTGCCAGATCGCAGCAAAATGACCTCGCGAGGTTATGTGATCTCCAGAGCGATACGCCGTTTGGAATTCACTTCAGTCCAGGCGGCCCCAGCCACCGCCTCCAGGGGTCTCAATTCTCAGACAATCACCAGCTGCGATTGCCACCTGTGCAGCGGCCCCGAGGTCAGTCTCATCTCCACTGGCGCGGATCAGAGTGTTTCGTCCGAGCTGACCGGGCTGTCCGCCATCGACGCCCGGAGGGGCAAATGGTCCTCGCCGCTGTGACAGTATTGAAGCAGTCACAGGACGCAGGAACTCGATCTCGCGAACGATCCCATCGCCACCTCGGTGCGTTCCCTGTCCCCCGGAGCCACGTCGAATCGCGAACCGCCGGACTCGAACCGGGTAGCGATGCTCCATCAGTTCCACGTCCGTGAGCCGGGTATTGGTCATGTGGACCTGAACTGCGTCAGCTCCGGCCGCGTGCTGAGTCGCACCGCTCCCTCCGCAGATCGTTTCGTAGTACCCAAAGGTTGCATCGCCGAACGTCAAATTGTTCATCGTGCCCTGGCTGGCCGCAGCCAGTTTCAAGGCTCCCAGCAGTACGTCAACCACGCGCTGGGAGGTCTCGACATTCCCTCCCACGATCGCGGCGCAGCGCGCCGGATCATCCTGGGCCGGAGGGTTGAGCAGACATTCCGGGAGCACGATCGAGACCGGCTGCAGCACTCCTCCATTCAGCGGAATCTCTTCGTCCAGCAGCGCCCGAAAAACATACAGCACCGCAGCTGTCACGATCGCGCGATTGGCGTTGAGGTTTGTTGCCAGGACCGGCCCCGTCCCCGTGAAGTCGACTCGAGCTGTGTCACCGGCAATCGTGATCGTGACTGAGATCGGAGTCCCATCGTCGAGGGAATCAGTGTTCCGGTACTCTCCATCGGGAAGAGCTGACAGGGCGCGGCGGACTTTGGATGCGGCTGCCTCTCGAATGAACTGCATGTACCTCTGGACGGTCTCCAGCGAGTGAGCAGTGACTAGTTCGGTCAGGCGCTCAACACCGGTCTGGTTGGCAGCGATCTGAGCGGTCACATCGGCCACGTTGTCATCCGGTCGCCGCGAGGGATAGGGACCGGCGGTCAGGATCGTTCGCAGCTGTGCTTCTTGAAACACACCTGCATCGACGACTCGCAGATTACGAATCAGCACACCTTCGTCGGCCAGCGTCTTGGAGAAGGGCGGCATGCTGCCGGGTACGATCCCGCCCAGTTCCGCATGATGGGCTCGACTTGCCACAACGAAACGTGAGGCTCCGTCCTCACCAAACACCGGGGTCACGACTGTTAAGTCCGGGAGATGCGAGCCGCCGCGGTAAGGGTCATTAGTGAGGATGACGTTCCCCGGTCGCAAACCCTCACCCCCAGCCCCTCTCCCGGGGGGAGAGGGGGGCAGGAGATCGTCGATCGAGTTGTCAGCCAGAACCCGTTTTACCGTCTCACCCATCGCTCCCAGATGCACCGGGATGTGTGGGGCATTCACGATCAGCTCGCCCGCAGCGTCGAACAGCGCACAACTATAGTCGAGCCGCTCCTTCACATTCGTCGAGACCGAAGTCCGCCGCAACGTCTCGCCCATCTGCTCGGCGATGCTGGCAAACAGATTGTTGAAGATCTCCAGTTGAATCGGGTCCGCGAACTCTTGCTCCCCTCTCCCCCCGGGAGAGGGGCCGGGGGTGAGGGTTTGCGCCACGTAGTGAACCTTGCGAACCACAACCGACCCGTCGTCGGCACAGCTTGCATAAAACCCGCCATCAATGAACAAAGTGGTCAACGCCTCGTTCACCAGAGCCGGACCGGTGATCTGGCATTCGCCCTGATCGGCACGTTGAAAGACGGGTATCTCCTGCCATGCCCCTTGCACTCGAACGCGCTGAGTATGTCCGGATCGTGTCCAGCAGCGACCCGCGGTCATACGTGGCGGATCGCTGACCTCATCGCGCTGCAAGAGGCGAGCTGCGACGACTTCGATTGAACGCCCTGCGCGGCGGAAGCCGAACTCACGCTCGTGGGCGGCTTCATAAGCTTGCGAGAAGTCGCTGGTGGTCCAGGCGACACCGACCGGCTCGGGGATCGTAATGGTTGATTCGACTCCGGAGTAACGGAGGTCGAGGGAACGTTCGATGTGCGAGGGGCGTGCTGGTGGCGACCCCTCACCCCCAACCCCTCTCCCGGGGGGAGAGGGGGGTAAGAGGTCCATTGAGGAACGCTCCTCTCTCTTCTTTCCGGCTCCCCTCTCCCCCCGGGGGTGAGGGTACTCGCCACGCTCATCAACTTCCGCCAACAGCTCCCCAAACACCGCCTCCAGATCAAGCCCTTCATCAAGTGGCCGGAGCAACGTCCGACTTGCATGCTGCGTCCGGCTGGCACAGGCGATTCCGTATGCACTCAGCACGCTCGCCAGCGGATGAACGACGATCGTCTCCATACCCAGCTCGCTCGCCAGCTCACACGCATGCTGAGCCCCCGCGCCGCCGAACACAGCCAGAGCATACTCGCGCGGGTCATAGCCTCGGGCCACCGAGATTCGCCGAATCGCGCGAGCCATGTGGCTGTTGGCGATCGCGATCAAGCCCTCTGCGAGTTGCTCCACGGAAAGCCGCTGACCGGTTTCCGTCTCTACCCGTTGCAGCAGTTCGCGCGCCCGCGCCTCCGCAGCCAGGCGGTCCAGGCGAAACGGGAACCGCTCCTCGACAATCCGTTGTAGCAGCAAGTTGCAGTCGGTAATCGTCAGCGGCCCGCCGCGCCCGTAGCAGGACGGTCCAGGATCAGCTCCCGCGCTGGCGGGCCCCACGGTCAGCTTCACTCCGTCGAAGCTGCAGATACTCCCCCCGCCCGCCGCGACGGTTTCAATGGCGAGTGTCGGAGCTGCGATACGAATCCCGGCTTTGCGGCTTTCGGACTCCAGCTCAAACCGTCCATCAAAGCGGGAGACATCGGTACTGGTCCCGCCCATGTCGAAGCCGATCGAGCGCGAGAACCCAGCTGAGGAAGCCGTGGTTGAGAAGCCGACCGCGCCGCCCGCCGGACCGGAGAGGACGCTCTCCTTGCCAGAGAACTCGGCGGATGGGACGAGGCCGCCGGAGGAAGTCATCAGGAGCAGGTTGGGTGTGGCGAGGGGCTCCAGAGGCGGGTCGCCAACCCTCTCCTCCGGCCCCTCTCCCGGAGGGAGAGGGGAGGAAGAGGGTTGCAAAGAGAGACTCGCTTCGATGCGGGTCACGTACTCGCGGAGGACCGGGTTGAGGTACGCATCCAGCACCGTGCTCTCGGCCCGTGGCACAATCTTGATCGTCGGCGAGACCTGATGAGAGAGAACCACTTCGCGGAATCCCGCTGCACGGGCCAGTTCGCCGATCGCGAGTTCATGCTCCGGGTTGCGGTACGCATGCAGCAGGGCGACTGCGATCGACTCGCACCCTTGATCTCGAAGCTGATCCAAGGCTTGCTGAGCTGAGTCACGATCCAGCGACCGCACCACTGAGCCATCCGCAGACAGCCGCTCATCCACTTCCACCACACCGTGAGTCAGCGGAGCGGGCTTACGAATCGCAAGCTCGAACAGATGCGGGCGGGCCTGGTCTCCGATCAGCAGCAGGTCGCCGAAACCCTGCGTGGTCACGAACCCGACCTGGGCTCCGCGACGCTCGAGCAGCGCGTTGGTCCCGCGCGTTGTTCCGAGCCGGACTTCACAAGCTGGGATCGGTTCGTCGCTCGCCAGCCCGAGAAGATGGCGAATGCCCAGGACCGGGGCTTCGTCGCCGGTGATCAGTTCGTAGGGAGTTCCGACGGGGATCTCGGCTGAGGTGTCGAGAAACAGCGTACCATTAGCAGCATCATGAGAGAGAACTCGAGCGGTCATTCGCTCGGTGTTACCGGGCTGGGGTACCCTCACCCCCGGCCCCTCTCCCAGGGGGAGAGGGGAGGAAGAGACGTTGAATTCGATCGTGGCACCGTTCCAGAAGCCCGGCGGATCGTGACACCTCGCCGGGTCGATGATGCCAAACCCTTCTGGCTCCCCTCTCCCTTTGGGAGAGGGGTTGGGAGTGAGGGTTCTCACGCTCGCTCGAACGACGCCCTTGGTCCGTCCCGAGCTGAGGGTCTTGAAGACGCGAACCTCGCCCTCGGGGCTGATCCCGATGCAGTCGGTAAACGTACCGCCAACATCGATCGCGAAACGCCACCCGGACCGGTTCATGCGCATTACCCCAGGACCAACCCGCTGCCGTCGATCTGGTAGGGCACCACGTCTTCTGAGAGAGCGCTCCCGCGGTGCTTGGCCACATACAAGGCCCGCCCCATTTTACCATCCGTCTTCGTCTTGCCCATCAGGATGATTGTATTGGCATTCGCCAGCACGTCGCCGCTCTCAATTGGCCTTTCGATCAAGGCATCCAGCATCGTCTCGTGCGTCGTGCAGAGCAGCAGGCACCCGATGTCAGCATGGTTGTAGGCGTGCTTCTCAATCACGTCCGCGTTCTCGCGGTACTGAGCCCGGAACAGATCGCGGGCCACCCACTCAGCTTCCTTCCGCAGGATCTGGTGATAGATGTACTCGAACCGTTCGAATTGAAACGAATCGCTGGCCCGGTCGGCGGGCTCCATTCCATCGATCACGCACCGCCGCACTCCATGAACGAAGTTCCCGTAGAAGAAGGCGATCGTCTGCTCCAGCTTGCGGTTCAGCTCGACCTTCCATTCGATCTTCTGGTCGTCGTCCAGGTCCGACAAGGTGACCCGCTTGCCGGTCTGCTTGAAGACATGCAGCGAGTCGCGACGGGCCTTCGATCGCTCCCACAGCTCACTCATCAGCAGCGGCACATCGGGAGACTGCTCCGTGATCGTCCAGTCATACATCCGCTTGGCGTAGTCGGCATGACTCTGCGAATCCCCGCGCGATGTCATGTCGAAGAAGATCCCGCGTTCCCCTTCCTGCTGGGCTCCCGCGTTCGCAAAATGAATCCCGAGCTGGGTCTTGCCGATCCCCGTGGCTCCCAGAACGACGGTCATCGTTCCCGGCAGCAGTCCACCGCCGAGCAGTTGATCGAGTTGCGGGAGACCGGTTGAGATTCGGTGAGCAGGCATCGTTGCTGGTGAGTCGGAGGGAGCGAGATGAGGCCAGATGTTAGCGGCTGATCGCCCGGATTTCCCGGCCTGCTTCCCTCCCACCCACCAGCCGAGACCTTTCGCGACCTGCCACACGTCTCGAAAGAGTGCCACTGCCTGCCCCACCTGCTAGACTCGCATCACGGGATTTTGATCCTCCATGAACCTCTCCAGGGAGTCTGTGATGCCTCGTCTGACTCATGCTGCTGCAGCGGCCTTTTGTTTCATTTCGCTAGCCTCATCGGCTCAAGCCGATGTCGGAGTCGGAGCCCCACCGATCGACGGGGCCGAGGTCCTGATCGATGGGACTCGTGAGACACTCGATGACAAATGGACCTATTGGCAAGGGCCGGGGTTCAAGTCCTCGCTGCCGATCAAGTGGAAGATCGTCGATGACCCGATCGATGGCGGCGGAGCGGTTCAGACCGATGACCCCGCAGCGGCCGGCGGACGCTTCGGAGCGGCCGACATCGTGACCAAGAAGGAGTACCGCGACTTCCGGCTGCATATCGAGCTGCTGATCATGAATCCGGGCGGCAACAGTGGGGTCTATCTGCAGAACCGGCACGAGATTCAGGTTCTCGACGGCGATAACACTCCGCACGGGATGGCGGCCATCATCAACGAGAGCGAGTCGCCGTATTACGCCTACAACGGACGCGGCAGCTGGAACTCGTACGATGTGGTGTTCCGGGCCGCCCGCTTTAAGGACGGCAAGCGGGTCGAGAAGGCCCGCGCCACGATGTACCTCAACGGGCAAAAGGTCCACACCGAGTTCGAAATCAACCAGGTCTGGGGCGGCCCGAACTCCGGGATCGATGGCGGCAATGATGGCGGCAAGGGGATCACCGACACTCCGGGCGGCCTCAAGCTGCAGTGCGAGGGGCACGATGTCCGCTACCGCAACACCTGGATCAAGGAACTGAACCTCGAAGCTCCGAAGACTGACTTCGACGAGCCACTGGCCGTGGTGGCGAAACTTCCCAAGAGTGAAAAGCCGGTCGTGCTGTTTAATGGGAAGGACCTGACCGGCTGGCAAGGCGACACGACGCGCTGGTCCGTGAAGCACGGGATGATCCGCGGTGCGAATGACGACAAGGTCACCAGCAGCACCTACCTGTTCACCGACAAGCCGTACCGCAACTTCCGCATGCTGTTCGAGGTCAAGCAGACGCTGAGCGACAAGCACTCGACGATGCACTCAGCTGTGGCGGCTCTGGGTGAGCAGTTCACCGACGCGGGCGAGAACAAGTTCGGCTTCAAAGGCCCGCTGCTGATGTTCTGCCACGACTGGGGCATCTGGGACGCCCACCGCCGCAACCGCGTCGCCCCGGTCGGAGCGGGTCCCCAGCTGGAGAAGAAAGGCCAGTGGAACCAGATCGAGATCCTGGTCCGCGGCGAACGGATCCGCTTCGCAGCCAACGGCAAAGAGGTGTTCGACTTCACCGACAAGCCCGAGATGCTCAAAGCCAGCCCGCTCGGCCTCCAGCTGCACAGCAACGGCCAGCCGCAGGAGTACCACTTCCGCAGCATCGTGATCACCGAGGAACCGGAAGAGGGCCTGATCGAGGAACCGGAAGAGGGCCTGATCACCGTCCGCCCGTAGTCGTGCTGATCCGTAGGACGGGCACATCTGCCCGTCCCGTCCTCTCCCCTCCCCGTCTGGCTCCCCTCTCCCCGCTCCGAAGATGAACGCGGAGAGGGGTTGGGGGTGAGGGTGCCCCAGCGCAGCCCACGATGCCCCCCAGCCCCGGACGTCAGAATTCTTACGAATTCTGCTACGACACCCCAGCCGTGCAAAGGATTCCCCCCATCTGTTAGGTTAAACGTCACAACTCCGGATGCAGCAACCCTGAGGCACCCATGAAAAAGCCGGGCCAAATTACGGCGATGATCAGCAGCACCGCGCTCGACCTTCCCGACCACCGGAAGGCGGCGATCGATGCCTGCTTGAAAGCGGGATTCTTCCCGATCGGTATGGAGCACCTGCCCCCGCGCGATGCCACGGGCGTGAAGGTCTCGCTGGAGATGGTCGATAAGGCCGATGTCTATATCGGCATCTATGCCTGGCGCTACGGCTGGGTGCCGGAATTCGATAACTCTGAGAAGGTCTCGATCACCGAGATGGAGTTCAACCGGGCCCTCGAACGGAAAGCTGCCGGGAAGCTGCAGGAGATTCTGGTACTGGTGATGGATGACGACCACCCAGTCAAGGCGAAAGATGTCGAGGCAGGAGACGACGCTCAGCGGAAGCTCAAGGAGTTCAAGCAGCGGGCGATGAACGGGCGCGTGGCTCCGAGGTTTGTCTCGGTAGAGGATATGAACTCCAATCTCCTTCACGCCCTCGGTGAACTGAAACAACGCATCAACCATCCGGAAGAACCGATCACCGACGAGGTCGCCCCCGAGTCGTTCGGTCGTGACAAGCCTATCCCGAAACCGCCCGCCTTTTATGCCGAGCCAGACTATATCGGCTCCCACAAGTTCGTCGGTCGCGAATCCCAGCTGGCAGAGCTGAGCGACTGGGCCAAGCCAGCCGACCCGACGAATCTGCTGCTGTTCGAAGCGATCGGTGGCAACGGGAAGAGTATGCTCACCTGGGAATGGACGACCAACCACGCCACGAAGGTCCGGTCCGACTGGGCGGGACGGTTCTGGTACTCGTTCTACGAACGCGGGGCCATCATGGCCGACTTCTGCCAGCGGGCTCTGGCCTACATGACGGGCCGTCCGCTGGAGGAGTTCCAGAAGAAGAAAACAACCGAACTGGAGGACCAGCTGCTAGCCCACCTGCATGCGAAGCCGTGGCTGTTGATTTTGGATGGTCTGGAACGCGTGCTGGTTGCCTACCACCGGTTCGATGCCGACGCCATGCCAGATGACGAGGTCGATGCACCCACGGACAATGTACTGAACCGCGATCCGCGTGACGCAATCCGCGATGAAGACAACGACCTACTTCGATCTCTCGTGGCGGCGTTTCCTTCGAAAATATTGGTAAGCTCACGGCTTACTCCGAGGGTCCTACTTAACTCGGCCGGGCAACCAATACAGGGTGTTCGCCGGACCTCGCTTCCGGGTCTACGACCTCAAGACGCCGAGAAACTGATGAGATCATGCTTAGAGCCGGTTTCAAAACCTGTTTGCAGGGCTTTCAAGCGGGTCGCCGCCGGATGGTCGTTTTCTACAACCGTCTGAGCACGATGACCATGCAGGCGGCATGAACGAGGCCTTGGAACAACGCGG
>JBIIOI010000002.1:0-209122 GCA_044337025.1 Planctomycetaceae bacterium
CCAGAAACCTTGGCAGCGTCCGCATCAGGCGGCTTTTCCCTTGACCCTTCTCACCCAGGAACAACATGTCGTGCCCGGCGATCACGGCGATGCTGATCTCAGGAATGACCGTGTTCTCGTACCCGACCATGCCGGGGAACAGTTCTTCCCCGGCAGCCAGGGCTCGCAGGAAGTTGTCCCGCAGCTCGTCTTTGACGGACTTGGAGACCCAGCCGCTGTCCCGCAGCTCCTGAAGGTTGGTCGGTCGGGGAGAGCTGGTGGCCATCGGATTCTCGGCGGGAGGCATGACGGGGTTCGGCCATTGCACCTCGTTGGCAACGAGAGTGCAGGCCATCCGCCATGAGTATAGAGCAGCCGCTGCGGTCAACCATCTCTTTCGATGAAGCTGTGCGGAGCGAATCGATCCCGCACTGCTTGGCCACGTGCGGGACTCCTCCAGTCCGCGCGACCCGGCGGGGCTACTGCTGCTTGGGCAATGACTCCAGATAGTCAATCAGCGATGCGAGTTCGCGGATCGTCAGCTCTTTGACGATCCCGTCCGGCATCAGCGAGACGTTCTGCTTGACCCGCTCGTCGATGCTTTCGGTCGGGATCTCGCGTTCAACACCGTCGGCGTTACGGATCGTCACCTTGTCTGCGGCTTCCGAGACCACGAACCCGGTCACCGTCGTCCCATCTTCGAGGGCGAAGACGTTGGTGACGAACCCCTGAGCCAGAGTCTTGCTCGGGATCAGGATCGCTTCGGCCAGAGCTTCGCGCTTGTAGGTGTTGGCGATCGTTCCCAGGAACGGACCGCGCGGCGGCTGGTCCTTCCGCGTGGTGTGGCACTTCACACAGCTCATCCGCTCGAACAGGACTTCGCCCAGCGCGACGTCCCCCTTCTCAGCGACGGCCAGCTTAATCGCCTCTTCGACCTTGATCGTCGAGATCTTCGGGCCGGACTTCTGGCTGTCGTCGAGCTTCAGTTCCTTGATCGCTGCTTCGGCGGCGGCTTTGACTTCGGGAGTGGTGCTGAACCGGGCGGCGAGGACCTGGTTTGCGTACTCGGCGCGGCCCGACTTGGCGACCGCGTGAATCAGCCCCACTTCACGAGCGGGATCTTTCCAACGCGGCTCCAGCCACTTGGCGATCAGCTCGCGGGTCTCGACGGCAGTCTCTTTGCTGGTCGATGTTGCGACGATCATCGCTTCGGCCCAGCTGGCAGCTGCGTCTTTCCCATCGGCCAGCTTGGACAGAGCCTGCCAATGATCGGCCCACAGACCAGCCCCCAGCAGGATCTCGCGACCCCGGCGGAGCACCTGCCTGCGCGCATCGCTCGATTCGAGTGACGCCTGAGCCCCGATCAGAGCCACCGCAGCCTTGTCGCTGTTGACCTTGGCGAGAGCCGACATGGCGTCGATCAGCGTCGCCGGAGCCGCATCGGAGTCGGCCACGGTCTCGATCAGCAGTTCTGCGGCAGCCGGGCTGATTGACTTGGACCGAGTCAGCTGAGATGCCAGCGCGGGACGCAGGCTCTTGTCGGTCTTGGCGAGCGCCACGAGCTGGTCAATCGCATCGTCGAGCGGAATCCGGTGCCGGTCCATCTCGCGAGTGAGGTACGCTGCTTCGGTCGAGTTGGCGTTCGCCAGAGTCGACTTCAACACCCCCGCGATCTTCGCGGTCTCGGCCCACGGCTCACGCTGGTAGTAAGGACCCGTCGTATCTGGCCGCGTGCCCCAGCTGTCCCCTTTCCACTCCCCTTCCTGGAAGTGCAAGCGGCACAGCGCAGACAGCAACAGCTCGCGAACCGCCTGATCCTTCGCTGTATTAAGCTGGGTGATGACAAAGTCGACAATCGCCGGGTCGTGGATCTGTCGAGCTGCCGAGAGAACGGTGGCGAAGGTCGGCGAGGTCGCTGGTTCTTTGCCCAAGAATGCCAGGCACGGTCCAGCAGCTTTCATCTCGAGCAGTGCTCGCCGCGCGGTGTGGGCGACGATCGGGTCGGCGTCGATGGTCGCGGGAATGATAGCTGTGGCCGCTTCGGTGCTCCCCTGCCGAGCCAGGGCAGTAACGGCGGCTTTGCGAGCACGGGGTGATTCGCTTTGCAGAGTTTCTGCGACGCTGTGGATCGGGAAGGTCGGGCTGGGCTGATCGCCGAGTGCTCGGACCGCGAACTCGGCGAACTTCGGATCGCTGATCACCAGCCTTGCAGTTCGTTCACGCGGTTCTGGGTCGAGCGCATACAGAGCCGCGACTCGGACTTCGGTCGACTGAGACTGATCCCGCACGAGTTCTGCAATCTGAGCAATCTGAACGCCATTCAGATTTCGCTTCAACAATTCTCGCTGAGCCGCCAGCCGCCAAACATGGCTCGGCGACTTCAGCTCCTCAATCAGAGCAGAGACATCCAGGTCCGTCAGGTTCTTCGTGTCACTGGCTTTCCACCCCTGGCTCTTGGGGCGGACGGAAACCAGGTACCCAACGTCCTCGCCGACGTAGGTGAACGTGGCTCCCTTCCAGCTGGAGATGATGAGCTGTCCGTTCCCGTCAACATCCATATCGGTGACGCGTGGCACGCGGACGAACTCGGTCTGGTCGGCCGTGAACGTCGCCCCCTTCGGAGTCATCTTGTGCCGGTAAACCCAGTCGCGACCCCAGTCGCAGGTGTACATCGCATTCGAGAACCCATCGGGGAACCCCGGCTCAGCCAGATACAGCCCCCCGCAGCCTGACCCGCCGCCGTAGTCAGCCAGCGGCTGGATCGCTTCGTCGTTGAAGTTCATATACAGCGACGGATAGCCGTGGTGCTCACCGCCGCTGAAGTGGTGCAGCCGAATGTCCCAGCCACCGCCGTCGTTCGTATTGTCGCGGCAGAACCCATTGAGCAGCGGGTCGATTGAGACTTCGAGAATATTACGTGTCCCACGCGAGTAGACTTCCAGGCCGGTCCCATCGGGACGGACACGGACGACTCCTCCGCTGCGGAACTGCAGCTGGCGGCCATCGATCCCTTCGGCCTTCATAAAGCCGAAGTCTCCGATCGCCATGTAGAGCCAGCCATCGATCCCCATCGTCACGCCGTTACTGGTGTGGTCTGCGGGCCGGTCCTTGAATGTGAATGCGATATCCTTGACGAGAATCTGCTGGTCCTCGGCTCGGCCATCTCCATCGCGGTCGATGAACGCACTCAGGTGCGGCGGATGCAGGACATACAACCGGTCACGGTCCCAGACCAGCCCACGCGGCGAATCGACATCGGAGACAAACAGCTGCGACTGGTCGGCCCGGCCATCGCCGTCCAGGTCTCGCAGCTTGATGATCGAGCCTCGCTTAGGAGCCCGGTCGAGCGAGCCGTTCTTGTCGACCGAGACATAGACATCCCCATTCGGGGCACATGCGACAAACGTCGGGTAGTTCACAGCGGGCGGAGCTGCGAAGAGGCGGGCTTCGAACTCAGCCGGGACGCGGACATCCTTGAGGAGTTCCTTCTCCCGCTCCAGCGACTTGCCGGACGGGTCGACCGTCACAACTTCGGTCTTGTCGCCGTACAGCTCGACTTCGAACAGACTGGCCCACTGTCCGGGATTCGTTCCGACGACATTGATGCGGACGGAACGAACGGCGTCGGCTGCAAAGTCGTGGGGCACATTGGACGGCTTGTCGTTCTTCGATGCGTCCACTGCCGTTTGCCAGGCCTTTCCATCGGCCGAGGTCTCGACGGTGTACCGATAAACTCCGGATGCCGATTCCCAGTCGATCTTGCATCCCGTCAACTTGGTCGGCTGGGGGAGTTCGAGAGTCAATGACTCTGGCAGCTGCCCGCCACTCGCGCACCAGCGGGTCGCAAGGTTGCCATCGACGGCATCTTTGGCAAAGTGATTCTCACTGGTTTGCTCGCTGCTGGCGGTGGCCTTGGCTCCCTTCGCGATGTTGACGCGGACGGTCTTGGGCTGGGGCTTCTTCAGGTAGTCGTCATTGAGCTTGTCACAGGCCCACAGCGTGCCACGTGTCACGAGGTCCAGATACTCGGGAGCACTGACCGTCTCGTTATGGTGCCCGAGCGTGGTGCCGAAGACGCGACCCTTGCCGTACTGGTTGGTCCAGACGCAGACCTCTTCGTTCCCCTGCTCCTTGTTCTTGGCACTGGCCAGCGGATGAGCGGTCGGCCAGACCTTTTCGATCCAGTACAGCTCGCCCGCCGGATTGGCCCAGGCGGCTCCGAACTTGGCCATGATCGGATGAGCTGCGTCGGTGTTCAGGACTTCGTGCGGGTAGTGGGCACCATGCCGCCGCGAGGTCACGCCGCAGAACTGGAACCAGTCATCGGTCCCGTCGCGGTAGCAATGCATCGCACAGTGCAGCACGACCCCGGGCAGCCCCTCGCGGTGCGGAGTGATGATGTTCTGCGTATAGGCGTTGTCTTTGACATCGGCGAAGCATTCGTCGTGGATGACGACATCAAACCCTTTGGACCATTCCTTGCTCTCGTACAGCGGGATGCGGCTGTTGGTGGCACTGCCGCCCTGGTGGACGACTTCGACATCGACGTGGGCTCGCTCCATCATCCCCTTGGCGAGCAGCTCCTTCTGGGTGTTGTAGTCATGGCAGCAGCCGCCGCAGACGATCAGGACTCGCAGAGGCTTCGGCGGAGCTGCAGAAGCTCCAAACGGAACCGCGAGCGCTGGGACGAGAATGATCGCCAGACGAACGAGTGACACAGAGAACTTCATGTTGAGTCGCCGATGGATCAGTGGTGGACACCCGATTGCGAACTTGCGGGTGGCCACTCAGGGTATATCAGGCGACGACGATACACCAATGTAGACAGATGTGAAGCACGGCAACGCGGTTGTTTGAGTTGTGTCAGTCCAAGTTAGCCGTCGGGCTAGCCCGACGTGCCTCGTATGTATCGCCGCGTTGCCGTGGTCTCCGTCACACGACCTCGAAGAGTTTCACAGCGGCAGATCGGGCTTCTGGTCTGTAAGCTAGGCTCGACTCGGACCTGCCGTTCCTGGAGCTGATCATGACCCTGCCCAATCTCTCTCGCCGTGACTACTTCTCCACACTGGCTGCCGCTTCTCTGGCGGGAGCAGCTGCTGCGGGGGCCACTCCGGTTTTGGCGGCGGATGGACCGGTGGCCAAGAACGGACGGATCAAGCAGTCGCTCGTGAACTGGTGCTACGAAAAGTCGTTTAAGGACTTTGACGAGTACTGCGAGACGGCGGTCAAGCTGGGTTGCCAGAGTATCGAGCTGTGCGATCCGAAGAATTGGCCAACGCTGAAGAAGCATGGGCTGACCTGTGCGATCGCGGGGAGTCACGGGTTCTCGACGGGATTCAGTAACCCCGATGAGTGGGAAAAGTGCCTGACTGTGCTGGATGAGCGGATCGGCCAGTGTGCCGACTTCGGCGTGAAAAGCGTGATCACCTTTACCGGTATGGCGAATGGTCGCTCCAAGGAGGAGGGGCAGAAGAACTGCATCGAAGGGCTCAAGAAAATTGTCGGCTCCGCTGAAAAGAAAGGAGTCACAGTCTGCCTGGAGATGCTCAACACGCGCGACGGCTCGCACCCGATGAAGGGGCATCCGGGTTATCAAGGGGACGATATCGACTGGTGTGTTGAGATCTGCAAACAGGTCGGGTCGAGTCACCTGAAGGTGTTGTTTGACATCTATCACGTTCAGATCATGCATGGGGATGTGATTCGTCGAATCCACCAGCACAAGGAGTTTCTGGGGCACGTCCACACGGCCGGAAATCCCGGTCGGGGCGAACTCGATAAGAAGCAGGAAATCTACTACCCCGCTGTGATGCAGGCCCTGCTCGAAGTCGGTTACCAGGGATACGTGGGGCAGGAGTTCATCCCGACGCGCAACGTCTGGGAGGGTCTTCAGGAAGCAGTTTCTCTCTGCGACATCTGACCTCCTCCTCTCTGAACGCCGCCGATGAAGTTCACCGCTGACTGGTTCTCGTCCCATATTCCCAATTGGGAGCGATGGCTGCGGCCCCTGGCAGGCCAGCCGACTCAAGTCCTGGAGATCGGAAGCAACGAAGGCAGCAGCGCTGTCTGGCTGCTGCAGGAGATTCTGACGCATCCCGAGTCGCGACTCACTTGCGTCGACATCTGGGATCAGGAGGCTGTGCGGCGCCAGTTTCGGGCGAACGTCCAGGAGACCGGACGCGGGCATCAGGTCATCGAATGCCAGAGCGATTCCGCCCACGCCCTGAAGTCACTGACCGGGACCTACGATTTCATCTATATCGATGGTAGCCACGAGGCGCGCTACGTACTCACCGATATTGCGATGGCGTGGCCGATGCTACGCGTGGGGGGACTGCTCGCCATGGATGATTACAAGTGGGTCGGCGATGTGGAGTTCCCTCCCCGGTATGCCATCGATCCGTTTCTGGAACTCTGGATGACTCAGATCGAGGTCTTACACAAGGGATGGCAAGTGATCGTCCGGCGACACGTGTGAGCGGTCTACTCGGCATTCACGGGCACGGGGTTCACGGCTGCGGGACTTGGAGCAGAAGGTGACTTCCTCACCAGAATCAGCCCGCCGATGATCAGGGCCCCTCCCAGAACTTGTGAGCCAGTGACTGGTTCGCGATTGATCAGCCAGGCGCTGGCGATCGCCACGATCGGGACCAGGTTTTGAAAGACAGCTGCCTGAGCCGCGCCCGAGTGCCGGACGCCGTAGCTCCACATTGGGAGAGCCAGTCCTGTCGAGAGGAGTCCCGCGTAAACCAGCGGACCCCAGACCCGCGTTTCGCGCAGCTGGGGGACGAACTCCTGCACCGAGTCGAACGCGAAAAGAAACTGCAGCGGCAGCATGGCCGCCGACGAGATCGCCGACAGCCGCATCGGGGAAATGTAGGGCAACACCTTCCGGCTGTGGACCGTTCCCCAGGCCCAGGTCAGGGCAGCCAGCAGCATGAAGATGTTCCCGACGAGCGGGGACTCGCCTCCTTGCAGATCTTTCTGCAGGGCCACGATCGAGGTCCCCAGAAAGGCAATCGCCAGCCCCAGCTTGGCCTGCGTCAACAGCCTCTCACCCAGGAGTAATCGCGCCAGGATGGCTGTCCACATCGGAACTGTCGCCATGATCAACGAGCCGTTCCCGGATGCGGTGCGCGAAACCCCCAGGATGAAGGTCCATTGGTAAACTCCGCTGGCGATCAGCGCATAGAGCGCGACCGACCAGCGAAAACCGGGCGGGCGGACTCCCTGGAACGGCGTCTCACGCAGGGCGAGCGGAACCAGAATCAAAGCGGAGAGCAGCAGCCGGACGGCGTTGAAGGCGAACCGCTCGACGCCCTCCAGGCCCAGCTTCATCAAGGGGATATTCACACCCCAGATGAGCGCTACTCCCAGGAGTGAGATGTCAGGCCACGGAGACCGGTGCGGTCGGTCGGTCGGGTTCATTAAAGAGACTTAGCCCCGACCGGAGGCTCTTCGAGCTCGGGCTGATCCTGGAGATCCGGAAACGCGGGCGGAGAGCTGGGCTCATTCATCTCCAGGGGCGGTTCCTCCAGTGATTCCAGCGGATTCGCATCCGGGGCCGGAGCCAGCTCGGGGACAGCGGGTCCGTTGGGGATGGAGCTCCGCGGCGGAATGGAGCTGTTCTCCGGGACCAGATCGGCTTCCAGATCGGGAAGATCGGTTGGCGGTGTGACCGGGCCGAGTTCCATCGGGTCCTCGGCAGGCAGTCCGGGGTCACTCAAACCGCGACCGTTCCAGTCGAGATCGGCGGGCTGCGTGACCGCCGCAGGGTCGACCCAGTGCGGAATCGTCGAAGGAATCGAGGAGGGGATCGACGAACCCGGTGCTGGCTGGGGGCCGAATGGGACACCGCGAGGCGGAATCGTTCGTGGGGTGTCGAAGTTCGGTCGAGGCTGCGGCCATGTCGACAGCGGGTCATTCACCGCGGGCTCCACCGGTTGGACCGGAGTCGGATTGAGCGGTGTGGGCTCAGTTCGGGGAATCGTCGACTCGGGTGTTCCAAACTTTGTGATCGGCGGGTTGACTGCCAGCCACTCGACCGAGGTCTGGCTGTCCAGTTCGGCGCACTCCAGCGTCCAGTTCAGAGCCATGCGGCCTGTATCCTGGGCCAGAGCGGCAAACAGCGCCTTGCGGGACTGGTTGGGGGTCAATCGCGAGATCTTGTGCTCGACGAGTTCGCCGAACCGGTGCTTCAATTCCCGAGGGACCTCGACCAGCAGACGAATCCCCGTGGCGTCGGCGGTTCCCACGTTGGTAATTGTATAGAAGGCACTGACTTCTTCTCCGACTCGCACCGTCGGCGGCGGGTCAAACTCAATCACCAGCCGGGGCACTCCCGGCACAGTGGATCGGACTGGCGCGGGAGCAGGCTCCGGTTCCGGCTCGGGTTCGGGTTCCGGCTCAGCAGGCGGCGGAACAACCTGGGGCAGCACGTCCGGGGCCTTGTCACGCACCATCGTTTCGGCAATGACTGGGGCGGTCGTGAAAACCACGGTCGTATCATGGGTTAACTGCACGCGTCGATCCGGCTGAATCGTGACCTTCAGATGTCGCGTCTCATCGGGGAGCAGTTCTTCCAGTTCCCAGATCAGCCGATCATTGAGCGGCGAGACCTGAGCGGGCGGGTCGGTATCAATCACCCGCTGAATGTGAGAGATCCGTTCCTCGATCGTCGTGGTCCCGACGATCTCTTCTCCGACGTTGCTGACAGTGATGATGTACGTCATCGGCTCATCAGGATTCCCTCGCGGAACCGACTTCTTGACGGTTACATTGGCCAAGCGGCTGCGTAGGGACTGGAAATCTCCGACACCGGGATCGTAGCGATACTCCGGAACCAGAGTCGTCAGCTGCGGATCCTGAACGGGCGCGCGGCGGATGTAGGGTTGAAACGTGAGGGGGGCCAGCTCCGCATACTCTTCGCGATGAGTGGACCAGTTGTCGCGAAGCGCGATCGCCGCCCGAGTCGGCTTCAGCGGTTTGGATTCTGTCAGGACTCGCTCGTTCTGATCGAAGTTCCTGAGGATCGTGCGTTCGACAATCACCGCCACGTCCGGCTCGCCCGTGGTCCCATAACTCTCGGGGACGACGGGAGCCTCGGGCGGGATGTAGGGCATCTCGAACCGGTTGATCGTCCGCGATGAAGAGGCCATCGCCTGATTCCCCGTCAGACGCGGAATGAACAGCGCCACGGACAGCAGGATCCCCAGAATCCCGAACACGGCCGACACCGTCCAGGCCTGCAGATACTGAAACGGCGAGAGCAGAAAACGCTCGATCCGCCACAGAATTCTCAACAGCTCGATATAGGGCGCAGCCACCCACGGAAAGATGTGGCGCAGCTCAACGTGACGTCCTTTTCTGGGCACGGTCTCCCCCTCCTTGTCGACCTGACACCGGAAAACTGGCCAGTCCAAGGGTGCTCCTCACCCGCGCTCTGTCCAGTCCCATTCGGTATCTGGAACGTGAAGTAGCAGAATCTGCCGATCGAGAAAAGAGGAGTTAGGCGGCTCCCGTGCCTCAGACGGATTTTTGCGTAACCAGTTGTCGCCGGGCGTAGCCGTGCCCCCCTGACCCTTGATTCCCCCGTCCGTTCCGGGAATGCTTACAGAGTCGAATCTGCGACAACTTGCCGGCAGGAGCCATTTTGTCGGGAATTCCGAGTCAAGGACCGACTCCTCCTGTTCGAGGGATCACAATGCAAAGACCAGCTGCGCTTGGCGTGGCGGACATGGTCGACGAGCATTACAGAGCGGTGTTTGGCTATGCCTACCGACTCAGCGGTTCTGTTATTGAGTCGGAAGATCTGACGCAGCAGACATTTATGCTCGCTCAGGTGAATCTGCCTCAATTGCGGGAGCCGCGGGCGGCTCGGGGATGGCTCTACACGATTGTGCGGAACGAGTACCTGCGTCGGCGTCCGCTGACCAGTGCGATCACCCTCGACGATGCCCCGGAACTCGCGTCTGCGGAATCCGATCCGGGCTGGCTCGATAGTGAACTGAACTCGGACCGACTGCAGGCTGCGATCCAGGAACTGCCGAACGAGTTTCGAATCCCTCTGTTGATGTTCTACTTCGAGGACCGCAGCTACCGCGACATCGCGGACCAGCTGGGGCTCCCGCAGGGAACCGTCATGAGCCGGTTGTCTCGAGCCAAAACGCAGCTGCGTCGGAAGCTGGAGAAGTTCATTCTCGAACCCCATTCCTGAACCGGAATCGCGCGACTCACCATGGATTGCCAGACCGCCCGCCAGTGGATCGACCTGCACCCTCGTGCATCCCGTGATTGGGAAGGTACAGAGGGAGCTGAGGTGCGCGATCACTTGGCCGGTTGTGAACTCTGTGGCCACGCTGTCGACGACATTCATGAGTTCGATCGCCGGGTGAAATCGCTGCTTCACGAGGTGGCGATTCCGGAGGAGCTGCGAGACCGGATTCTGGCTCAGGTCCAGCTTTCCTCCCCGCGAGTAGAAGCCCGCAGCTGGGGTTCGCGGGAGTGGGGCCGCCGGCTGGTCGGACTGGGGCTGTCGTTGATGTTGGCGCTGGGGGGCTGGTATTGGGCCACGCGGGCCTCGGCGATGACAGTCGCGGGACTTGGAGATTCGGCCGCATCGATGCTGCTGGCTGCAAAATCGGCTCCGGTGGCGTTCGACGGCAGCTTTACCCCTCAGATTTCTGATCCTCGCTGGCAGCGAGTCGCCGCTCCCCAGCCTGTAGGCTGGGATCTGGACGGACGACCGGGCCACGATGTGGCTGCGTTTCGAGTGAACATTGCCTCCCTGCGTTTTCGCGGCTGGCTGGTGGTAATTCCGATTTCGCGCGTGAGCGATGCTCCGGCTCACTCCGATCCCGTTCGGCTGAGCTACGCCCGTTCCGCAGTCTGGGCGGATCAGAAGTTTGTGTACCTTTGCGTGGCTGAGCAGGGAAGTATTGAAGACCTGATCGACCAGTGGGGCGTCGGCGCGGCTTAGCCGGTTCTTCGCAAAAACTTGGATCGATGGTTGTCTCCGCCATCAGCCTCTAAACTACCTCCTTCTGACGGAGCCGATTGTTACGGCCCGTCTTCACCGGCCTTCCAAACTGGGCACTACGGCCCGGGCTTCTTCTCATGTCACAGCTCACTGGAAATCTGCTCGTCGGTCAGTCCGGCGGGCCCACAGCCGTCATCAACGCCAGCGTCTGCGGCGTCGTGCAGGAAGCGTTCAAGCACAGCTGCATCGAGGGGATCTACGGCGGGATGAACGGCATCCTGGGGATGCTCAACGAAGAGATCTTCGACTTCCGCAAGGAAGACCCAGCTGTGGTCGATGGGCTGAAGTTCACCCCGGCAGCTGGTCTGGGAACCTGCCGCTACAAGCTCGACTTCAAGAAGAAGGCCGAGCGGGCTGCCAAGGACATGGACCGGCTGTTCGAGGTCTTCCAGGCCCACAACATCCGGTACTTCTTCTATGCGGGCGGGAATGACTCGCAGGACTCGTCGCACAAGATCCATCTCGAAGCGGTCAAGCGCGGCTGGGAGATGCGGGTCGTCGGCGTGCCGAAGACGATCGATAACGACCTGCCGCACACCGATCACACGCCGGGTTACGGCAGCGTGATCAAGTACGTCTGTGCGACCGTGACCGAGATCGGGCTGGATGTCGGATCGATGGCGACCGACGATGGCTCGTGCTGCATCGTGGAAGTCATGGGTAGGTCAGCGGGCTGGATCGCTGCAGGGGCGGCTCTCGCGCAGCGTGGCAACCCGGACAACGCTCCGCAGATTATCCTGCTGCCCGAAGTGAAGTTCGACCGCGAGAAGTTCATCGCCAAGGTCAAGGCCGTCGTCGCCAGGAACAAGTACTGCATCGTCGTCTGCGGCGAGGGCATTCAGTATCCAGACGGCCGCGAGGTCGGGGCCGACTACACCAAGCTCGATGACTTCGGCCACCCGGCCCTGGCTGGGGCGAGCACGAAGCTCAAGGAGATCGTCGAGAAGGACCTGAACCTGAAGACCCGCACGGTGCTGCTGGGGTATGCCCAGCGAGCAGCTGCTCATTACGGTAGTGCGACCGACGCGGAAGAGTCCCATGCCTGCGGCGTGGCTGCTACGAAGGCTGCCGTCAGCGGGATCAGCGGGCAGATGGTCAAGATCGTTCGCGAGTCGAGCCAGCCGTACAAGTGGACGACCGGCCTGCAACCGCTGGGCGATATCGCCAACGTCGAGCACTTCCTGCCCAGGGACTGGATCGCCGAGGACGGTCTGGGTGTGAATCAGAAGTTCGTCGACTACGCCGCCCCGCTGATCGTCGGTCGGACGCAGGTGCCCGAGATCAACGGGCTGCCCGCCTACTCGATTCTGGCCAAGCACAAGCTGGCCAAGAAGCTGCCGCCGCGCGGGTAGGTCTTGTTTTGCTGATAGCGGCGCATCTTCGAATCCCATGGAGAATGAGAGAGCCGAGGGAGCCGTCTGCTTCGATTCGCGATTCGAACACCTCTGGGCGTGGTTACTCCGCCCGGAGGTTTGTTTCATGAAAGTTCGATTGTATGCAGACCGGACACAGACGAGTCGAGGGACTTCTCAAATTCCGATTCGGGTGGCAATGGGGGATTATCTGTGAACGAGATTTTTTCGGTTGAACTCGATGGACGCAGGGTATCGTGCATAGGAATCCTCGTTGACTGCGTTCAGGGACAGCGTATCCCTCATGACTCAGTCGGGCGCGAATCGTATCGCAGATTCATCGTTCAGCGGTCTCAAGCAGTGCTCGGTCAAGGGCCAGTGCTGGAGATACCTCAGTCCGACTCAAAAACAGTCCGCGCAGGTTATCGAGTCCATGCGAAATGCTGCTCACTGCACCCAAGTAAATCAGAGGTCATGGAGTATGGGATTTTCGTTTGGCACCAGAATGCCATAGAAGTATCTTTCGACAGTGAAATCGCAAAGGGTGTCAGTTGGGCTGGGTTTGCCGAAGAAACTGACGTGTAATCTTGAGCTCGTTTGGCGAGGTGACTCTGACCCATCTTGAGGGTTACCCCAGTTCCCAGTCCGGCAGCTTGCGAGCGATCCCCCACTGCATCGCGCTCCCGGCAACCACGACCCAGAAGACGCACGCCCCTGCTGCGATCACGTTCTGGTCCTTGCCGACCGTCATCGCCACGCTCGCAATCGACAGTCCGGTGATCAATGCCATTGTGATCACAGCCAGCGTGGCATGCAGCCACAGTCGTTTGCCGATCACCATCAACATGACCCAGCCGTGCAAAAAGGCCAAGGCTCCCAGAGTCGCAGCCACGGCGTGGAAGACGGTCAAGATCGGGAGTGAATTCTGATTGACCATGTAGACCGCACACAGACCTCCACCCAGCGCGAACAGGGCCGCAAACTTGAGGTCGTGAAAGATTGCCACCCGCAAGTGTCGCCAAAACAGCGGGCGACTGACCGGGCGCAGGAACTCATGGGCAATCGTTCCGCGTCGATTCACCCACAACATGACGTTGATCATCAAGAACATGAGTGTGGCCTGAAAGGCTCCAATCGCGTAGATCGGCGCGGTGGATGCCTTGGCCGGGACTGAGCCACGGAAATTGAACATCCGAAAGACCACGAAGAACACCACCATCATCACCAGTCCCACCCACATGCCGGGATTAGAGGGGGACGCCTGCCGCAGCATTTCCACCCAGTTCGAACGGTCCATCTTCGCGATTCTGCGATCGATCGCACTCTGCATCCGCTGCAGCTGCCAGTTCGCCAGGGACCAGCCCGGCGCGGGGACAAACGGCTGGTTCATGACCTGATGCATTCCGACATTCAGTCCGGGGATTCCCGGCATTCCGCTCTCCGCCAGGATCCGGTGCAGCCGCGTCGCACGCCAGATCTTCCAGGCCCCCGCCGCCACGAACCAGAGCATGAGCCCGATCGCGAGCGCCGGGTAATCTCCCATCAGGTAGGCGTCCGCGGAGTACGGTGCCGCCAGGGCCAGCGTGACACCCAGCAGAAGGCAAATGACATCGATCATCGAGATGTATTGAATCCACTTTCGCCACGGACCCGTCAGATCGTGACCCGGCAGAATCGTCGCGGCGAGCATGACCTCCATCACGGTGATCGACACGGCGGCCGGCCAGTACGTGCCTGTCCGAATGCTCAGGAAGCCAGCCAAACAGGCACAACTGGCCGAGATCGCCAACGGCCAGAACAGGTGCGGACCGCGATGCCCCGGCATCACAGCGGCCATCGGCTGAGACAGCTTCAACCCCGACTGGAACCACGCGATAAACGGAAGGAATGCCGCGAGGAACGACAGGAACAAGTGCAGGATCACACGGTTGTGCGAAAAGACCCCGCGTTCGATGTTCAATCCCGGTAACCGCTCTCGGAGAAACTCGACCTGTCGTTGAGACTCTTTCCAGGCATCCTGCTTGGAGGAGCTGCAAATGATGAGCCGCTGCAATCGCGGCATCTTCCCGAGCGATTCCACCATCCGATCGGTGTAGGAGAAGTTGTCAAAGGTATGCAGCACGAGTGTCTGCAGATACGGCGACGACTGTGCGAGTGATTCGAGATTCGCTTCCATCTGGAGATTGAACCCCAGTACGAGAAATTCGACACGCGGCAGTGGAGGGAGTTTCCAGTCGTATTGACCGCCAAAATTGTTGAGGTTGAGTTGTCGCAGGTTCATCAGCGACACGAGAGAATTACTCATGAAGTACTGAAGGTGCGTCTTGTCTTCATTTGAAACACTGACGCTCTCTAAACTCAAGACTTCCAATTTCTGGAGCGAGCCAATCCGCTTCCAGCCCTCGGCGTTCAGGGAATTGGGCGGCTGGAGAATCAGCGATTTGAGTTGTGGAGTCTGGTCAAGGATCACCCACGAACCACCCGCGCCGACGAGATGAGGATCGGTAATTGCAGCTGGGCTGGCTTGTGGTTCTCCTTGGGAATTGAACCCGATCTCGGCGTGCAGATCTCGACATTCCAGCCCCTCGATATCTGCGAAGCGGTACTGCTTGGCTCGATCGTACAGCTCGAACTGATCCGAAACGACGACCTCGGGCCGATCGAACGCGGGGATTGCGTTCTTGTAGTTCGTCACGGGATTCTTCGGCACGAACTTCCAGAACGGCATCACCTGGAAGATGACCATCGGCAGCATCATCCAGACCCACGGACGAGTCAGCGAGACCTTCAGTACAACCCAGAGTTTTTGCATTGTCCTTAGTCCTTGGTCCTTAGTCATTTGTATGTTTGAGCGACAGTTTCACTGTTGTTCGTGCATTTCCAGGAAGATCTCCTCGAGGTTCAGATCCTCGACCTCGACATCCGCGCTCCAGCGCTGGCGGACCTCGACGAGGAGTTCATCGCTGACGAGCGGGACCGTGACCACGGCGTGCCGCCCCTCGACACTGGTACTGAGCGCCCCGCGCACGGCAAACGACATCGGTAGGTCCGCATCACAGCGCAGTCGCAGCCGCTTGACCTGATCTTTGAGAACATCCAGCTCGTCATCGAACACGACCTGGCCCTCTTTCATCAGTGCGACATGCGAGGCCACGCGCTCCAGGTCCGAGGTAATATGCGTCGAGAACAGCACCGTGTGCTGCTCATCCGCAGCCATCTCCAGAATCGACTCCAGGAACCACCGCCGCGCAACCGGGTCGAGGCTCGCCACCGGCTCATCGAGGATCAGCAGCTCCGGTCGATGTCCCAGCGCCAGCACGAGAGCCAGCTTCTGCTTCTGCCCGACCGACAGGGGACCGAAGCGGTCATTCAGTGGCAACTCCCACCGCCGCAGCAGCTCGTCCGACCACTTGGTGTCCCAGGTGCGATAGAATGCGGAGACATAGTCCACCGTCTGCTTGACGGTCATCCAGGGGTACAGCGTGATCTCCTGCGGCACATAACCGATCTTGATCTTCTGCTGGTCGTCCAGATGCCAGGCATCGCGCCCCAGTACCGTGACCGAGCCGTGCGTCGGCTTGAGTAACCCCAGCAGACACTTAATCAGCGTGCTTTTCCCGGCTCCATTGAGCCCCAGCAGTCCCACGACCCGCCCGCGCGGGATCTGCAAGTTCACTCCATTGAGAACGTGCTTGGCTCCGAATGCCTTATGCAGCCCGGTGACATCAATCGCCAGTTCATTCACGATGTGTGATCCTCAATCGAAGCTTTGAATACGTCCAGAAGCTGAGGCGGCGTCAGGCCCAATTGCAGCCCGCGGACCACGGCTTGATCCGCGAGGGGCCGCATCTGTTCCTGCCGGTGAGCGACGGAACCCTCGGTGCTGGGGGCCGCGACGACCATCCCCTTGCCGCGCTCCCGCTGCAGAATGCCGAGCGCCTCCAACTTCGCGTAGGCCTTGGAGACCGTCATCATGTTCACACCCAGATCGGCAGCCATCTGGCGCACACTGGGGATCGTGTCTCCGACAACGAGCTTGCCCCCAGCCACGAGAGCCTGGACCTGATCCATCAACTGCCGATAGATCGGGACGCCCGAGGAGGGATGAACAGAGAATGTGACGGAGGGTCTTTGCATGTCTGTATTACTACTGTAATGCACTGTCGGCACGCGTCAATAGGGCCTCGCAGAAAAGTTCGTGAATTTCTGAGTGCGACGACACAGCACATCGGTCTAGCCCGACGGCTAACTGCGCTGGCAGCACGTGACGGGTGGGCGAGCATCCGTTAGATTCGGCCTCACAGACAGGGCCCGCTCTCACTCTTACTCACGATGACATCGCTCTACCAAAATCACGGCTTGCTGTTTCGCTACCCGGCGCACTGGGAACTGACCGAAGAGCCCGGTGAAGGCGGCGCCACGGTCACGGTCTCCGCCGGAACCACCGGCTTCTGGTCGGCCACGATTCTGACGGATCGCCCCGAAGTCGCCGAAGTCCTGGAATCGGCCGTCGATGCCTTCATGGAGACCTATGACGAGGTCGATGTATTCGATCTGTCGACCGAGGTCGCTCGACATCCCGGCGAAGGTCGCGATATCGAGTTTGTCTGTTTCGAGCTGCTCAATCGAGCTGAGCTGCGGGCCTTTCGCACCTCGCACTGCACGGTGCTGGTGACCTGTCAGGGAACCGATGACGAGTTGGAAGAGCTGCAGGCCGACTTCGATGCGATTACCTGCTCACTCGAAGTTCCCGATGGGTTCCTCAGCGGCTCGATCGGCCAATGGACGGAGGACGAGGAGTGACTGCCCGCCGGATCGCCCTCTGGAAAGATGATCTGTTCCTGGCACACGATACGGGGCGGCATCCGGAGTCGGCAGACCGGCTGAGGACGATTCACGCCCGGCTCGAAGGCTCTCCCGTCTGGACACATTGTGACCCGCAGCCACTGGCTGCCATCGATCGCAGCCTGGTCGAACGGGTTCATCCGGCAGCGATGCTTAAAGCGATCGATCGGGTCTGCTCGCAAGGCGGCGGACGGCTCGACCCGGACACGGTCGCTTCCCGCAACTCGCAGGAAGTGGCGCTCACCGCAGCTGCGTGCGCGGTGGCAGCAGTCGAAGCTGTCGTGAAAGGTTCGTTTCAGCGGGCCATGGGGCTGATTCGCCCTCCGGGACACCACGCGGTGGCGTCACGCCCGATGGGGTTCTGTCTCTACAACAATGTGGCGATCGCGGCGACGCACGCTCGGCAGGCACTCGGGCTGGATCGGGTGCTAATCGTCGACTGGGACGTCCATCATGGAAACGGGACTCAGGATATTTTTTACAGCGATGGGTCCGTTTACTTTCTGTCGCTGCATCGATCTCCATTCTATCCAGGAACCGGCGACGCCGATGAGACCGGGACCGGTCGCGGGCTGGGGTGGACGCAAAATGTCCCGCTGAAATTCGGCATCACTCGCGAGACCTATCTGGCCGAGTTCGAGCGTGCCCTGTCGCGAGCAGTCGAACAGTGCCGCCCCCAGCTAATCCTGCTGAGTGCCGGGTTTGACGCTCACCGGGAAGATCCCGTCGGATCGCTGGGTCTGGAAGTCGAAGACTTCGCGACACTAACGCAAATGGTGGTGGATGCCTCGACAATCACAGCGGGCGGGCGGATTGTCAGCCTGCTGGAGGGCGGCTACCACGTCGACCGACTGGCCGAATCGGTCGAGCTGCACCTCAAAACACTGGCCGAGGAACGCCACTCGTCGTAGCGGACGGCGATTGAGACATCCTGGGGGACGAGGCGGAGAGACTCCCTCTGGCTCGACTCAATCATCGCGGCTTGGGGGCGTTCTGTGGAGACTCTTCAACAATCGAGGGCCGAGGGCTGCTCTGCAAGTTTGAGTTGTGCAACAACAACCGCAGGCTGTTCGTCACCACGGACACGCTGCTCAGAGACATGGCCGCTGCGGCAAACATGGGAGGCAACAGCCACCCCGTCCACGGATAGAGTATTCCGGTGGCCAGCGGGACTCCCAGCAGATTGTACCCAAAGGCGAACGCGAGGTTCTGACGGATCACACGCATCGTCTGACGAGAGAGCTCGATCGCCCGAACGACTCCCAGCAGATCGCCGTGCATGATCGTAACATCGGCTGCTGAGATCGCGATGTCTGTCCCGCTGGCCAGGGCGAACCCGATGTCGGCCTGGGCCAGTGCCGGGGCATCGTTGATTCCGTCGCCCACCATGCCCACCCGCTCTCCGCGCAGCTGCCATTCGCGAAGGTGGTTGAGCTTCTCGGCGGGCAGCAGTCGCGCGGCGATCTGCTCGATCCCGACAGCTCGGCCCACGGTTCGGGCGACCTCTTCGCGGTCTCCGGTCAGCAGCCACGGACGGACATGCAGCTGTATGAGCTGGGTGATCGCCTGACGAGCTGAGGGGCGGATGGTGTCTTCGAACAGGAACCGAACGACGGAGGTTCCCATCACATTCAGGCACGAAGACGTCTGCGAGCTGGCTCCGGCAGAACCGGCTTCGCGGACAAGTTCGACGAACTGTGCATCGATCAGTCCAGAGACGCCGTGCCCGGCCTGATTGCGAAACTCCTGAACCACGACCAGCCGCTGCCGATCCGGGAGCTCGACGTAGTAATCGACAATCGCCCGCGAGAGCGGATGCTCCGACAGCCGCGCCAAGGACGTGGCCCACATCAGAGCCTGAACCAGCGACGTGTCAGGATCGAGCAACTCGACCCCGGTCACCCGGGGATGCCCCTCGGTCAACGTTCCAGTCTTGTCGAACGAAATCATCGACAAGGAGCCGAGCTGTTCGAGAACGGCTCCGTCTCGAACAAGAAGACCCTGCTTCGCAGCCTGACCCATGGCCACCATCACCGCTGTCGGAGTCGCGAGCCCCAAGGCACACGGGCACGCGATCACGAGCACACTGACCGCAGCCTGAATGGCCATCGTGACTCGTGACTCTGCTGGACCGAGCGCGAGCCACGCGAGCGCGGTCCCTGTGGCAATGCCCAGAATCACCGGCACAAAGATTGAAGCGATCCGGTCCGCGAGCCGGGCGATGGGGGCCTTGGTTCCCTGAGCATCGCGGACCAGCCCGACGATCTGCCGCAGTGTGGTGGCATCGCCAACTCTCTGCGCGATGACCGTGACGCTGCCTCCGTGGCACAACGTTCCGGCAGCCACCGCATCTCCGACTCCGCGCGAGACCGGGAGCGATTCACCAGTCAGCATCGACTCATCGAAGTCCGCTCGACCGGATTGAATCTGCCCGTCGACCGGGACTCGACTGCCCGGACGCAGCAGCACCAGGTCACCGACTTGCACGTCCGAGATCGGGACTGTCTGTTCAGTCCCTTGCCGTAGCACGGTGGCATCCTGAGGAGCCAGCTGGATCAGTTGCTGGATGGCCTGCGAGGCCTTGCCGCGGGCACGTTCCTCCAGCCAGCGTCCCAGCAGCACGAACGTCACAATCATGACGGCGGCGTCCAGATGCATCCCCGCGTGATGGCTGTGTCCCCACAGCAACTCCCACATCCCCGCCAGAAAGGCGATCCCGCTGCCAAGCGAGATCAGTGTGTCCATATCCATCGACAGCTGCCGCAGACGCTTGGCAGCTCCGACGAAAAAGGAGCGACCGAATCCGAAGACCACGATCGCTGAAGCCACAAGCAGCACCGCGCGGGAGCCGGGAAACGCCCAGCTGGTCATGCACAGCGCCATGACCAGTGCGGACAACCCGGCACAGACCACCCAGGCCCAGGGACTGGCCGGTACCCCGGAATTCCCATCGTCCGCGATCACTCGATACCGATAGCCGAGCCGTTCCAGAATCACAGCCCAGTCAGCGGGCGGCGCGGACGGTACCAGCATGACAGTGGCCTCACGCGTGGCCAGATTGACATGGGCTGCGGTGATTCCAGGCACAGCCAGCAACGCCGTCTCGACACGCGCAACGCAACTGGCACAGTGCATCCCATCGACGAGGAACCGAGCCGAAGTCGCTGTGACGTCAGCAGGCTTGTCACGAGAGATCGCATGAGAATTGAACATCCCTCGATCATACCAAACAAGCGAGGGGCAGACTGGACTGCCTGACCCCCGAAGCGGAGATGGGGCGCATTCGCCAATTGGTGGTACCCGCGCAGGGCGACTGTGCAAAACCCGAACCAGCCACGGATGCACACGGATCGACACGGAAAAAGCAGGGAATGCTGACTAAGTGCCTGTTGCTCGACCGCCAGAAACACTCTTCGATGGGCGGTCATGGGGCGGCATCCGTGTTTTTCCGTGACGATCCGTGGCCTCTGGGTTTCACCTCATCACGGCAGCTGGGAATTCTGTGGAGGCTGGCGGATACCACCAATCGGCGAATGCACCAGCTGAGATGTGCTACACCAACTCGCGGATCACCGCCCCGTGGTCGATGGCCGGAACCGGACGGCCCGCGTGGTTGAGAAAGCTGACATCGGGATCGATCCCCAGCACGTGGAAGATTGTGTGGTGCAGGTCACCCGGACGGAGGGCCCGTTCAATCGGCACTTCTCCGAGCCGGTTCGTCGCTCCAATTACCTGACCGCCTTTCAGTCCTCCGCCACCGATCAGGACCGACAGAGCATTACCCCAATGGTCACGACCCGGGGTCCCCTGGCTGAGTGGCGGGCCACCGTTGCCACCGTCATTCATCTTGGGCGTGCGTCCGAACTCACCGCAGACCACGACCATGACATTGTCCAGCAGGCCGCGTTGATCGAGGTCGGTAAACAGCGAGCTGACCGCCATGTCGACCTTCGGCAGATAGCTCTCCATCGAGCTTTGATGGTTCCAGTGTGTGTCCCAGCCCCCGAAGTGGCACGTGACCACCGTGGATCCCGCTTCCACCAGCCGCCGCGCGAGCAGCACACTCTGACCCCACGAGTTCCGGCCATACCGAGCCCGCGTCTCGCTGGACTCGGACTCAATTCGAAACGCCTCACGAGCGGCGGAGCTGGTCACCAGATCGAATGCCTGCTGGTCGAAACGGTTCATCGCCTGCAGCAGCCCGGTACGGTCAGCTTCGCGGCGAATCCGGTCCAGGCTGGTATTCAGGCTTCGTCGGTCTCCCAGTCGATCGATTGTCAGGCCACCGATCTCGCCAAGATTCGCCACGCGGTAGTTGTCAGCGTTCGGATCCCCATCGGTCTCGAACGGATTCTGTTCGGTTCCCAGGTAGTTCCCGCCAAAGTAACCGGGGCGAATCCCGATGCTGCTGGCGTATGGCACAGCGGCGTGAGCGGGCATTCCCGACCGGCGTGCTCCGGCGACCTTGGCAGCGATCGCCCCGAAGAAGGGGTATTTGCCAGCTGTGGCAGCGCCGCTGACTTCGCCCCGCCCGGTGAGCATCCAGTGCCCCCCGGTAAAGTGATCACCTGTGTCGTGGTGCATCGACCGGATGATCGAAAACTTGTCTGCCACCTTGGCTTGCAGTGGAAACAGCTCGCCGAAGTCCATCCCCGCGACGTTGGTTGGAATATGTCGCCAGATGCCGCGATACTCACTAGGGGTATCGGGTTTCGGGTCATAGGTATCGTGATGGCTCGGACCGCCATCCAGCCAGATGAGAATGAGAGACGTATCTTTTGCAGCCCCTGGACTGGCCGCAGCTTGGCGGGCTTGTAGTACCGATCCAAGCGACACGGCCCCCATGCCAGCCAGACCCAGCTGGAGAAACGACCGTCGGCTGACGCCGTCGCAGTACGGGGCGCTCGGTGAGCCAAGGGGCAATCGGAGCATCGCGGAATCTCCCGGGACAGCGGAGTCGAATCAACTGCCGCTTATCGATCATAGATTCAGATCGGATGCGTGCCTACTCTGAATCGATGCAAAGTGGCGGTCACTGAGTGGGAGACGGACTTTTGTTCCACGCGGGAGAAATGGCAGTGGGGAATGAAGAACTGAGGTGTCATAGTCAGACGAAATAGCCGCCCGTTCCACCACTGCTCATTGCCCACTCCCCATTGCCCCAGAAACTCAACGCGCCAGCGCGGCCCCGAACGTCTCGGCCTGGAAACCCACGTACAGCGTTTTCCCGTGCCGGATCGTCGGAGCCCGCAGATTGCCGGTCGGCCCGATGATCAGGGCCTGCAGTTCTTCCGCGGTCTTGGGCTCTTTCTTGAGATCGATTTCGTAGGCTTTGGTCCCCTTGCTGACGACCAGTCGGTTGCACTTTCCAACCAGTTCCAGGGCTTCGGGAACTCCCAGTCGGATCTTGTTGGCGGAAACGACTTCCTTCGCGGTGATTTCGAGGGATTCCAGCAGGGTATCCATCTTCTGACAGGTGACACAGCCTTTGCGGTGGTAGTACCAGTCGACGGTCGAGGGCATGAGCAGGGTCTCGCGGTGGGGAGAGTTCCAGGTTCAGCGGATGTTATAGACCCCGCCCCCGGCGCGAGTATCGAAAAAATGGCTGAGGCTCATCCCGCGTCGGAAGGCGTCTCGGGAGTCGTCATCGACTCCGACTTCGTTTCGTCGGCATGGGACTTTGGACTCTGGAACCCAAACACCACTCCCACCGCAGCCAGGATCAGCACCATCCCGGCGATCTCATTCCAGCGCAGCTTCTCCTTCAGAAACAGCACGGAGAAGAACCCGAACACGACCAGCGTGATGACCTCCTGCATGATCTTCAGCTGAGGAGCTGTGAACTGCCCGTGTCCCAAGCGGTTGGCGGGGACCTGCAGGCAATACTCAAAGAAGGCGATCGCCCAGCTGGCCAGGATCGCAATCCAGAGCGGGCTCTCCTTGAACTTGAGGTGACCGTACCAGGCGAACGTCATGAAGACGTTGGAAGCTGTCAGAAGCAGAAGCGTGCGCATCGGTCAAGGACTCGAATGTGACCAGGGGATCTCGGGCCGGGGTAGCAGAGTCCGTTCACATTGGGGCGTCAATCCCTCGTTGAGACAGTAAACTGCCGTCGCCGTCTTGAATAAATCTGGTCCATGGAGAGGAGGTTGTGGCAGAACGCGCCACCAGGATGGATTGTACGAAGTTTTCCATCGGTCGATCGCCGGACCCCGGTTGCCTCTTGATTCGGGGACCGGAGCGCCGGATGATGGCGCATACACTCGCTGGCACGTATGGGATTCAGGCCATGTCGACATTCCGCGTACTCTTGATGATCGCTTTCACCTGGGAGATGGCATCTCCCGCTCTGGCTCAGGAGCAGTACGAGCTGACGGTCCCGGGGCGACCGGAGCTGACCTCGCGGGCGACTATACACGGGGCCAAGTTGATCGTGACTGACGCCACCGGGTCGTCGTACACCTACGACCGGCACGCGGCGTTTGATACAGCGGACGGTGAGTTGATCGGGTATCGCTCGCTGACTGCGGGAACCAGCTTGCGGTGGCCCGTGGTCGGAGCTGGGGGAATGTGGATCGGTGACCTCGCGGGGACAGCCTGGAAGCGAAGTCAGCAGACGGTCAATCGCGTCGGAGGTCCGGTTGGTGTCGGACTGCCGGGAGCCCCATTGATTCACGGACCGGGCGGTGTGGCTTGTCTGGCGGGCACTGCAGGTTCGTGGGCCGCTCATGTGGGGAGCGACGGTAAGCTGCGTTGCTTCTATGGAGGAGCGGGAAAGTGGAAGCATCGCGAACTGCCCCTGACGACACCGCTGATTCCCGGAGCACCGCTGGCACTCTACAGCACTCCGGGAACTCTGCCGGGGATGCTGACGATCAGTCCCGCAGGACGGATGATCTCGATCATCGACGGGATGAAAGTGACTCCGCTCGTCGGGACAGTGACGTTCCCCCCGGGAGCGCACATTGAGTACCTCATGATCGGTCCGCGCGGCCATGCGTTCTCGATCGACATCCAAGGGCGGCTGTGGGACATCGACATCGATACTCACACCGCCCAGATGGTCGAGCCCGCGGTGGGAGCATTTCCTCCCGGCGCCCCGCTGGCGGTCCTGATGGATGGCACCATCCCGGTGGTGACTGCAGTCAATAATGCCAGCGTGATGGTGGCCTATGGCCGGACCGGAACGGGCTGGACTCCGGCAACCGTCGGAGCAGGGTTCACCCCGGGAACTCATATCGCGTCGACGAGACTGGTCATCGGGACGACCCCGTCGATTCAGGTGGCTGCGGTCAACTGGGCCGGACAGCTGCAGCTCTGGTCCAAGTCAACCACTGGCTGGGTCGTCTCGATCATCCCCACCGTGCTGCTGTCACCTGGCTCACCGGTCGAGATCGGGAACGCCGGTTTCGGCCCGCTGCTCACAGCCATCGCAGCTGACGGAGTCTGGCACGCCTGGACCTACGATCCGATCGTCGGCTGGAAAGATGTCTCGATCGGACCAGGCTACATCATGGGGGCTCCGATGGCGCTGCTGCCCGGCGAAGGAACTCTCTTCACGGTGGATGGCCTGGGGCGGCTGGTGATTGCTTCTCCATTGGCGACTGGCTGGGGAGTATCGTTCGGCATCCCTTCGATTAACTACACGCCGCAATTGCTGTCACGCCGGATTGTCCCCAATCCCGCACTGCCACCCGCGCAGGTGGGACTGGTGAACTCGTCGAAGGACGATCTGATCATTCAGATCGTTGACCAGTTTCAACCCAAGCAGCCTGAGGAGCTGAAGATCCCCGCCGGTGGTCAGGCGGTCAAATCTCTGGCGCGAGACGCAGGGTCGACGATTGAAGAGACCTATCTCGTTCCCGGCCCCCTGGGGACATTGATCGAGCGGACCGAGCTGCATCCCGTGCCGCCTCAGCAGCGGTACACGCTGGTCGCATGGTCAAACAAGGTGACGTATCAGTACATCGATAACCGCCGCAATCTCCCCAAGGGAGCTGTGCCGAGCTTCGACCTGAAGACGCATGTCAGCCTGGGCGTGATCCCGGTTCCGCCCGGTCCGCTGCTGGAGGACGGTGAATCGCTCGACATTCCGATGATCGCCAAACAGACCAACAATCCAGGAGCCGCGCGGTACTTCCCGCATCCGGTCTCGCCGCCGGTGACGATCGAAACGCCACCCGCCAAGTAGCGGAATTCGCAAGAATTCCGGCGTCCTGCCAAGCGTCTGAGCCTGGAACGTGAGGGCAGATTTCTGACGAAATCTGCTACGGGAGATTTTTGAATGCGATTGATCGTAACCATCGTCGCTTGGCTGTTGGCCACCCCGCTGCTGGCCCTCGAACCGATACTCGTCACGGCTGACGGGAAGGGGTTCGAGACTGCTACGTCGAAGACCGCGTTTCGCCCGTGGGGGTTCAACTACGACCACGATCGGTCCGGGCGATTGATCGAGGATTACTGGCTCACCGAATGGCCAGCGATCGAGGGAGACTTCGCCGAGATGCGGACTCTGGGAGCGAACCTGGTCCGGGTTCATCTGCAGTTCGGTAAGTTCATGCAGGACCCGGCGACAGCTAATCCGCAGTCGCTGGAGAAGCTCAAAGAGCTGGTCGCGCTGGCGGAGAAGAATGAACTGTATCTCGATCTGACGGGCTTGGCCTGTTACCACAAGGCGGACGTTCCAGCGTGGTATGACGACCTCGACGAGGCAGGTCGCTGGGCCGCTCAAGCGGTGTTCTGGAAGGCGGTCGCGGGAGCGGTCGCGTCCAGTCCCGCGATCTTTTGCTACGACCTGATGAATGAACCGGTCGTTCCCGGCGGCCAGCGAAAGGATCGCGACTGGTTGGGTCCCCCATTCGCGGGCAAGCATTTCGTGCAGGTCATCACCCTCGATCAGCGCGACCGTCCCCGTCCCGAGATCGCGAAGACCTGGATCAAGCAGCTGGTCTCGGCGATCCGCGAAGTCGACTCGCAGCATCTGATCACGGTCGGGATGGTCGACTGGAGCCTCGACCGCCCGGGCCTCACGTCGGGCTTCGTGCCATCGATCGTCGGACCCGAACTCGACTTCATCGCAGTCCATCTCTACCCGACAGCTGGGAAGTTGGAGGAGGACCTTGAGACTCTGCGCGGCTTTCAGATCGGCAAGCCTGTGCTGATCGAGGAGTCGTTCCCCCTGAAGTGCTCGGTCCAGGAGTTCGAGCGGTTCCTCGATCAGATCCAACCCGCTGGCCTGACCGGCTTCTACTGGGGGCAGACGATTGAGGAACTCACCCCTCCCCAAAGCATCGGCGAGGGGCTGACTCGCAACTGGCTGGAGATGTTTCGCGCGAGGAAGCCATAAGCGGAGGCGAATGGCTGATGGCGATTCGCAAGTGGCCGGGGCTGCGGTCGTGACAGGATTTGTGTCGGGGTTCAGATGCGCGTTATCATCCCCGCTTGTGCGGAACTCCGCGGCACCTCACTGTCCCAGAATCAGACATCCCATGGCCAAGAACATGATCGTCGCCCAGTCGGGCGGCCCGTCTCCTGTCATCAACAACACGCTCCGCGGAATCGTGGAGACCGCCCGGCAGATGTCCGAGATCGGCACCGTTTATGGCGGCTGGCACGGGATCGAGGGGATCCTAAAGGAGGAGCTGATCGACCTCTCCGCCCAGTGTCCGGACGAGATTGCTCTCCTCCGCACCACCCCCGCTGCGGGTTCGATCGGGACCTGCCGGTACAAATTGAAGGACTGGCAGAACCAGGACTTCGACCGGATCATGGAGATATTCAAGGCCCACGACGTCGGGTACTTCTGCTACATCGGCGGCAACGACTCGATGCACACGGCCCACACGGTGGCCGAACTGGCCCGGAAGCGGGGGCTGGATGTGGTCGGGATCGGCGGTCCCAAGACGATCGACAACGATGTCGGCGACAGCGAGTTCAAGTTGGTCGACCACACTCCCGGCTACGGTTCGACCGCTCGCTACTGGGCTCACTATGTCCAGATGGCCAACGAAGAGAACAACGGTTCCTGCCCGGCTGACCCCGTACTCGTGATGCAGGCGATGGGCCGCGCAATCGGCTATATCCCCGCAGCGGCTCGTTTGGGCGACCCGAACCGTGAGCTGCCACTGCAGATTTATCTGGCCGAGCGAAAGGTCCACATCGACCAGATCTTCGAGAACGTCAACAAGTCGCTGAAAGAGCACGGCCGCGCGATGGTCGTCGTCAGCGAAGGTCTGCAGATCGATGGCTTGCCGATTCCGGAAGAGTTCATCGTTCGCGACGCCTTCGGACACGCCAGCTTCGGGGCCAGCAAGATCACCGTCGCCCAGCTGCTGACAAACGCTCTGAACGACAAGTCGAAGTTCAAGCTTGCCGCCAAGGGAGCAGCCCGTTGCAACGTCCCCGGGACCGAGCAGCGGCACAGTATGGCCTACGCTTCGACCGTCGACCTCGACGAGTCGTACTACGTCGGGCAGAAGGCCGCCCTCCTCGCAGCTGCGGGGACCCACGGCTACATGGCGACGATCCTGCGAACTGACTGGGACAACTACCAGGTCAAGTACGACAAGGCCCCGCTGGCCGAAGTGGCTGAGAAGGACCGCAAGTTCCCGGACCACTGGATCACGAAGTGCGGAACCGACGTAACCGACGACTTCATCAAGTACGCCCGCCCGCTGATCGGCGACGACAACGTCAGCCTGCCGATCATCAACGGTCGGTTGCGGCTGGCCCGCATGAAGCCGATCTTCGCCAGCCAGAAGCTCCCGACCTATGTGCCGCAGGCTGACCGCGAGAAGGAACCGAAGAAGGCATAGCTCGCTGTGAGTGACCAGCAAGCCCAGGGGTTGCAGCCCCTGGGCTTTTCTTCTTGAGTGAGAGTTCAATCGATGCCCGCCGATCCGCAAACCGTTCTGACCACCGCCATCGTTGCCGCGAAGGCTGCGGGCGAAGTCCTGATGAGCTACTTCCGGCGCGAGGTGACGATCCGCTTCAAGAACGGTGACGCGGCTGACATGGTCTCCGAAGCTGACGTCAATGCGGAGCAAGCGGTCATCCGGGTGATCCACCAGACCTTCCCTGATCACGCGATCCTGGGTGAAGAGTCGGCGACCGACACCGATGTGAACCTGCCTGCTCTGTGGGTGATCGACCCGCTCGATGGGACGACCAACTTCCTGCACGATGTCCCGCACTTCGCGGTGTCGATCGCCTACTTCGAACATGGACAGCCGATCTGCGGCGTCGTCTGGAACCCCGCCCACAACGACCTGTACACCGGACTGAAGGGACAGGGGGCGACTCACAACGGGCAGCCGATCCAGGTCAGCCCGACCGACCGCATGGACCAGTCTCTGATCGGGACCGGGTTCTACTACGACCGCGGGGCGATGATGGAAGCGACGCTCGGGGCGATCCGAGATCTGTATGCTCACCAGATCCATTGCATCCGCCGGTTTGGCTCGGCGGCTCTCGACCTGTGCCAGGTCGCCTCCGGGCTCTATGGAGCTTACTTTGAATTCCGGCTTTCCGCCTGGGACTTCGCAGCTGGGATGCTGATCGTTCAGGAGGCCGGGGGCCAGGTCTCGAACGGGCGGGGCCAGGAACTGAAGCTCTGCCGGTCGAGTATCATTGCTTCGAACACCAAGCTGCACCCGACGATGGTCGAGATCGTGAGTCGACACCACGACAGGTTTTCGGACTCCATGTAGAGTGGCTTAAACCGAGTTAGCCGCCGGGCTTGCCCGACGTGCCCGTCGCAGGGCAGTTTATCTCAGTCGCGGGATCGTCTCGTCAGTCCAGTTGTCGGACGTCTCTACCCCGTCCAGAGATGCTTTCCCTGCTGGAACCGGCGGCACCACATGCGAGTTCGTGACGCCGGGGAACGGGCGAGGAGCTTCGCTCGGACTCGCATCTTTAGCGATTGGTTCGACATCGTCGTACATCGGGACTGGACGAGCGATGGCCGCAGCGGGCATTTCTGCGGACATGTCGACCGGAACAATCTCGTTTCGTATAGGGCGCCCGACCGGATTCTCGGCCTCGTGCTTCACGGCCTGGATCGGCGGGACGGGCAAGAGTCCCGGCAGCTGGCTGGACCCGACGGGTGGAACCACCTTGAGCGGCGTACTCGTGTCGAACTGCCGTCCATCGGTTGTTCGCAGCCGGGCATGGACGATCAGCTCCTTTCCGGCGGGCAGAGCCTGCCAGGGAAGCTCGAACTGCAAACCCGCTCCGACGAAGCCGCTGTGCCAGACCTTGGCAGCCTCTTCCGGGGTATAGGTCCAGCGTCCGACCCGCTTGTCTTCACTGGGGAGTGTCATGTCGAACGCTTCGATCTCGACCTCGCCGGCGATCTTGACGAGGTCTCCCTGCTGGTCATGAGGAGCGACCAGAGCGACCAGCACGTCATCGCCTGGTTGTCCGTCGCGGTCTTTACCGCCAGAGAGCAGGGTATTGATCTTCACTCCCGCCAGCCGGGCAATGGCTCCCGTCTGTTCGGGGAGCGGAGCCCCACTGCTCGATCGGGCCATTTCGGTTCGCAGCAGTTCCGTCTCACTGCGAGCGACTGAGAGCTGGGTTTCCAGTTCGCTCGCCTTGGACTCCGCCCGGCGGAGGGCGTCTTGATGCTGGCGGATTTCGGCCTCGAGCAGCTCCATCTGGCCCCGCGAAGAGCACCCGCTCCAAAGCAGAACCGCCCACGCAGACAGTGTCAGGCACTGCCGGGTGAGCGGTCGTTGGAGGGGGCGTGAGGCGGTCATCCGTGACCTGTCGGAGGAAGCTCGAAATCCGAAGCACGAAATTCGAACCGGAGAATCGCCCGAGGTTCGAATTTCGGATTTCGTGCTTCGAGCTTTGTTCTCGGTGTTTCGAGCACGACTGGACGTTGTTCACCAGTCGTCACCGTTTCACGTGAAACGGGGGAGGTTGAGAGCTTGTTGCTGAAAGTCAGGCCATCCGCTGGTCACTCAACTCTCAACCCTCACCTCTCAACCGCTGGCTACTCGGCCCGGCTCGACGTCGGCGGGTTGGGCAGCTTCGTCAGAACGTGGTCGATCAGACCGTACTTCTGAGCTTCTTCGGCAGACATGAAGTTGTCGCGATCGGTGTCGCGCTCGATCTCGTCGTAGGTCCGGCCGGTGTGGTGCAGCAGAATCTCGTTGAGCTTCCGCTTCATTCGCAGCAGTTCCTTGGCGTGGATTTCGAGTTCCGTCGCGGTCCCCTCCATCCCGGCCAGCGGCTGGTGAATCATGATCCGGCTGTTGGGCAGGGAGTTCCGCTTCCCCTTGGTGCCGGCCGTCAGGAGCAGAGCCCCCATGCTGCTGGCCTGACCCAGGCAATAGGTCGCCACGTCGCAGGTCAGATACTGCATTGTGTCGTAGATCGCCATCCCCGCAGTCACCGACCCGCCGGGCGAGTTGATGTACATGTGGATGTCCGACTTCGGATCGTCGAACTGCAGGAACAGCATCTGGGCGACCAGAGCGTTGGCCAGCGTGTCCGTGACCTGAGTGCCGAGGAAGATGATCCGGTCTTTGAGCAGCCGGGAATAGATGTCCATGGCCCGCTCTTCGCGGCCGGACTTCTCGATGACGTAGGGGAGCAGAGTGGACATGAGCTAGCTTATGGGTGATGGCTTGTGGCGGATGGCCAGACGACGGTTGCTGGACACAAGGTTCTTGCAGAGAGATTACTTCGCCGCGGGTTCGACCTTCTTCTTCTTGTCCCGCTTGACCGCGACGATCTCGTCGACCAGTCCGTATTCCTTGGACGCTGTCGAATTCAGGTAGCAGTCGCGGGCGGTGTCCTTGGCGATCCGCTCGATCGGCTGTCCGGTGTGGTCAGCCAGGATGCGATTGAGGAGCTCGCGGGTCTCGATGATCTCGTTGGCCTGGATCTCGATGTCCGAGACCTGACCGCCGACCTGCCCATGGGGCTGGTGGATCATCATCTTGGCGTTCTGCAGAATCCGCCGCTTGCCAGCTGCTCCGCCCGCCACCAGAACTGCGCCGCCGCTGGCAGCCAGCCCAACGCAGTAGGTTGCCACGTCGCACTCGATGAACTGCATCGTGTCGTAGATCGCCAGCGTGGCCGTCACTGACCCACCCGGCGAGTTGACATACAGGTGGATATCCTGGTGCCGATTCTCGCTCTGCAGGTAGAGCATCTTCATGACCAGCAGGTTGGCCATCCCGTCGTAGATCGGTCCATCCACGAAGAGGATCCGGTTTTCGAGAAGCAGATCGCCCAGTGTCAGCTGGCGGGTCCGCTGGTAGTCAGCCCCCGCAGCTGCGGCCAGCTGGGGGTCGAAGTGGCGATTGAGGTTCATGAAGTCCATGGTAGGTCGCAAGGTGGCAAGGGGCCAATCAACGGGAAGAAGTCGCAGGCCTGCGACCTTCCGAGGATCAGCCCCGATGAGGCGGACTCCGGATTGTTCGCGATCCCGCCCAGACGGTCAACCCCGGACGAAATCGATGGGTTGTTGGGGAGGGCCGTGGGGAATGGGGAGTGGGCAGTGGAACGCCCGAGAAAGTGCCAGTTTCGCATCGAACCTGATCGATCAGCTACTTCCGATTGGACCGGAACTTTGTGGGGTGCTCTGCACCGCTCGCCCGGCTGTGATCGCCAGCATGATCAGCAGTGACTTATCCTCCAGCAGGTTGTGTGAGAAGAAGCTGAGCGCGGCCAGGAAAATGGCCAGGGTCAGGCACTCCCAAGAATTGTGACGCCAGCCGATCCGAAAGATCGCGCCGATCAGCAGCACATAAGCGAGCAGACCTGGGATCCCGTTCTCGACCCAGCGGGCCAGGAACATGTTGTGAGCCCCGTCCTCTCCGCTGTAGCTGAGGCCCGTCCCCCAGCCAAGAAATGGTCGCTCCAAGGCCATTTCGAGGTGATCCATCGCCAGCTGAACGCGCGAATCCTCACGGGTATCCATGGCATCCATCTGACCGGAAAACAGGTTGGCACGGGTTCCGTTGGCCTCCAGCAGTGGCAGGACCCGGCGGGCAAATTCGCCCGCCATGACTCCGTAACCCGCTACGCAGAACGTGATCCCGCCAATGATCACCAGCGTCCCCAGCCCGTTCTTCCGGATGCACTGGCGGAGATACAGCATCCCGACCAGACCCAGCAGCAGGATCCCGGATCGCGACATCGTCATGAAAACGCCCACAAACACGATTCCGGCCCACGCTGCTGCCGAGAACGAAAGTCGCGGCTTCTGCCAGTCGAGAACTCCGATCAGCGTCATGACCAGCAGCGCCGCTCCCGAATTCGGATTGACGCCGAAGCCGGCCGCTCGGGTGTCGAGGAACGAAAATGTCCCCGGATAACGCGCATCGATCAGGACGCTGGTCACCAGTGCGGAAAGTGCCAGTCCGCAGGCGATCTGCCAATTGGCCTTGGAGGCAAAGACGATCGACATCGGGATCGCCAGCGAGAAGACCAGAAAGTCCATCGAGGGATACAGGATGTACTTCCAGCCTTCCGTGAAGTTGGCCTCTGGCAATGCCGCACCGGCGAGCGCAAAGATGGCGATCAAAGCAAACGAGGCAATCGCCGACGAAGTTCCCCACAGCACCTTGAGAATGCTCGCGGAGGCCAGGTACCACATGGACATCCCCATGGCCAGCAGCGAAGCCGTCAACGGGTAAACCGGTGCAAACCGGATTCGTTCCTGCCGAAGCATGCAGGTATCGAACTGGCACAGAAACACTGCCAGATACGCCCCGATCAGGATCCCCGTGAAGGTCAATCCGTCCACCGACCGCCTCGCTGCGGGTTGATGCTCTATAGGGATGGTGAGTGACATCGGAGTTCCTGTTCAGGCTGACTTGCGTAGCAGTGCGGGCGATTCAAGCCGCCCGGCACCGGCTGACTGGAGCAGCTCATCCCACTGTCCCAGGATGCTCGTGAGCGAGAGTCGCTCTCGAACCAGCTGCGCCGCCGCACCCAGCTGGGTTCGCAGCGCCGGGTTCGCCATCAATCGGTCCAGTGCAGCTGCGAGAGCGGAGACATCACCGGCGGGAACCAGGAGTCCGTTGACCTCGGGCTCGATCAGATCCGCGGGGCCCGAGCGGCAGTCAAAGGCCACCACTGCCCGCCCGGTCGACATCGCTTCCACGAGAACATTCGGGAACCCCTCGAACCGGGATGACAGTGCAAAGATCTCTGCAGCTGCGATCTGGCTGATGGCCTCGTGACTTTGGCCGGGCAGGGAGACGCGTTGGCACAGTCCAAGTTCTTTGACCTGTGTCTCCAGGGCGGCTCGCGCTGAGCCCTCCCCCAGAATCCGGAGTTTCCAAGCCGGCCAGCGCGCGGCGACGCGTGAGAACGCATCGATCAGCAGGTCGAACCCCTTCTCGGGGCCCAAGCGACCGACGCCCGCAATGACATGTGACGTCGGAGTGTCAGCAACGGGACCGAGTGCTGGAGCAGGGTTGGGGATGACGAGGGAGCGGGTTCCTGGAAACTGGGATCGCGCCCAGTCGAGAACGCGCCCTGTTTGCACGACAATCGCGCTGGCATGGGGATACAGTAGCTTCCGCCCCAGCGACCAAAGGCGGCCCGGACTGCACATCGTGGGGTCGGTCCGCTCGGACACGATGACGGGCACCCGAAGACCGCGGGCGGCCAGCAAGACGAGGACATTGGTCCGGTCGGTAAAGCTGATGATCGCGTCTGGCTGCGACTGCTGAATCAGATGCCTGAGCCAGCGTTCTCGGCGAAACGCTCCCGGCAGTCGACTGGGGCGGCTGGATTCTTCATCGATCCACGACCTGCGCGCGACGGGCTCAGGCACTTTAAAGAAGTCGCGAAACGCACTCTCAAAGGTCGCCAGCGTGACCTGCACTCCGGACGCAGCCCAAGCGTTGGCGAGCCGCGACATGACGCGCTCGGCTCCCCCGCCACCCAACGAACTGATCACCAGGAGCAAACGCATTGGGCTGTTGTGCTCAACCCCAGAACACGGGGGAGCGGTCCGCACAGCGACGTGCTCAAAACCAAAACCCCCGCAAATCACGGCGTGTGAGCCGTCAGTTGCGGGGGGAAGTTATCAGTCCCTGTCGAAAATCGACAAGATCAGCTGTTACCGCGACTTGGACGCGGTCTTAAAGGAGTCCGAGAACGGTCGGTACTCGGCGCTGAAACGCCCTGGATGATCGGCCGACTCAAAGTCGTCCCGAGGTGGAGCGGGTGGCAGGTCCGAGGTGTTGCGTGTCGGCGGCGGCGGATCGGAATCGCCGGGTGCGGGCGGCGTCAACGGAGTCGATTCCGCAGGCGGGTTGTACTCCGACCCGGAAGGGGGAGCCACGTTGTAGAAGACTCGACCTGAGGACCGAGCGGAGCTGCGGCGATTGGCACAGCCCGACACCAAAACGAGTCCGCACACCAGGCACACGGACACGATAGCTAAGCGAGACGGACGCATCTGAACACTCCTCGGCCACCCGCAGGTGACTGTCGCTGAGTGTTCCAATCCTTCGGAACCGGCCGCAGGCGGCCAAGACCAAACCATTCCTTCGTACAGAAGTGATCGGCTGAAAGTGCCGCCCGGCCTGATGGCAACCACACAGTTCGTGGATTGCCGAATCACGACCATTCAACGTGACGGGCGTACCGATTGTTCCGGTCCGCGAAAGAAGACGTTCGCCATCGAGCTTGCTCGACATGCTCACTATACCGAGTGCTTCATCAGTCCATAGACATCCACTTCGACTCCCCGGCTCATCGCCGCATGGACCGGCGGTCGGTTCGGTTGAGCGAACCCTTGCAGTGGGAACAAGGCATCCGACCACTGCCGAAACTCGACCGGGGTGATTGGGTAAGGCTCATGCACGACCGTCCCGGAATACAGACCTCCTTGAGGAGACCGCGCAAACAGGACGTACCGCTCCACGAGAAAGAATTCGAAGCTTTCCGGGACGGCCCGAGCTGTGGGGCCAGCGGGGCGATAGCGGAACCGGCACTCGTTCTCAGGCTCAGCTCCCTGTCGCATCGAACGAAAGTCTGTCCATTCGGTCAGCTCATCGCGATGGCTCTCCATCCGGGCATACTGATAGTTGAGGTGAAAGAACCGCCGCGCCGCCCACACTGCCAGTCGTTGATTGGCATCCAGTGAGTAGAACCAGACGCCTGGAGTTCCTCGGTCATCATGGACATAAGTCCGCAGGTTCAGCTCCAGAAAGTTCGAGATCCCGGGGACTGCAGGACACCCGCGCGGGCGGATACCGCGCATCCAGAAAGGGACCACCCCGATCCAGGCCCGCCCGTCCCACGAGTCGACTTTCAGCTCCGGTGGCAGAGTCGCCTGGACCACATCGATCGGAAAGTCCCAGTGCAGAAACAACAGCTCCCGCCACGACTGATACATAACGGGACTCCCCGCAGGCCGCTGTCGAACGCGCAGTCGATCATCCCAGGTCGGGGCAGGCATCGAAGTCTCCACACAGTGATTGCCGGTGTGACTATATAACCGAAGGGCAGGGACGATTGATAACTCGATGATTGTCGCCGCCGCGTGATTGACCCTGACTTTCCAACCTCCGACAATTCGAACTTGTCCCTCCCGCTTCGAGACCGATTCATGCCCAGCTCCCGCGTTGTTCCCGTGGCTGTCATTCAGCGGCGAGCCGAGGAATCTCTGGAGGCGAACCTGGCGGGAACCCTTTCAGCCATCGAAGAAGCTGCGCGTCAGGGGGCCAAGATCGTCTGTACTCAGGAGTTGTTCCGCTCCAAATACTTCTGCCAGAGCGAGGACTATCAGTACTTCGACTATGCCGAGCCGATTCCCGGACCCACAACCGAGGCCCTCGCAAATCTGGCCCGCAAGCACCAGATCGTGATCGTTGGTTCGCTCTTCGAGAAGCGGGCTGCGGGGCTCTATCACAACACAGCTGTGGTCATCGACGCCGATGGATCGCTCGTGGGAAAGTATCGCAAGATGCACATTCCCGACGACCCGCTGTTCTACGAGAAGTTCTACTTCACTCCGGGGGATCTGGGGTTCCGGGCGTTTCAGACGCGGTACGCCAAGGTCGGAGTTCTGATCTGCTGGGATCAGTGGTATCCGGAGGGGGCGCGCATCACGGCTCTGCAAGGGGCCGAGATCCTGTTCCTCCCCACGGCCATCGGCTGGCACCCGAGCGAAGAGCCTGCGGTCAACCTTGCCCAGCATCAGAGCTGGGAACTGATCCAGCGCTCGCATGCCGTGGCCAACGGAGTCTATGTCGCCGTCCCCAACCGGATCGGCCACGAGACGTTCGTCGATGCGAACGGTCAGCCGATCCCGGGTGAAGGGATCAAGTTCTGGGGCCAGAGCTTCCTTTGCGACCCCCGTGGCCAACTGCTGCACCGGGCCAGTGTCGATCAGGAAGAGATCGTGATCTCGGAACTGGACCTGGCAAAGATCAACGAGCAACGAACCCACTGGCCGTTTCTGAGAGATCGACGCATCGATGCCTACGGGCCGATCACGTCCCGGTATCTCGATTGACCAAAGTCGCTGGCCTCTCCGAGGCCAGTGGGCAGAGTTGCTGGTCACGCCCAGCGAGATCCGAACGCAGATCCCTCCGGTCACGTCGTCCCAGCGATTTCGGAGAAATCGCCGACAGAGAAGTAGGACGGACTTCCGAGTCCGTCCCGCCCGGAGTGACGATGTTCGAAGTCTCTTGGGTTTACGGGCGGTATCGTTGCGATATGACGACAACCAGCCCGCGCATGGGACGGGCTAGGAAGCCCGTCCTACCTTTCCGACTCCACGATGCGGCCCAACCTCGGGACGCCAGAATTCTTACGAATTCTGCTACGCCGACCGATTCGTGGGTGAGTCCCATCGCCACGGTCGCGAAGACTTTGCCATCTTGCGAAAGGCTGCCCGATTTCCGGGACGCAGCGGGTAGAACGGATTGAGTCGCATCCGCAGCGATGGGCTTCCGAAACAGAGAAGGAGTCTGCCCCTCTCTCTTTCAATCTTCTCAATGTCCCAAGGTGTTCCCGGAGCCGGTCGCGACTACGGTCGACGACGGCGTTGGCTTGCGCAACTGCCAGAGGAGGGCACGCTTCCTCCGGAGCAGCGCGAGCGGAGCACAGCCGCCACGCCGCCGCAGTTCGCAGCCCCGGAACCGGCCAGTCCCGAAATTCGCCCAGTATCCAGTCTGCTGCCGCGCAGCACCTGGATCCTGGCCCTGTTCATCACCGGAGCACTCCTGAGCTGGGCTGCGGTTGTGGGTGGTGGAGCCTGGCTCGACGCACGCCAGCTGGACCCCTGGCAGGGAATCTTCGGGCTGCAGGCCGGTCGACTGCTCCGTTTCTATACGACGGTCTCGCTGCTGGCCTGTGCTCAATTGTCGTATTTGATCCTCTGGCGGCGTTCGAGGAGCCGCAAGGACTTTGCCGGGCGATACCGGGTCTGGTTCTGGATCGGAGCAGTCTGTTCGACCTTCTGCGTCGCGTCGGTGACCCGGTTTCACGAGGCCTGGGCGTTTCGAGTGACTGCAGGGATGCATGCCGCGTGGATCGACGCTCCTGTCCTGTGCTGGATGGTTCCGGCGACCTCCATGCTGATTACGGCGATTCACCTGCTGCGTCGAGATCTCCCACCTCGCTCAGCCAGCATCCGCTGGATTCAAGCGGGACGCTGGCTGGCGGTGACCTCCGGAATCACGACGCTGCTGGGTTCATTGTTTCTGCCGCCCAGCTGGGTCTTGCCGATCCAGGGGGCCTTGGGAGCACTGTGGCCCACCGTGCTGGGCTGTGGTCTGCTCACCTATGCTCGCTACGTGACTTACGTGACGAACGAAGCGGGCTTGGAGAAGAGTGTTGTCCGCAGGTCCCGCTGGATGACTCGTGTGGTGGAGTTTGCGACGCAGGTCAACGAGATGGCCCAGGAAGAGTGGCAGGTCTATCGCGCTCGACGGCAGCTGGCCAAGGCCGCGCAGGGGGCCAGCGAAACCGTGGCCACTTCGGAATCTGTTGCCCCCGCTCCGACACCGGTTCGCCCGCCTGCTCGCGCGGAGTCGTCGGAGAGAGCGACCGCTCCATTGCGCAAGCTGCAGGCTCAAAGGTTGGAATCCTCGGACTCCGACGAAGAGGAACCAAGCGTTCCCGCGACTCGCGCAGCCAACCTGCGTCCACGTCACTCGACACCCGTTTCCGATGTCGATGACGAGGAGCCAGCTGCACAGGCCCCCGCCATTCCGTCACCGCACTTTACGGTTCGCGAAGAGAATCCTGGATCAGAATTCGGGGGCGACGCCGAGTCCGAGAGGTCAAACTCTCGAAAGGAACGCAAGAAGGCCCGCCGGGCGTGAGGTTGGATCGCAAGCCACCGCTGCCATCCCGTCGCGATCTGATCGCCCCCACGATATGATACGGATGGCTCGCACCCAAACCGCAGCTGTTCTGCGGTTGATCGACAACTCGACGTGACTCCAGGGAGCCCCCCATGCTTGTCGAGGGAATCAGTCCCTTGCCAGCCGAAGAGCGGGCGATGAGGCGTGGCATGAGCGTAACAACCTACCGACACCTGGGAGCGCACCTCACTCAACAGGAAGGTCGGCAGGGAGTCTACTTTGCCGTCTGGGCCCCCAATGCTCGCGAAGTGTGCGTCGTTGGTGATTTCAATCAGTGGAAGCATGGTGCCTTCTATCTGAACTCCAGCAACAACGGAGTCTGGCACGGATTTGTTCCTGATATCGGAGCGGGGGAGCACTACAAGTACAGCCTGCGAACTCAAGCGGGCCAGCTGTTGCAGAAAGCCGACCCATATGCGTTTCAAAGCGAAGCCCCCCCGAAGACGGCCAGCATCGTCTGCCCGATTCTCGATCATTACGAGTGGCGCGATCGCGACTGGATCGACCGCCGAGGTCGGACAAACTGGTACAAGCAGCCCGTGTCGATCTACGAGGTCCACCTCGGATCGTGGCGGCGACCGTGGGATGGCCGGCGATATTGTTCGTACCGGGAACTGGCAGTTCAGCTGGTTGAGTATGTGACCAGTCTGGGCTTCTCGCATATCCAGCTGATGCCGATTTCCGAGTACCCGTTCGACGGCTCGTGGGGGTATCAGCCAACGGCGTACTTTGCTCCCACCTCACGCTACGGGAGCCCGCAGGATTTCCAGTACTTCGTCGATTACTGCCATCAGCACAACATTGGCGTGCTGATTGACTGGGTCCCAGGGCACTTCCCGACGGACGGACACGGTCTAGGGCGTTTTGATGGAACCGCTCTGTATGAGCATGAAGATCCGCGGCAGGGATTCCATCCCGACTGGAACACCTACATTTTCAACTACGGGCGCGGAGAGGTTCGGAACTTCCTGCTTTCGAATGCCCGGTTCTGGTGCGACGTCTATCACATCGATGGGCTGCGGGTCGATGCCGTGGCGTCGATGCTGTACCTCGACTACTCACGCAACGCGGGGGAGTGGATTCCGAACAAACTTGGTGGTCGGGAAAACCTGGAAGCTGTGCAGTTCTTGAAGGATATGAACGTCTCGCTGCATGCCGAGTTTCCCGGCATTCTGACCATAGCGGAAGAGTCGACCAGCTGGCCGAAGGTCTCACGCCCGGTCTACGAAGGCGGGCTGGGGTTCGGGATGAAGTGGGACATGGGCTGGATGAACGACTCACTGCGGTACTTTCACCGCGACCCGCTCTTCCGCAAGCACCATCACACCGAGTTCTCGTTCCGCTCGATGTACGCCTTCACCGAGAACTTTGTGCTGCCGCTGTCGCATGACGAAGTGGTGCATGGCAAATCGTCGCTGATCGCCAAGATGCCGGGCGACATCTGGCAGAAATTTGCGAATCTGCGGCTGTTGCTGGGAGCCCAGTTCACGACTCCGGGGAAGCCGCTACTTTTCATGGGGGGCGAGTTCGCTCAGTGGCTGGAATGGAATCACGACACCCAGCTCGATTGGGGCCTGCTGCAGCAGGACCGGCATAGCGGTATCCAGAAATTCATCGGCGATCTGAATCGGGTGAAACGGGAGCAGCCTGCGCTCTACGAACTCGATTGCGACCCGCAGGGGTTCCAGTGGATCAACGCGGATGACACGGAAAACAGCGTCTACAGCTGGATCCGGCGGGGCAGTTCGCCAGCCGAGCAGGTGGTTGTGGTGTTCAATATGACTCCGCTGCCGCGCCACGGTTACCGGATTGGCGTTCCTTCGGCGGGGCACTGGGTTGAGATTCTCAATAGCGACGCCCGCTGGTACGGCGGAACCGACGTTGGCAACGGGGGCGGCGTCGATACCGAGGCGGTGCCTTCACACGGGCACTCGCAGAGTATTTCGCTGGTGGTACCTCCCTTGGGGATGCTGGTCCTCAAAATCGGGGTTGCGGAGTGAGGTTGTCAGGGAATCTGAGAGAAGTTTGTCCAGATTGAGATCGATTGCGTTCGATCGATCTAGACACGGCGATCACAATTTGGTATTCCTCTCCTGTCCGATTCTGCTTTTGCCCACGCTACCGTGTTTTGGTTCCTCCGCCCGACCGCTACTGATCGTGCAATTCCAAGACTGAGCAGCATCCAGCAAACGCACGCGAGGCGGTCCTTTCCCAGCGGCGTGAGTGACACTGACGAACTGATGATTGGCTGCCCCGTGGAATTCGGGCAGGGTCCCCCACCTCTTTCAGTCCAACGGGACAATGGTGTTGGGACGGGTTCTTAGGCGCAAAGGCGCATTCTGAGCATGAGCACGAAACTGTATGTGGGCAATTTGTCGTTCAAGACGACAAACGACGATCTCCGGGCTGCTGTTGAACAGTACGCACCGTGTACGTCGGTGGATGTGGTGATGGACCGGATGACCGGTCAGTCGCGGGGGTTCGCCTTCGTTGAAGTAGCTGAGAGCGCCGAAGCGGTGATCGAAGCTCTGAACGGTGCGGAACTCCAGGGGCGTAAGCTCGTGGTCAACGAAGCCCGTCCGAAGGAAGATCGTCCCCGCACTGGTGGCGGCGGCGGTGGTGGCTACCGTGGCGGCGGCGGTGGTGGTGGTTACGGTGGTGGTGGTGGTGGCGGCGGCGGCTATGGTGGCGGCGGCGGCGGTGGTTACGGCGGCGGGGGCGGCGGTGGATACCGCGGTGACCGTGGCGGTAGCGGCGGCGGCGGCGGATACCGTGGCGGCGGCGGCGGTGGAGACCGTGACCGTGGCGGAAGCAGCGACCGTGGTCGTGATCGCCGCTACTAAGCGAAGAGGAAACCTCTCACCGAATTTGTGAGACGGTCGAATCCGATCAACAACTCAGAGGGTGGCTGTCACAGCCACCCTCTGTTTTTTTACCCATTGCGATGTCGAACCAGTTTCCGCAACAATCGTGAAACGACTTGGCGGGAGCCCAGGTATGCTCCCGGCCAAGGTCGCACACAAGAGGCGCGATTGTGTGACGACGATTTCGGTTCTGCGTGAGGGAGATTATGATCCCCACCAACCGAGATGACGTGACTCCGGTGAGTAACGCGGAAGTTGTTCACGTTGCTCACTTCCAGAGAAGGGATTGAGGATGTTTCTTGCGAAGGTTCGCCGGTTCGCTGTTTGCTCAGCGGTCCTGACCAGTTTGGTCGCTGTTCCCCAGTTGACAGCTGCCGACGATGAGGGTGTGGCCTCCGACCACCTCCTGCCGCCAGGCGTGTTGCTGCATGTTCGGGTTTCCGATGTGAGCGATCTCAAGGAGCGCTTGCCGAAGACGGGATTCGGAAAGGTCTATCAAGATGAATCGATGGACAAGATCCGCGCCAAGATCGAAGAAGCCTTCGAAAAAGGCTCCGAAGAAGCGGGCAAGGAACTCGGTTTCCCACTGTCCGATCTACTCAATCTGCCCGAAGGCGAAGTCTCTTTGTCCCTGATCCAGCCAGCGGGGCGAACCCTTGCGGGCGTCGTGATCATGGAAATCGGGGACCAGGAAGAAACCCTGGACAAGGCTCTCGAAAAGCTTGACGAAGCGATTACCAAGCAGGGAGCGACCAAGAAGACCGAGACCATCGAAGAGGTCGAAGTCACCGTCTACGAGATGGATAAGCCCGGTTCCGAGTCCGAGAAGAACACCTTCTGTTTCTTCACCGAAGACGGGAAGTTCGTCGGCGGTTCGGACCTCTCGGTGCTGCAGGACGTTCTCAGCCGCTGGGATGGCGATTCGGATGATGTCCTCGCCGAGCAGGAAGTCTACAGCTACATCCGCGAGAAGTGTTCCACTCGATCCGATGACGATTCCTCGGTCATCGAGTACTACGTCGACCCGATGGGGCTGCTTATGGCGGGACTGAACTCCAGCGAAGAGCTGTCGACTCAGGCCCTGATGGTCTCCGCTTACCTGCCAACGTTGGGGCTGGACAAGCTCAAGGCTCTGGGCGGCAATCTGGACATCGCCGAAGGCGACTTCGACGTTCACTCGAAGTCGTTCATGTATGTTGAACAGCCGACGACCGGTCTGCTGCGAGCCTTCGAGTTCCCCGCCACGGATCTGGCTCCCCCCGCCTGGGTCGGGGCCAATACTCCGGCCTACAACGCCATGAACTGGGACGCAGCTGGTGCTTACGTTGCGCTGACCGAGATGGCCGACACGTTCATGGGCCAGCCGGGAGCGGCTGCACAGCAAGTGACCCAGATGTCGGCCCAGCTGGGCTTCCACCCCAAAGACGATCTGATCGACCATCTGGCCGGTCCGATTGTGATGCTCAGCGATGTGGATCCCGAAGCGACTCAAGTCGGCCAGAAGTTCCTGGCTGCGGTGAAGCTGAAGGACTCGTCGGCATTCCAGGAGACGCTGAACGTGATCCTGCAGAAGGCCGGCTCCCAGGTCACCGAGCGGGACTTCGAAGGCGTCAAGATCTACGACATCCAGGCTCCGAACGAAGAGATTCACCCGGCTGTGGCGATTGCCAAGGACAACCTCTTTGTGACCTCGCATGCCGAGATGCTGGAAGCGGCCCTGCGGTCCAGTGACGATACCTTGGCGGATTCGGAAGGCTACAAGAAGATCGCCAAGCTGATGCCGTCCCAGTGTTCGATCATCAGCTTCTCCGATCTGCGGAAGCAGATGAAGCCGACCTACGACATGCTCAAGAGCGGCAAGCTCGATGGAGCCTTCGAAGGCCAGATCGACTTCAGCGACTTCCCGGATTTCGAGAAGATCGAGAAGTACTTCTCGATCTCCGGCAGCTTCACGATTCCCGACGAGAAGGGCGTGTACTCGGAAGGGTTCATGCTCGGCGGCGAGTAATCAGCGAATAGGATTCGGAATTCTCGATACCCCAAAGACCCGCGAGTAATCGCGGGTCTTTGGCATTGAGTGGGTAGTGCGTATCGGGCAGTGACCAGGGTGCCGCTCTGTTTCAACATGGGCGAGTTTTCAGTCATCAGTTCTCAGTTTTCAGTCAGCAGGAGTTCTCAACGAAGCGAGTCGTTCAGTACTCGCCTTTCGTGTCTTTCCAACACTGCCCACTGCCCATTCCCCACTGCCCCTGCCTTTACGTTCATTCCGCGAAGACAAACTCATTGCTGTTCAGCACCGCGCGGCACAGAGCTGGCAGACCGTGCTGGCTGGTGAACTCAATCAGCTGTCCCGACTCTGGCTCACTCAGTCCTCTTGAGTAGGCCAGCCAGAACAGGCGGTCGATCTGGCCCCGGCGATCTCCGGGAACCTCGCGCTCCAACCGGGCAGCCAAAGCGTCGGCCATCCGCAGCATGAACGAGTTATTGAGGAGTGCCAGCGACTGCACCGGGGTCGTGGTGACAGCTCGCCGGGGAGCAGTCGTACTGGGGTCGGGGCAGTCGAGTGCATCAAGCAGCGAACTGCGACCGGATCGAATCCAGGTGCGATAGATCGTCCGCCGATGAGCATCCGGCGTCTCCGGATCAATCATCTCAAAGAACTGCGAGTTGAAGTTGAAAGTCTTGAAGTCCTGATACGGTGGTCCGCCCACCTGGGGATTCAGTGTTCCCGACACGGCCAAGGCCAGGTCTCGGATCGTCTCGGCCTCCAGGCGATGAGGCCGCATCCGCCACAGCCACCGATTGTCGGCATCGATCTTCAGGCACTCAGTCCGCGGACGGCTCGACTGCTTCCACGTATTCGAGGTCACGATCAGCCGATGCAGCTGCTTCAGGCTCCAGCCACTGTTGATCAGTGATTGTGCGAGATAATCAAGCAGCTCTGGATGAGTCGGGCGTCCTCCGTTGAAGCCGAAGTCATTAGACGAGTCGACCAGCCCGACACCAAAGTGGTACTGCCAGACGCGGTTGACAATGACGCGGGCAAACAAGGGATTCTGCGGCGACGTGATCCAGCGGGCGAGGGCCACTCGACGTTCCGCGTCCGAGGCTTCGGGAGCGAGTCCGAAGTCCGCACTGAGCTGCGCGACCGCCGTCAGCGCTCGCGGCGTGACGACATCAGTCGGAGTCGCCGGATTGCCGCGTGCCAGGATTTTCGTGACTCCTGGCGGTCGGGGAGCACAGGCATAGACCGACGTCTCGCGCAGCTGCTTCTCGCGGGCCCGCAGCGAAGTCCGCTCGGCCAGCAGGGCTTCCCGCCGAGTGCGTTCTGCGTCACTCAAAGCGGCCAGCAGTTCCTCAGTCGTCACAATGTCGGTACGGCCTGCGGAGGCGGCGACCTCGTCGGCTGTCAGTGCTCGGTCGTAGAGCTGGGCCGAATCGATGGCTCCTGTCAGCAGCCGGTTTCCACCCGGTTCGGTCCCATGTCGCAGTCCAAAGACGACCTGAGCTGTGCCCGGCTCATAAACAGCTGGTTCGCCACTGTCGTAGGCAGTCCCGTACGGCTTTCCATCTCGATAGCAGGTGATGGTCCCGTCCTCAGCGTAAGTGATCGCTACATGCATCGTGCGACTGGCAGCCTCGGTTTCTTCCGGTCCCTGGAAACTCTGGTACCGGACGAACCCTTCACTGCCTGCCATCCAGCGTTTCGCCTCGCGTTCCCCAAAGACAATGGAGTCGAATCGGACTCCATCGGTCGTCTGGACGCCCATCACGCCGCCGCCCGCTTGATCGAGCTTGGCGAGTTGAACCCAGGCTTCGAGCGTTTTTGCCTTGAGCCGAACGGGGATCGGAGTCGTCGTCACGAACCCGCTTTGCCCATCAACAACCAGCTTGCCAGCCTGCAATGAGGCCCCCGCACGCGGACTGCCGTCGAGGTCGCCAATCTGATCAGACAGGTCTTTGTCGAAGTCCCAGCGAGCCAGCGGAGTCGGAGCGGGCGGCTTGGTCCCGTCGGTGCGGGACTGTCGGACCTTCTGCTTCGCAGGTTTCTCGATCGCGTCGATCTCTTCGGTGGCTGACTTCTGCCGGGCGAGATTGGCGTCGAGTTCCTCTCGCATCGGCTTCGTCAGGATCTTGCGTTCCCCATGGCGGACTCCATCCAGACATGCAGCCAGCTGGTAATACTCAGCCTGCGAGATCGGGTCGAACTTGTGGTCATGACAGCGGGCGCAGTTTGCCGTCAGCCCCAGGAACGTCTGCCCCACGGTCCCGACGAGATCTTCGAGTTCATCCTGCCGGACGACTGCCCGCATCGCGGCGCTCTGCTGTGACTGGCCGACCTCGTCGTACGGAGCAGCGACCAGGAATCCCGTCGCTGTGATGGCATTAGCATCATCGGGATGCAGCAGGTCTCCCGCGATCTGCATCCGCACGAACTCGTCGTACGGCATATCGGTGTTCAGAGCTTGTATGACCCAGTCTCGGTACGGCCACGAATTCGTCCGCAGCTTGTCGCGTTCGAAGCCCTGGCTCTCGCCGAAGCGGGCCAGGTCGAGCCAGTGCCGAGCCCAGCGTTCCCCGTATTGAGGAGAGCTGAGCCACTTGGTGATGAGGGCCTCGTAAGCCTCCGAAGTCGGAGCTTGCTCAAAGGCCCGAACCTCCTCCGGAGTGGGCGGCAGGCCGGTCAGGTCCAGGGCCAGCCGCCGCACGAGTTGACGAGGTTCGGCCGGTTCGGAGGGGGAGAGCCCTTGCTCTTTTAAGGCAGCCAGGACGTACTGATCGATCGGGTTGTTCACGCGACCTTGCCACTCGGCGGGCACAGCAGGAGGCGGAGTTCGCGGCAACGACTTGAGCGACCACCAGTCGTACCCCGCCCGGCGATCCGACGAGAACCGATATGGATCGATCGGGCCACTACCCCACTTCGCCCCCTGCTCGATCCACGCTTTGAGGACCGCTTTGTCTTCCGCAGACAGCGGATGCTTGGGCGGCATCTCGTCATCGCGAACGCGCTGCCAGAGCGGACTGTCATCGAGCTTGTTGTCGATCAGTACCGGCCCGGACTCGCCCCCCTTTGTCAGCAGCGCGTGCTCACTCAGGTCGAGTTTCCCCTTGGGGTCTGTCCCATCGTGACACTCAAGACACCGCGTCGCGAGCAGCGGGGCGACTTGACGATCAAAGTCGATGGGGTCGGCGGCAGCGGTCGAGACGAGGAGCAGGAGGATTACTAAACCACGGAGGCACGGAGGCACGGAGAGGAGGCCGAGTGGCGAGGGCCTAGGGCCTAGGGCCAGAGAGAGACCGGATAGGCATATGGCTCCCCTCTCCCCCCGGGAGAGGGGCTGGGGGTGAGGGTGTGTGACCGGAGAGTGACACGAACGAAATCGATCGCGACTTTCCTCAATAACCTTCTCCGTCTGTCGTGAATCCGAGCTGCTATGCATCACATCCTCAATCCACAAACAGGAACCCGGTCGAGGCCAGCATCGCGTGGACCGTGCGGGTCCAGGCCTTTTTCTGGGCCGGTTCATCCGCTCCCACAGATCGCTCGCGAGTCAGATACTCGACAATCTTCGCTCGCTCATCCACCGTCACCGGGCGACTCCACAGCTGCATCGCGGCCCAGTCGATTCGCTGGTCATCCGAAGGGCTGGCCTCGCGGAACATCCGGTCGGTGGTCCGCTGGGCCGACTCAGCCAGGAACGGGTTATTGAGCAGGATCAACGACTGAGCCGGCACCGTCGTTGTCTCACGCCGCCCCACCACAAAGTCGGGATCGGCAAAGTCGAAGACAGTCAGCAGTGGTGAGACCTCATTGCGGATCACGGGCAGATACAGTGTTCGCACTGGGGCTTCGAACTGTTTGGCGGAATTCGAACTGTTGTTGTTCTCGACCACGAGTTGCCCCATCCCCGCCACGGGCGAACCGGCCTCGCTGGGCTGCAGCTGTCCGCTGACGACGAGCAGTGAATCCCGCAGCTGTTCGGCGGAGAGACGCCGCCGGTTGCCGCGCCACAGCTTGCGATTCTCGGGATCGATGAGGAATGCTTCGGGGCGATCGCGTGAGTCCTGGGCAAAGGTCCGCGAGAGAACAATCTGCCGCACCAGCCAGCGTGTCGACCAGCCATGCTCGATGAACTCCACGGTCAGCCGATCCAGCAAGGCGGGATGCGTGGGCCGTTCGCCCAGCTCTCCGAAGTTATCGAGTGATCGCACCAGCCCTTCGCCCATCAGCTTCTGCCAGATGCGGTTCACGTAGACGCGGGCGGTCAGCGGGTTTTTGTCGCTGGCGATCCACTCAGCCAGTTCGCGCCGCCCGCTGTTGGTCTTCGGCAGCTCCGGACGCTCGCCCGTCATGGCGACCTGCAGGAACCCGCGCGGAACCTGCGGGCCCAGCTGGCGGGGCTCACCACGGATACAGATCTGGCAATCCTCTGCCGCCTTGGCTTCCCTTATGGCCATCGCCATCGGAGCGGGCGGAGGAGCGGTCTTTTCGAGAGTCTTCTTGTCGTCCTCGAGCTTTTTGACAGCGTCCTGGGCGGCTTTGACCGCAGCTTCCAAATTCGACGTGTCGACCGTGGCGGTCTCGGTCGCTGGCTCCAGTGGCACGAACGCCACGGCATCGGCGATCACATGACCATCCGTGTCCTTCGTACCAATCTCGACGAACGACTCCATATCGGTCGTGAAGCGGAACTGACCGAGCGGGTGATACTGCCCGTCGATCATCGGAGCCTTCCGCTGATCGACCAGCAGCTCGACCTTTCCGTCCGCGTGCTGAATCGTGACAGGAGCGTTACTCGCGCGGCCGCTAACAGCTGTGTAGGCCAACCGAACTTCATACATCCCCGACTTGGGGAGCTTGGGGACGTACCGAATCGACTTGGCCCCTTTGTCCTTCTGGTCATCGTGGACGTAGCCTTCTCCCACGAATGGCTTCGAGTAAACCGATGCTTTCCACTCGCCGACTTTCGTGGCCTCCTTGTCGTCCACGACGATCGAGGAGCCCGAGGTCATAGCTGACTTGAGTTCGGCTTCGGCCTTCTTCAGCGACTCCTTCGCATCTTTCAGCTGTTTGTCGAGGGCCTTCTTCTCGCTGTTGTATTTGTCGAGAGCAGCTGCGTGCTCGGGAGCGATCGGCAGCGGGCGGCGGACAAAATCGGAGACATACTTCTGGATCTCGCCGTCCATGCACTCAGTGCTGCGAAAGATCCCCGCCAGTGCGTAGTAGTCGGCGGTCGGGATCGGATCGAATTTGTGGTCATGACAGCGGGCACAGCCCATCGTCATCCCCAGCAGAGCTTTGCCGACGGTGTCGACCTGCTCGTCGATCACATCCATCGTGAGTTTCAGCTTGTCGCGCTCGCTGAGCATCTTGGGACCGATGACCAGAAACCCGGTCGCAATCAGCTGGCGGGTTGCGTCCTCGTCGCGATCACTCGGCAGCAGATCTCCGGCAAGCTGTTCGCGGACGAACTGGTCGAACGGCATGTCGCTCGCGTAAGCCTCGATCACGTAGTTGCGGTAACGCCAAGCATCATGAAACGTGGCATTGAAGTCGCCGCCGTTCGAGTCGGCATAACGGGCCACATCCAGCCAGTGGCGGGCCCAGGTCTCGGCATAGGCCCGCGTCGTGATCAGGCGGTCGACCACCTTGGCGACAGCTTGTGGATCGGGATCACTGACAAAGGCCAGGACCTCATCTTCCGTCGGTGGCAGGCCGGTCAATGCCAGAGTCAGCCGCCGAATCAGCCGCGAGCGATCGACCTCGGGCGAGGGACTCAGGCCGACTGCCTCCTGCTCCGCCAGAATGAACTGATCGATCCAGTGGGCGGGCCAGCTGGTGTTCTTCACCGTCGGCAGCGGTGCCTTCACCGGGGGTAGAAACGCCCAGAACTTCCGACCCGCTTCGACATCGATGGCCGCTTTTGCGTGGACCTTTGCGACATCGCCGGAGCGCGGGTCGGGGGCTCCCATTTCAATCCACTTCTCGAAGTCGCGGATCACGTCATCCGGAAGCTTCCCCGAGGGAGGCATCTCCAGCCCGTCGTACTTCAGGGCTTCAACGATCAAGCTCTCGGTCGGCTTCCCCGCGACCAGGACAGCTCCGGAATCGCCTCCTTTTAAGACGGACGCGGCGTTCTCCAGAGACAAGCTGCCCTTCAACTCGCCCGCTTCGGAGGAGTGGCACTCGTAGCAGTGCTTGACCAGCACCGGACGGATCTTCGACTCGAAAAACGCGACCCCATCATCCGCTGCCGCGACCAGCGACGAGCAGAGAGCGACCAGGATGATTCCGAAGGCAATTCGCAAATGCATCAGACCAGGACCTGTGCGGTGAACAGGATCAGACAGCCGGGAACTCCATGGTAACATGAGCCAGGATTGATGAATATACTCTATCGACAGTCCGCGATTTTCTCCCAGAGGCCGCTGCGATGCACATCGTTTCCGTTCAAGATGTCCAGTCCTGGCTCGGGCAGGCGGAGAATCTCAGCGACTGCCTGCGTTCGATCGGCAATCGGCGGGTCGATGATGAGTATCTTGATCAGACGCTGCGGCTGCCGCTGCATCTGCAATTCGTGATTCAGCGGATGGCGATCGAAGCTGGGCATGCTGAAGTGCCCGCGGATGCCCTGAACTCCATCTCGTTTTACAGCCTCTGTCGCGGCCTGTTCCTGCCGCTGGCTGGGCTCAGCTCATCGCGAGTCGCCCAGCTGTTCGGACTCAAGGCCCCCGAGCCGCTCGATGCGGCTCAGCGCGAGGCACTGGTAGAGTCATTCTTCGCCAAAGAGTGCGGGATCGGGCTGGTGGAGAAGGTCGGCTGTGTGCTCGGCGATCCGACGCTTGGCAAAAAGAGCGGACTGCGGCGCGACAGCTTGATGCGGGTACTGCTGTCGGTCGAGATGCGGACGCGGAATGAGCTGCTGGATCGGCTCACTCAAGTCGGCGACGTGGCCATTCTGTTCGCGGAGAACCGTCCGACGCTGCAACCAGCGAATCCACTGACGGCGGTTGAGGTGCTGCGCACACTCAAGTACTTGCCTGAGGAGAAACAGACTCGCAAGTTCCAACTGCTGCGTTCGCTGCTGGCCCGCTGCGGGAAGCTGGAGGCGTATGTCCTCGCCAAGCTGATCCTGCGGAAGGCTGGTTTCGGGTTCGACTATCAGGGACCGGTGTTGGCTCGCGTCGTCGCTCAGAAGTTCCAGGTCCCCGAGGACCAAGTCGCGCACGCCATGGCGCTGACGGACCTGTTCAACACCGTGCATGTGCTGGAAACCGAAGGTGCTGCGGGCCTGCGAAAGATCCAGCTGCGACCGCTGTCCCCCGTGCGTCCCACGCTGGCCAGTGGCACCACCGACGAGATTCAGAGATTCCCGGTCTGGGTTGAACGCAAGTACGATGGCATCCGGCTGATGCTGCACAAGTCGACCGATGCCACGGGCTCGGTTCTGTGCGGAGCCTATACCCGCAATCGAGGCGACTGGCTGGAACTGGTTCCGGGACTCGATCGAACGATCCGCACGATCCCGCCCCGCTCCGTCATTCTCGACGGGGAGCTGTATGGCACGGTGCTCGATATGGACCGGGTACGACCGGCCACCGTGTATGAGGTCTACGCCGCTCTGCAGGGGCAGCCGACGATTCCTGTGAACATGAAGTTTGCAGCGTTCGACATTCTGTTCCAGGACGAACGAGATCTGACGGGCCTGCCACTCGCCCAGCGCCGCGAGTGGCTGACACGGCTCCTGCAACCACTGACTGCGATGCCGCTGCCGGTGCCCTTGTCGATCAGCGAAGGCCAGCTGGCTCAATCGAAAGACGATGTGAATCGCCTGTTCCATCACTTCCGAGCCCAAGGCTACGAAGGGATCATCACCAAAGATCTCGACGGGGCTTATCTGATTGCGACTCGCGACCCCAAGTGGCGGAAGCGCAAGCCGGAGATCACGCTCGACTTGGCTCTGGTCGGGGCGACGTTTGCCGTCACGAGTAAAGAGAACGCGGGGCTGTTCGGATCGTATGTCATCGCAGCTCGCACTTCGGACGGAGGCTGGAAGGTCGTGGGCGATGTCGCGGGGCTCGATCGTGTCCGCGATGCCGAGATCCAGGGAGAAATCCAGCGCGAGGGCCTAATGACCGGCAAACGGATCGAGCGCCCCAGCTCCAGCGGGGCGCGTCCCGGGATCGAGCTGCGACCGTCGATCGTGGTCACGGTGAAGTTCGAAGGCCTCGCCCGCGATCAAGTCACCAAGGAGTTAAGCCTCCGCGACCCCAAGATCGCGATGATCCGCAGCGACAAGTCGGCCTTTGAAGCGGATACGATCGAGAGCTTGCAGGAGTTGGAGCTGCGACAGCGGATGGGGTAGCGGTCGATCGTGAAACACGCCCAAATTGCAGGTGGCCACAGCCTGCGCTACACTCTCCGGACACTCGTCAGATTGATTGACTCTGATGGGACGAGGTCGGTCGGCTCTTGAGCGGATCGGCGCCGAATTCGACAACTGGGAGCTGGCAGCATGAATGAGACCTCATCAACTGGGGGCGGTCTGACGCGGGTGCAGTGGCTGATCTGCGCCATCGCCGCGCTGGGATTCGCGTTCGACATCTACGAGCTGCTGGTCTTTCCGCTGATCGCCCGACCGGCGCTCGCCGAACTGCTCAAGGTCAATCCGGCCAGCAAGACCGGGTTCGACCAGATCAACAGCTGGATCACCTACATCATGTGGGGCAGTGCCCTGTGTGGTGGAACCTTCGGCCTGATGGGCGGCTGGCTCACCGACCGCCTGGGCCGTCGCCGTGTGTTGACCTGGAGTATTCTGCTCTACGCGTTTTCCGCAGCTGCGTCCGGATTCGCGACGTCAGCACCGATGCTGCTGTTCTTCCGCTGTACGACCTTCATCGGTGTCTGCGTCGAGTTCGTCGCAGCTGTGGCCTGGCTGGCCGAGCTGTTCCCGGACCCGAAGCGGAAGGAGCAGGTCCTGGGCTATACGCAGGCGTTCTCTTCGATCGGCGGTCTGCTCGTCACGATCGTCTATCAGCTGTGCGTGAAGCACAGCGAATCGCTGCCGCCGATCTTCGGGGCCCACGCCGCGTGGCGGTACACCTTGATCTCTGGTGTGTTGCCAGCTCTGCCACTGATCATCATTCGCCCGTTCCTGCCGGAGTCTCCCGTCTGGCAGCAGAAGCGGGAAGCGGGCACTCTGAAGCGGGCCTCGATCGGCGATATCTTCAAGGGAGGATTGGCCAAGACCACGATCGTCACCGCGCTGTTGTTCGCCTGCGGCTACGGAGCTGCGTTCGGAGCGATCCAGCTCGTGCCGCAGATTGTTCCTGGTCTGGATAAGCAGTTCGCCCCTCTGGCCAAGATGCGGGATCAGATGGACTCGATGGCCAAGCTGCCCAAGGACGATCCCGCGAAGGTCGCCCTCGGCAAGCAGATCAAAGAACTGGTCGACAAGCAGCAGGCCACCGTCGGAACAGTCCAGCTGTGGCAGGAACTGGGCGGGCTCTTTGGTCGCTTTGTGCTGGCCTTCCTGGCGGTCCGAATGGTCAGTCGGCAATGGCTGCTGCGAATCTTCCAGATCCCGGGCGTGCTGCTGATTCCACTGGTGTTCCTGTTCCCCGCAGCTGGGAAGACTCCGCAGGGGATTCTGGATGCACTCGGCACCGACAATATGACCCTGATGAAGATCGGTATCTTTGTCACGGGATTCCTGACCGTCGCGCAGTTCAGCTTCTGGGGCAACTACCTGCCGCGCGTTTACCCAATGCACTTGCGAGGGACCGGTGAGAGCTTTGCCGCCAACGTCGGCGGTCGCATGATCGGCACAGCTGCCAACGCGTTGACGCTGCAGTTCTTCCTGCCGCGAGTCACGATGAATGCCGAGGCCTGGGGACTGGCCAGTCCGCCCAGCCGCATTGCTTACGCTGCAGCAATGACCGCAGGCCTGGTCTATCTGGTCGGCCTGATCGCCAGCTTCTGGCTGCCGGAGCCGAGCGCGGACGAAGCGGAGCACTAGGATCGGGAAAGTGTCATGGATCGCCAGCGAAAGCATGACACGTCCGTCCCGGAGTCCATCGAAGAACTGTTCCAACAGTCTCGGAGCTGTGTGTCGCGAGATGACATCGTCGCCTTTGCGCCAGTTGACCCCGGTTACGACGATTACGTCCGGCTCTGGTCCGAGATTCAGGGCACCGGTAGCATTCCGACTGAGCTCAGCTTCGATCTGCGCGAGGTGATCGGGATGACCGGCTGGGGTGTCGCCGCCCGTTGGGGCGACAAGGTTCAACGGTTCTTAGCGTTCCGGAGATTCACCAGTGCTGTCGCATTGATGCTCGTTCATCGAGGTCACGACGTGGACAATGTCCGGCCAGCCAATTATCTCGCGCGAGACTTGGTCATCGATCAGTTCGATTTCTACGGCTCAATTCAGAAAAGAACGCTCGGAACTTTGAGAGAGGCCATCCAGGACACACGGGTATTGCTGAGATCCGTCGGCGACGCGGAGTTTCCCTACTTCACTCTGGGAGCGATGATTCTCGCTCAGCTGGCAGGCGATTGGGCCGCTGCCGAACAGGCTGCGTCTCAATTGATCTTGGATGAGCAAGAGGCTCGCGGTTTCCAACTGTACTCGATTCCCACGGACTTTCTGTTTGGCCTGACGGTTTATGACCAGCTCAATCACGATTGGCGTCGAATGATTGCAGGATTCCGGAATCCCAATCATCATGGCGACACGGCGATGATTATTGAGGCACTGCGTCAAACATAGTCAATGCGAGTTCTCCTCTGAGTGTCCGCACGACTTTCAAGACTGACCTCCCCCTGAACCCTGAACCCTCAACCCTCAACCAAAACCTCCCTCATGGCAATGCGTCACAATGGACGGGCGATGCGCGATGGCCGCGATGACGGTCTGCGGCCCCTCCATAGCCTCGATCTGGGCAAGATCAACACCTTTGCCGACCTGCTCAAGGCGATGGGCGATACAGCCTTCTCCGGGCGCCAGCTGGGCGAGGCGTACGATGTTCTGATGGAGATGTTTCACCCGGACAACCCGGTCAACGTGTTGCTGACTCTGTCCGGGGCGATGACCGTTGCCAAGCAGGGGAAGATGATCTGCGACATGATCGACCGCGGGCTGGTCGATGCCGTCGTCTCAACGGGGGCCTTGATCGCACACGGGCTGACCGAGTCGATCGGTCTGACGCACTTTCGTCATGACCCGTCGAAGAGTGACGAGAAGCTGTACCAGCTGGGCTACAACCGGATCTATGACACACTGGAGATGGAGGCCAACCTCAATGAGGTTGAGGTGCTGGTCCGCAAGACGATGAACGACAACCCGGTCCCCGAAGGGGGCTGGTCCTCGGCCCGCATCTGCCGGGCGCTGGGGAAGAAGCTGCATGAGGAGAACCTCGGCGTCGGCATTCTGCGAAGTGCCTACGAGAAGGATGTCCCAGTCTTCATCCCGGCGTTCACGGACAGCGAAGTCGGCCTTGATGTCGCGACGTGGGCCATGCGCAAATGGTGCGATGAACAGGGGCTCGACCCCGCGAAGATGACTCCCGACCAGCTGTTCCAGATCCCGCCGCTGTTCAACCCGTTCCTCGACCTGCTCGAGTACGCGCGGCTGATCGGTACGGGGCAGGAGCTGGGGATCTTCACGATCGGCGGCGGAGTGCCCCGTAACTGGGCCCAGCAGGTCGCCCCGTTCTACGACATGACCAACCTCCGCGTTGGCAGCGATTTTCAGTCTCCGCGGTTCAAGTACGGCATCCGCATCTGTCCCGAGCCGGTCCACTGGGGCGGGCTGTCCGGGTGTACCTATATTGAAGGGGTCAGCTGGGGCAAATTCCTGTCTCCCAAAGAGGGAGGTCGGTTCGCCGAGGTCTATGCCGATGCGACGGTCGCCTGGCCGCTGCTGATGAAGGCGGTGTTCGAGACCCTGGATCAGGTTCCGAAGGGATAGTCGCCTTTCGCTCCGCGAAAGAGCGATCCTCTGCCTCGCAAATCTCCACCCAACGAAGGAGCGAGTCGTGTTCTCCAGAATCTCTCTGACCTCGCTCTGTCTGGTTCTGTGCCACGTGGTCGCCTGTGCGACAGAGCCCGCAGTCGATTGGGTGCGGGTGACTCCGAACGCCGGGTGGCAGCCTCGTGACTCGCAGGGCGAAGTGGTCTTCGATAACAAACTGTGGATCTTCGGCGGCTGGTTCGACTCATATCAGGCCCCGCCGCGCGATGTGTGGAATTCCGCAGACGGGATCACCTGGAACAAGGTCACTGCCGAAGCTCCCTGGAAGCACAGTGATCTGCCGATGACGGTCACGTTCCGGGATCAGATGTGGCTGATGGGGGGCTGGTACAACGGACGGCTGCCGGGACACTCAGCCAGCAATGAGGTCTGGTCTTCGAAAGACGGAATGAACTGGGAGCAAACAACCGCGAAAGCGGGCTGGTCTCCAAGGCTGGCAGCTGCCCTCGTCGAATTCCGGGGTCGCATGTGGATTCTGGGCGGGACGGAGAACTACTACTTCGGTGATGCGAAGAGTTTGAAAAACGACGTCTGGTCGTCGGACGATGGAAAGACCTGGACCTGCCACACCGAGCAGGCCGGTTGGTCGCCGCGGGCTTATCATCAGGCTGCGGTTCTGGAGAACAAGCTGTATGTCATGGGCGGCGGGAACTATGTTCCGGAGTACCACGCAACGAACGATGTGTGGGTGACGGAAGACGGCGAGCACTGGGAGCAGGTGACCGACAAGGCTCCGTGGTCACCTCGGTTGTGGTTCAGTGCAGCCACCTGCCGCGACCGGATGTGGGTGCTGGGCGGGTGGTCGAACAATCCCTACAAGAACTGGAACGACGTCTGGTCGACTTCGGATGGTAAGACCTGGACCGAGCTGAAGACGCCGACCAGCTGGAAGGAACGGCACGAGCATTCGGTATTCGTGTGGCAGGACACCCTGTGGCTCGCGGGCGGGCATGCCCAGCCACTGAGCAGCGAGGTGTGGAAGCTGGAATGGAAGAAGTAAATCAACGAACAGTATGGAGCCCTCTATGGATTCGGACAAGAAGCCCATCAGCCAGGAACCGCCGGTGGGAAAGAGATCCGCGTCATTTTCATGGCAGGGCTGACACTATTGAATCTGATTGCGCTCGGCTGGGCGTGGCTGGATCACAGCTGGGGAGCCATCGCGATCGCATTTTTCCTTGGCCCTGGCATCAACGGCCTCCTGGCCTTTTTTGCGATCTTGTATCTGTATGACGCCAGCCAGTTTCCCGGATTCTCGGCGTGGAAGTACTGTTTGACTTACATCGGATTTCCCTTGGCGATGATCGTGGTGGTTTGGCTTGCAGTTGGGATGATGCCTTTGCATGGGGGCTGATCGCTCGGCTCGCTAGAATCCGCGTATGCCTCACCTTGCTGAAATCATCGCGGTCGGTGCCGAACTCACATCCGGTGCCAAGCTCAACACCAATTCCCAGTGGCTCAGTACCGAGCTGTCCGATCTGGGGATTGTGACTGGCTGGCATACGACGATCACTGACGATCTGGCGATCAACGTCGCGGCGCTCCAGCTGGCTGTCGAGCGGGCCGATCTGGTGCTGATCACCGGAGGGCTGGGGCCGACGCTGGATGATCTGACCCGCGATGCCCTCTCGCAGCTCGTGGGTGAGGAACTGGTCCTCGACCCGGAGTCGCTGGAGCTGATCGAGACCTACTTCCGCAACCGCGGTCGTCCGATGCCGGAGCGGAACCGGATTCAGGCCTACTTCCCCCAGAGCGGGACCCCGCTGCCCAACCCGGTCGGGACAGCTCCCGGTGTCTGGATGAGCATCCCGCGAGCTGGTCGCGGACCGTGCCTGATTGGAGCGATGCCGGGAGTGCCCAGTGAGATGTACCGGATGTTCCGGCACGAGATCGTGCCCCGCCTGCCAGGCCGCGACCGGGTAATCCTGAAGGCCCGCATCAACTGCTTCGGGTGCGGAGAGTCTCAGGCCGAGGAGCTGCTGGGGGACCTGACCGCACGTGACCGCGACCCGGAAGTCGGCATCACTGCCCACGAAGCGACGATCACACTGCGAATCATCGCCCACGGCCAGACCCCGATGGAGTGCCAAGCCAAGATCCTGGCCACCGAGGAACTGATCCGCGAACGCCTGGGCAAGTTCGTCTATGGCGTCGAGGACGAGGAGATCGAAGACGTCGTCGCACGCGACCTCGAAGCCCGTGGCCAGACGATCGCCACAGTGGAGACCGGAACTGCGGGCAAACTCGCTCAGCGCTGGTTCGAGACCGGTTCAGCCTGTTTCCTCAGCGGAGAGGTCTGGCCCGCGTCCCGCTGGGAGATGAGTCAGCTGGAGTCGCTGACTCAAGCTGCGGCGCGGACCGTCCGTGAAAAGACCGGTGCAGACTATGCGTTGGCCGTCTCGCCGTTTCCTCCGCTGCCGCGCACGCTCAACGCAGCTCCGGTGGAGGCTTTTGTCGTGCTGGCTGGTCCCACGGTGCAGGTCACCGAGAAGGTCCTGCTCTCCGGGAACCCAGCTATCCACCAGAGTCGCACGGCAAAAGTGGCCAGCGACCTGTTGCGGCACCATCTGGAGTCTCAAGGAACAGTGGCGGAATGACGAAGCGGGAAATTCGTGGTTCGATTCCCCGCTCTCGGAGTGTTGGCAGGCCGATCATTGAGCGGCCGGGAAATCTGCGAAATCTGCGGAGACACGTCGGGCGAGCCCGACGGCTAACGGGAACTTAGCAAATCCAAACAACCAACTCGCCTTGCGTCGCAGGCTGACTTGCGGGAACATAGGTCTGGCCAAGGAAATGCGCCATCGGGACGATGGCGGGCCGGTTCCAAGGGGGGAACACACGGATGTGGTGTCCACGCTGTCATACTGAAGTTGCCGCTGAGATTGCGCCCAACGGCCAATCGCTGAATTGTACTGCCTGCGGCACCGAAATTCAGAGGGTCTACGCTCCCTCACTGCACCCAGATACGCGCAGCGCCCGCGAGCTGCTGGAACGCTGGTCCAAGAACGACCTGCTGGATGTGCATGAAGGTGCCGCTCCCGTCGCCGGGACGCCAGCATTCGCCGAGGAACAGCCAGCCCCGTCCGAGATCGCTCCTTCCATCGCCGCGAGCAGTACCGCTCCCCCTGTAGAAGCGAGTTCCGACGCGGCTTCCCGTCGGGATCGTCCCGAACGCGGCAAGCCGGAACGTCCGACGCCCAAGCCCCGTACGACCTGGCGCGTCGATGCTCCGCACAATCTGACCCAGCCAACTGCTCCTCCGCCCCCGCCAGTGCCGCCGCGGCGTCCGCACTTCTCGGCAGTGGCGGGAGACGATGAGGCCCCGGAGGCGAATCTCGCCGCCGAGCAGATCGCTTCCGAGCCAGTCGCAGCTGTGATTCCGATGCAGACTGTGACTCCAAAGGTCCCGGTCGCAGCCGCTGAGTCGGTGGCCCCGCATCGCCAGGAAGCACAGGCTCCGGAACCGGTCGCACAGGCCACACGCGTCGTCCACCGCCGCCTCGATCCGCCTCACGAAGCATCGGGACGCCCGCACTTTGACCTGCAGACATTCCTGTCTCAGGACGCCCGCAAGCCCGGTCGATCCGAGTCGATCTGGGGGCAGGTTCTGGCCTATCTGGGTGTCGGACTGATTACGGTCGGCACGACGCTGGTGCTGTGGGGCTGGTTTGGAAAGTCTCCGCAGTATGCCCCAACGGGCTGGCTGATCTGCACGATTGGCCAGATGCTGCTGTTCCTGGGTGTCACGACTTTGATCTCGGGTGGTCTGCAGCAGTCGTCTCACGAAGTCACCCGGCGGGTCGAGTACCTGGGCGACCGCATCCTCCGGTTCGAGCACTCGACCGAGGAACTGCTTCGCGGGCCGCACTTCCTGGAGCGCGAGGGAGCAGGCCGTCGGGAAACTTCCCGCACAGAATCGGCTGAGTCCTGAGTCCCGGCTGAATGGGTGACTGACCCCGGCACCCGACTGCACGTCGGGAATCCGTTGCTGGCTGATCGCTGACCGCTCCTCGCTGACGCCACAATTTGCAGGCGATCCCGTACAATCTCCACGTCCTCTTTCCTCATCGAGGCGTGTGCTCGTGGATTCTGAGTCCCGCTATGAGCTGTTGGAGTCGCTCGGGTCGGGCGACTTTGCCACGGTCTACCGTGCGCGCGATACTGAACTGAATCGCGAAGTCGCGATCCGTCAGATGCATCCGCAGTGGCTGGCCGAGCCCAAGTTTCTCGACCGTTACTGGGCCGAAGCCCAACTGCTGGCGTCGGTGCAGCATCCTCATATCGTCACGATCTACGACATCGTGCGCAGTAAGGGCTGGCTCGTACTGGAGCTGATGCAGGCCAGCTTGCGGGATCGTCTGTCCGGTCGACCGATGGACTTGCGGGCGTTGCGGACGACCTTGATTCACGCGCTCAAGGCCCTCAAGTACCTCCACAGCCGCGGCATCATTCATGGAGACATCAGCCCGCGCAACCTGATGGTCGACCAGCGCAAGCGAGTCAAGGTCGGCGACTTTGGAATCGCACGGCGGCTGGCTCGGACCGATGGCAGCGTCAGCCGCGGCACCGCGAAGTATATGGCCCCGGAGGCTCTTTCCGGTGAGATCAGCCAGGTCGGTCCTTCCAGCGATCTCTACTCGTTGGGGTTCAGCTGTTACGAGCTGATGTGCGGGTCGATGTTTCATGAACTGTTCCCCGGATTGAATGCCGAAGGACCGCAGGCGGACGCCACGTGGATGATGTGGCACGCTGCTGCAGATCGGCGTCTGCCACCGATTGCCAACGTGCTGGAGGGAGTCCCGCCTGATCTCGCGACCGTGATCGAGAAACTGACGGAGAAAAACCCCAAGGATCGCTTCCAGACTGCGGACGAAGTCCTGGCCGCTCTGGGCGACGAGTCAAGAGGGACTGACCGCGATCCTTCCACGAACGAATCCGCCACGCCCGAGGCCACGTCACAGCGCCCGCGCAGCTGGGTGATCGCCATGTTCGCGGTGTCGGTCCTGGCCTCTCTGGCGATACTGCTGATCCCGACCGAGCCACCGATTCCGGAAAAGCAGGAGGTCTCCCGGCATGGGATTGTCCGCAGTGCCGATCTGACGCGCGGGGTCCTCGAACTCGAAGATCAATTGTCGGGAGTGCCCGAAGAAGTTCCGCTGCCCACAAAGCCGAAGGTGCGGTTAATGCAGTTGGGCGAGGCGGAACGTTTCATCATGGCCCGCGAAATTCAGCCCGGAGACTGGATCGAAGTTCGCCCGCCCGCGCAGTCCGGCGAGGAACCGGTGTTTGTCGTGTCCCGCCCGCTGAGCCAATCGGGCGCGATTACCCAGGTGAACGCCGCCGCAGGACGCTTGACGATCTCGGTCGAGTCTGGGCGACTGCGCGATGAAGTCCCGATGTACGTGCCTGCGCGGACCGTCGTGAAGCTCAACGGCGAGATCAGTAAGCTGGACCAGGCCCGCGTCGGAGACCGGGTTGAGGTGACGCACCTGCTCGATCCAACAGGACAGCAGGGGCACCTGGTATCTCAGCTGCGACTGCTGCGACCGGTGGAGATCGCGGGGTATCTGGATGCTGTTGAGGCGGACGGAAAGTCGCTCGTGGTGACCGACACGATCGGAAAGCCCGGCAACCGCAAGTTCACACTGGCCGAAGATGTCACCCTTCAGTTTGCAGATGGCCAGACTCTGCTGGTCAAGGACCTGGTCAAAGGGGATCGTCTGGCGATTGTCGCCGATGAGACGGTCCGGTCACTGACGGTGACACGCGGCGACGGCACAGAGCAAGGGGTGTTCCTGGAGAATCGGGCCGATGGCACCTGTCTGATTCGATCCGATACCGGGAACGAGGTTCTGCTGACGATCACTCCCGAGACCGACATTCGATTGGAGCAGTCTCCGGCTCAAGTCGCCGATCTGCGTGCTCAGTCAGATCGGGTTCAGGTTACCTTCCATACGACGCAATCCGGCGACCGCATGGCCAAGTCGATCGATGCGACCCGCGCGATCAAGCACGATCGCTGGTCGCTGGTGATCGGAAACGGAAACTTCGAGCACAAAGCTGTGCCGAACCTGCCGTACGCCGTACCCGACGCCGAGTCGCTGCACCGTACGCTCTCGCAGCGATACGCGGTCGATCCCGCCTGGAACGTGCTGCTGGTTGATCGCGATGCCGCCGGATTCCGCGACGAGTTTCAAAAGTTCCTGCCGCAAGTCACTCAGTCGATGCAGCTCATCGTGACAGTGATCGGACAGGGAGTCCTGGGAGCCGATGGCAAGGCCTACATCGCGTTTCGGGACTTTCGCTGGTCCGAGACAGCCACCACTGCGATCCCACTGGAAAGCCTGATTGATGCCCTGGAACGCTGCCCGGCGGAAGACAAGATTCTGCTGCTGGATCTGGTCCATCAGGAGCAAGCCTCCGAGACCCCCAAAGTCGACCTGCCCAAGTTACTCGGCTCGGTGAAGCTGCAGACCCTGAAGGTCATCGGAGCTTCTGCCGAAGGGGAACGATCTGCGGCGATCATGCCGGACGGTCGACGCGGCTGGTTCGGGACTCAGCTCGATCTCGCATTTGGCGGAGCAGCCGATACCGATCGGAATCTGCGAATCACGTCCGCTGAGCTGTTGACGGCCTTGGAGGCCGCTGCCTCGAACGCGGAAAGCCCGGCCACTCAGCACCCGTTCCTCTGGACGAGTGATGAAGTTCCCGAGCCCGCGCCGTCTCAGAGCGATCTCGATGGGAAGTGATAAGACTCTCCCCATGCTCCCCCGATCGTATGCGAATCATCAGTCGTCCTCATTGGCGGCGACACATTCGACCCCAGCCACCTCATCTGATTATCATCTTGATCTTGGACGGCTGCGCTGGGGGTGCTCTGGCGGGCGGTCCGTGTGACCATTGTCGAACGCAGCTGCCATGCTCAACAAGTACTCTTCGCAGATCACCCAGCCCAAGTCCCAGGGGGCCTCGCAGGCGATGCTCTATGCCACCGGCATGAGCGAAGCGGATATGAACCGCGCCCAGGTCGGCATCGCCAGCGTCTGGTACGAGGGAAATCCCTGCAACATGCACCTGCTCGACCTGGCGGGATACGCCAAGGAAGGGGTCTCGGCAGCGGACCTCGTCGGACTGCGGTTTAACACGATCGGCGTCAGCGACGGGATCTCGATGGGAACCGACGGGATGTCGTACTCCCTGCAGTCGCGCGAGATCATCGCTGACAGCATCGAGACGGTGATGGGAGCCCAGTGGTACGACGGGCTGATCACGATCCCCGGCTGCGACAAGAACATGCCCGGCTGCCTGATGGCGATGGGTCGCCTCAACCGGCCCGCCCTGATGATCTACGGAGGGACGATCAAGCCCGGCTGTGGCGAGAAGGGCGAGAAGCTCGACATCGTGTCAGCCTTCCAGTCATACGGCGAGTATATCGGCGGCAAGATCAACGAAGATCTGCGTAAGAAGGTCGTGCAGAAGTCCTGCCCGGGTGCGGGGGCCTGCGGCGGAATGTACACCGCCAACACGATGGCCAGCGCCATCGAAGCGATGGGGATGAGCCTGCCTTACAGCTCCTCGATCCCCGCCGAAGACCCTGCCAAGCGGGCCGAGTGCATCGCAGCTGGCAAGGCGATCCGCGTGCTGCTCGAACGGGACATCAAGCCCCGTGACATCATGACGCGGGCTGCGTTTGAGAACGCGATGGTCCTGATCATGGTCGTCGGTGGTTCGACGAATGCCGTGCTGCACCTGATCGCGATGGCCCGGGCTGTGGGCGTCGACCTGACGATCGATGACTTCCAGAAGGTCAGCGACCGGATCCCGTTCTTGGCCGACTTGAAGCCGAGCGGAAAGTACGTGCAGGAAGACCTGCACAAGGTCGGCGGCACTCCCGCAGTGCTCAAGTACCTGCTGGAGAAGGGGCTCATCGACGGCAGCTGCCTGACCGTCACGGGCAAGACGCTGGCTGAGAACCTCGCCGATCTGCCGGGCCTGACTCCCGGTCAGGACGTCGTTCGCCCGCTGGAGAACCCCATCAAGGAAACCGGCCACATCCGGATCATGCGCGGAAACTTCAGCCCCGAAGGAGCAGTGGCCAAGATCACCGGCAAGGAAGGCCTGGTCTTCAAGGGCCCAGCCCTGTGCTATGACAGCGAAGAAGAGATGCTCCGCGGTCTGGAGCGTAAGGAGATCAAGGGCGGCGAAGTGATCGTCATCCGCTACGAAGGTCCCAAGGGCGGACCGGGGATGCCCGAAATGCTGACCCCGACCTCGGCCATCATGGGGGCGGGTCTGGGCGACAAGGTGGCCCTGATTACCGACGGTCGCTTCTCGGGCGGCTCACACGGCTTCATCGTCGGCCACGTGACTCCCGAAGCCCAGGACGGCGGCCCGATCGCGCTGGCGAAGAACGGCGACGTCATCACGATCGATGCCGAGAAGAACCGGATCGACATCGCCATCAGCGATGCCGAACTGGCCCAGCGCAAAACGGCGTGGAAAGCCCCGGCCTACAAGAACACGCGCGGCACGCTCTACAAGTACATCAAGAACGTGAAGAGCGCCAGCGAAGGCTGCGTGACCGACGAATAAGGTCTTCTCTGGGTGTGATTGAGGCTGGAATTCCGATCCGCGACCGCAGTCATGGGCGCGGAGTCCCCTCTCGTCAGCTGCTCCCGTCTCCCCCGGGATAGGAGCAGGGGGGTGAGAGTGCCAAAGCGCAGCCCACGACGGACCTGAAGTCACTGAAATCCGCGTGACTAGCCCCACACGACGGGTGGCTGGGGTCGACCAACGGGAGCCCCCAGCCCGAGCGCGGGGTGCCGGAGCGAATGGCCGGTTGGCTCAAGTCGTACGCGCGCCTCGCTGGGGGCTTCGCTTCGCTCAGACCCCAGCCACCCGACGCAACAACGCAGCAGATTCAGCGAGCGGAGGACGTCAGTCCTCCGTGCCAGTCCGAATGCGACCTGACAACGCCAGTGGTTCGGGGGAGAGAACGGGGTTGTGATCTCTTCTCCCGCGTGGCACCCCCCGACTTACGTCGGGGGCTCGCTGGGTGATTTATGCAAGATCGACAACGTGCTGGCGGCGGGCCTCGTTCACGCCGGGTTTGAACTCCAATCCGTTATGATTCTGCGGAACGGATGCCCCCCAGCCACACCGTAACGTCCCCTCAGGAACTGACCATGTCCACCAGCACCGCAACAGCCAGTACCACCTCCGAGGACTCGGTCTACAACCGCTACGCAGCTGCGGCTCAGCAGCGTGAAGAAGCTCTATGCTGTCCCGTTGAGTACCCGACCGACTTTCTATCGGTCATACCGCAAGAGATCATCGAGCGCGACTATGGGTGCGGCGACCCGACACGTTTCGTTCACGAAGGCGAAACCGTCGTCGACCTGGGCTCCGGCGGGGGCAAGCTGTGTTACATCATGTCGCAGGTTGTCGGACCGCGTGGTCGCGTCATTGGCGTCGATTGCAATCTGGAGATGCTCAGTCTGGCTCGCAAGTACCGCCCGGAGGTTGCCCAGCGGGTTGGCTACGGCAACGTGGAATTCCGTTATGGCATGATTCAAGACCTGCAGCTCGACCTCGACCTGCTGGAGCAGGAGCTGGCGAAGCAGCCGGTCTCTGATTCTTCCGGATGGTTGACGCTCCGGAATGTCGAGGAGCGGCTCAAACGCAGCCAGCCACTCATCGAGAGCAACACCGTCGACTGCGTCGTGTCGAACTGTGTCCTCAATCTGGTGCGGCAGCAGGATCGCCGCCAGCTGTTCGCAGAGATCTTTCGCGTGCTCAAGAGCGGAGGCCGGGCGGCGATCAGCGATATCGTGTCTGACCAGGACGTACCTCGCCACATGCAGGAGAACCCGGAGCTGTGGTCCGGCTGTATCTCCGGGGCGTTTCGCGAGGACCTGTTCCTGCAGGCGTTCGAGGATGCGGGGTTCCACGGAGTGGAGATTGCCAAGCGGCAGTCGGAACCGTGGCGGACGGTGGAAGGGATCGAATTTCGTTCAGTGACGGTCGTGGCCTATAAGGGCAAGCCGGAGCCGGGTCAGGAGCGGAACCAGCCGGTCGTCTATCGCGGGCCGTTGAAGCAGGTCATGGACGATGAAGGCAACATTTACTCGCGCGGCGTCCGCAAGGCCGTCAGTGCGGCGACCTGTGGCCTGCTGCATCAGGCTCCGTATTCTGGCATGTTCTACGCGATCGAGCCGCAGACGCTGGTCCAGCTCGGTGGCCTGGGCCTCGCACCGCAAAGCGGGGACTCAAGCGGTTCGTGCTGCAGCCCAGGCGGCTCTTGCTGCTGAAAAGTTGGCCCCCCGCCAGAGGTCCTACTTGAGCGACCGCAGGAAGAACTCGACAAAGTTCCGGTGGAAGATCTTCTCGATATCGTCCTGGGAGTAGCCGCGCTGCTGGAACGACTCCTGCATTCGAATGACGTCAGCGATCGTGTCGAGGTCTCCCGGCGACTGCTCGCGACCGTAGCCGCCATCCAGGTCGGTCCCGATGCCGCAGTGGTTGGCGTTTCCGGCCAGCTGGCATATGTGGTCGATGTGGTCGACGATCTTGGACATCGGCACCTCGGAGGACGGCGTGACGTACTTCTTATAGCCGGGAACAATCATCCAGTTGTCGAATGCCGCTCCGATCACGGCCCCGCGCACGATCAGGGCCTTGATCTGCTCATCGGTCAGCTGACGATCGCCTGGAACCAGTGAGCGGCAGTTGTGATGGCTGGCCAGAACGGGGCCGGTGTAGATCTCGAGTGCTTCCCAGAACGACTGATCGGCCAGATGGGTCGCATCGAGCAGCATGCCGACGCGGTCCATCTCTTTCAGAAGTGCCCGCCCGTCGGCGCTCAACCCACCCACGCTGCCGGTTCCGTGGCAATACTCGTTGGGTCCGTAGTGAGCGGGGCCAACGATCCGCAGACCCCAGTCGTACCACTGCTGGACCTGGGATGGGGTCAGAATCGGCGGAGCCCCCTCCATCGACAGGATGAATCCGATCGGCGGGTTCTTCGAGGGGGCGTTCGGGTTCGCAGCAATCGCCGCCTGCCAGCGGTCGTACTCCTGCTGCAGCTTGGCCTTGCTGGGGATCTCGACCAGCACCCCCTTAGCGACGAGAGCGCGGTAGTACCCGAGCTGGCCCAGAGCTGATCCGTGAGCCGCCTCGCGCGACTGATAGAACGTCAGCTCCTTTTGCTTGCGATGCAGACGCGGCAGCAGCGTTGCGACGCACAGGCCGATTCGCCCCTTGTGCATCTCCGGAAACGAGACGGTGCAGTCGCCCGGCACGATCTCCGGAAAGTGCTTCTCGAAATCGCGGATCTGCGTACAGGGCAGCTCCAGGTTGCGATTCCATTCCACACCATTCCAGGCCAGATCAAGGTGGGCGTCGAAAATCAGCATGGTCGGTTTTCCGAGGAAGAGGTGTCTTGCGATGCAAGATAAACATCGATCGATGAGATGGAAAGTCGGAGCGGACCTCGCATCGGACACGATCTGCTAAACTGACGGGCCCGTCACTTCATCGGACCGCCCGTGTTTACGCTCCTGCGATCTCTGCTTCAGCGACTGGATGTCAATCGCGCCGTGGGTTACCTGCTGCTCGCGCGGGGGTGGCAGTTGGCTTCGGGGATTGTGTCGGTGCTCCTGCTGACGAGTTGCCTGGGAACCGAGCAGCGCGATCTGTATTCCCTGTTTGTCAGCCTGATCGGGATGCAGATGTTCGTGGAGCTCGGGCTGCCGACGATCATCGTGCTGCTGACCAGTCATGAGTGGTCGCAGCTCAGTCTGGACGAAACAGGCCGCGTGCAGGGAAACCACGAGGCACTGGCCCGTGTTGCCAATCTGGAGCGGGCCATGGGACGCTGGTTCATGGTCGGGGCCTTCGTGTTTGCTGCAGTCGTGTTGAATCGCGGATATCTGAAGATGCAGGACACGACATCCGTAGACTGGCTGGCCCCCTGGATCGCTCTGGTCTTGGTTACAGCTGCGGCAATTCCGTTTGTGCCGAAGATGGCACTGCTCGAAGGTGGGCAGCAGGTCGCCACGATCAACCGCGTGCGGCTGAGTCAATCGGTCGCAGGCTCACTAGCGGTTTGGGGGGTCCTGCTGGCGGGCGGTGGGCTGTGGTCGCTGGTGGCATCCGGAATCGTGCGTTGGAGCTGGGAATTCTACATCGTCCAGGTCCGTTATCGTGCCGCTTTCGCTTCGCTTGGGAATCATGTGACGACCGGGACCCGGATACTTCGCGAGGAGGTCTGGCCCCTGGGGTGGCGGATCGCTCTGCAGACGATCGGATCATACTTCGGAGGACTGTATCTAACTCAGGTGATCGACGACCTGAAGACAGTCGGAGCGACGGGGCAATGGGGGATGACGTGGCAGGTCGTGTCGGGCCTGCAGACGGCGGCCCTCGCCTGGGTCAACACTCGATCTCCCGAGTTCGGCATCCTGGCAGCGCAGGGACAGCACATCGAGCTACGCCGGCGCATGTGGAGAACAGGTGGCATCTCGCTGGTGGTCCTGGCCAGTGGCGTAGCGGCATTTCTGGCTGGTCTCTGGGGGCTGCAATGGGTCTCCCCACGGCACGCGAACAGCTTCCTCAGCATCCCCGCAGCCGCCGTGATGTCCGTCGGGTTCGCGACCCATCTGGTGACCGTGCTGCTGCATACATCGGTCCGGTACGATAAGCGCGACCCATTTTTGATACCGCACACCATCTCGTCCGCAGGGACCGTGGCGCTGGCCTGGTGGGGGGCACGACACTACGGCGTGACGGGAGTGGTTGTGGCCTACGCAGCTGTCGCGGGACTGTTCACGTTGCCTGTGGCGATGGGAATTGCGGTGTGGCATGCGCGAGGACGACAGACTTAAAGCATGGGCGTGGGGAATCGGCTGCGGGCAGTGAAAACCCTTGTCCACGAGTCGAATTCACGCAGACTCCGGATGCCTGTGTCACCGCAAGGTTTCACCACGTCCCATGGTCCACTGCCTCTTTCCATTCGCGACGCGCTCCACACTTCATAACCTCCGGAGGTCATTTCTCCTGAGAACCCAAAAAATCGATACAACCGGTGTCAACTTCTGACTCACACGTCGTCGTTTTTTCCCGATCACTCAGATTGAGACGTACCGTTGCTCATGGAACCTTGGTCTTTGCACTGAGCAAGGATCTTTCGTTTCCGGGCTGCAGTCCATGTTCAACACACTCCCCCAATTCCAGATCTCAGACACCAAATCCAATTCGGATCAGGACAACCTGATTCGCGATGGACGCCAGTGCTGTCTCGTACGTATCTACCCTGCTGGCGTCAGTGGCAGCATGATGCCGCTCTCGTTTCGTCGGCTGACGATCGGTCGTGATCAGGGATCGACGATCGAAGTCAATGACGACTTCATGTCACGAACGCATGCAATGCTGGAGTTGACCGATGCCGGATACACGCTGACCGACTGCCACAGCCGCAACGGGACCTTCGTCAACGACCAGCGGATCTTCGAATCGCACCTGCTGCGGCCGGGTGACCAGATCCGGATGGGAAACCACATCTTCAAGTACCTTTCCGCTGATCATGTCGAGGCGCTGTACCACGAAGCTGTGTACGAGATGATGACGGTCGATGCCCTGACGGGTGTCTACAACCGGCGTTACTTCGAGGACGCCTTCCGTCGTGAAGTGCTGCGAACTCAGCGACATGGCCGGACGCTGGCTCTGTTGATGTTCGATATCGACCTGTTCAAGCAGATCAATGACACCCACGGACATCTGATTGGGGATCAAATCCTGAAGTCGCTGTCGACTCGAATTCGGACGCGCGTCCGTGGCGATGAAATCTTCGCCCGCGTCGGCGGTGAAGAGTTCGCGATCGTTCTGGTCGAATCAGGTCGCGAGAACGCCCGCCAGATCGCCGAGTCGATTTGCGAGCTGGTCGCCTCCGCACCACTCCTGCCCGAACTACCCGATTTGCGGGTGACGATCAGCGTCGGAGGAACATTTGCCAATGGCCTGGAGCCGGTCACCGACGAGGACCTGATCTCGCGGGCCGACAATCAGATGTACATGGCCAAGGCCGCCGGACGGAACTGCGTGCGGTTCCAATAGCTCGCCACGCCGTCGGCGGATGGTGGCTGTTTTGCACATTGTCCGCCCGTCAGTCACACTAGAGCCTCCTCACTTTCGGGAGCCTCGACGTGCTGAGACATCGACTGATCCACCCGCAGATCAACCAGATCATTGGACGGGCCGGACATCACTCCAAGATTCTGATCGCGGATGGCAACTATCCGGCCTACAACACGCTCGGCCCCAATGCCGAGCTGGTCTGCCTCAATCTGGCCCCGGGGTTGGTCACTTGCTGTCAGGTCCTGGAAGCGCTGTTGACCGCGATCCCGATTGAAGCCGCTAATACGATGGGGATCCCGTCGGACGATCCCTATGCCCTGCAGGGCGACCCGCCGGTCTGGAACGACTATCGCCGCATCTTCCAGGAGGCCGAGCTACCGGTGAAGCTGGAGCCGATCCAGAAGTGGGACTTCTACAACGCCGTCGCCAGTCGGGACCACATCCTGACGATTCAGACTGGTGACCAGGCGCTGTGGGCGAATCTGCTGCTGACGATTGGTGTCCGCAAACCCGGCGAGTAGCGCATATGTCCCTCGGATTTCTCCAGATTGCGATGCTCGGTGGCCTGGCAGCCATGGCGCTGCCGGTGCTGGCGCATCTCATCAGCCGCCGCCGGTTCGATATCGTGCAGTGGGGGGCGATGCAGTTTCTCCAGCTGGGGCGCAAGACCCGGCGGCGGATACGCCTGGAAGAGCTGCTGCTGATGCTGCTGCGGATGGGAATTCTGGGAGCGATCGCCTTCGCGATGGCCCGCCCGTGGGCCAGTGGTGGTGCCATCGGCAAACTGACCGGACGAGTCAGTCGCGATGTCGTGCTGGTCATTGACGGGTCCTATAGCATGGGCTGGAAGGGACCGGTCGAGACTCCGCATGCCAAGGCAATCCAGTGGGCGCATCAGTGCCTCGACACGCTACGACCGGGGGACACGGTCAGCATTCTCGACGTTCGCGATCAGGTCCGGCCGGTCATTGAGACTCCATCCGGCGACTTCGACTACGCCCGCAATCAGCTCGATGAACTCCCCGATCCTGCCGGGTCATCCAATCTGGCCAGCGGACTGCGCCAAGCCGTCCAGATTCTGAGCCGTTCGAACAACGTCTCACGCGAGGTCATCCTGCTGACCGACCAGCAGCGCGTTCCGTGGAAGCTCGAAGATGCCTACCAGTGGACGCGAATCGATGACACGACGAAGCAGATGACGGTTCCGCCCCGGCTGTGGGTGGTGGACCTCGTCGGGGAAGTTCAAGACCGCGTCAATGTCGCGGTCGGTCGGCTCGAACTCTCTCGCGAGCTGACGGTGCCGCAGTTCCCGATTCGCGTCCGGGCCACGCTCTCGCAGACCAATTCGGAAACGAAACGCGTCACAGCTCACTTTGAGGTCGACGGCCAGCGCATCGCAGCCTTGTCGCAGGCGATCGATCTGCCCGCCAATGGCGAGACCACAGTCGAGTTCGAACATCGCTTCCCGGAAACGGGCAGCCATCTGGTGGCTGTGGTGATCGACGAGGATCGGCTGCCGGGGGACGATCGATCGGAGGCAATCGTCGATGTCGCCGACGGGATTCCGGTGCTTGTCGTCGATGGGGACCCGAATGCCGATCCGACGTTGTCGGACGGCTTCTTTGTGAACTCGGCATTCACTGGTGATCGCAGAGCTCCGTGGGTGCGTGCCGAATCGATTCCGATCACCGACTTCACGTCGCAGTCGCTGAGCGGCAAAGCCGTAGCCTGGTTACTCAACGTGCCGACACTGAACCAGACTCAGGGCGAAGGGATCTCCAAGTTTGTTCGCGATGGCGGCACCGTCGTCTTTGCGGCGGGCCCCAAATCGGTCGCTGGCTGGTTTCCCAATCTGCCCGAGGCGCTCACCGGTCCGCTGATGCCCGCCAAGCTGATCGAGATCCAGAGCGAAACCGACCTCAAGCTGGGATCGATGCGTCTGGAAAGCGACAGCCTGAAGGCTCCCTGGCTCGAACGCTTTCAGAAGGATCAAGGCGTCGACCTGACAGCCAGTCGCTTCGCCAAGTGGTGGAAGCTCGAACCTGTGGCCGCCCCCGCCGACGATCCGGCCAAGAAAGGAGCTGCGAAAGCAGAGACGGACGAAGTTGACCAAGGGGGCAGCGTGCTCGCCAAGTTTGAGAACGGACTGCCCTGGATGGTCTCGCGGCGGGTCGGAAAGGGAAACGTCGTACAGCTCGCCACACCGCTCGATTCCGACTGGTCGACGCTGCCCAGCAAGAATGACTTTGTTCCGCTGCTGCATGAGCTGGTATTCGCCCTGTCGACTCAGCGGACGACCCGCAACGTCGACATCGGATCGCCGCTGGTCCTGGACGATGCCCCGCTTGGCGAACTGATCGTCAAAGACCCGGACGGGAAAGAGTCTCGCATCCCGACCAAGGTCGAGGGAGATCGCCGTCTGGCTCAGTTCACGCGGACTGGGCTGCCGGGTGTCTACGAGATGCGGTCTGCGGCGGGAGCCGGGCCCACTGAGCGCTTCGTTGTCAACTTCGACCGCAAGGAGTCCCAGCTGACTCCGCTGTCGCCGCCCGAAGTCGAGGGGCTGACGAAGAAGGGACTGAAGGTCACTGAAGATCCCGAGGCTGTGGCTCGCGATGCGACCGACAACCAGTCCCGCTCGGAGTTCTGGTGGTGGCTGCTTTTGATCGTGTTCGGCATGCTGGTGTTCGAGGTTGTGATGACTCGCCGACTGGTCCAGGGAGGCCACGTGCTGGTGGAGCCGGAGACGATGTAAGTCAAAATTCCCGTATCGGAGGTCACCAGGCTTCCGACACACATGCTTGGCTCCCCTCTCCTGCCGGGAGAGGGGATGAGGGTGAGTGTTCTCGCCAAGCATGTGTTCTTGCAGTCCCTGACTGGCATCTCCTTCTTTCGATTCAGCGAGGCGGTGACCAGCCACTCGGTCCACTGGACTGGGAGAGTCCAGCGACTTTGCAGAGTGTGTCTTGCTCTCCCGCCATATGTGCTCGCCCAACTGCTCTCCCGGATCCGCCCTTACAGTTGGTACGATGTCATCACCACTTCCCGGAGGCGTCCGATGTCTCGACTTCCCTGTTTCCTGCTGATCATCGTGTTGGGGATCGGTTCCTTGTCAGCCGACCCACCGGTTGCGACAGCTCCGGTGGACCTCAAGGCACAAAAAGATTCGCTCGCTCACTGGAACAATCTGATCGGTGGCTGGCGGGGGACCGGACAGCCGCGTCGCGGGTCGAACGTCGGTGCTTGGCGCGAAGACAACAACTGGGCCTGGCAGTTCTCGGAGACCGAGGCGGCGCTGGTTGGCACCGTGACGAAGGGGAAGCTCGCAACTACCCTCAAGATCACAGCTGGGGCCGAAGCGGGGACATATCAGCTGGAGTGGACCTCGCCGGAGAAGACAGTTCGAAACCTCAGTGGCAAGATCGAGGAGGGGAAGCTCGTGCTCTCCTCAGCCCCGGACGAAATGAACGAGGTCTATCGCGTCACGCTGACGCTCTTGAATGACCTGCGTACGCTGATCCTCTTCGAGAAGCGAAAGGCTGATCAGCAGAGCTACAACCGTCTGGCCGAAGTCGGGTACACCCGTGAAGGGGCGCGACTGGCCGGGGCCGGCGGCGGTGGGCCGGAATGTGTCGTGACCGGCGGGCTGGGAACGATCAAGGTCCAGCATGCCGGGAAGGAGTACTACGTCTGCTGCACCGGCTGTCAGCAGGCGTTCAATGATGACCCGGAAGGGATTCTGGCTGAGTACAAAGCTCGCCGGGAGAAAGAAAAGGCGAAGTAACTTCTTAGCCACGGTCGCCAGAACGAGGGCCATGCCACGGTTTTCCGTAGCTTCCCCACGTTCTGGCGAACGTGGCTACAGGGCTACTTCCACTCAAAGGTCAGCCCGGAGAGGCGCTCGTAGGCCTCGATGTACTTCGAGCGAGTATGCGTCACAACCTCGGCGGGCAAGCTGGGCGGCGGGCTGTTCTTGTCCCAGGTCGTCGACTCCAGCCAGTCGCGGACGAACTGCTTGTCGAACGATGGCTGTCCCTTCCCCGGCTGGTAACTGTCCATGGGCCAGAACCGCGAGCTGTCGGGGGTCATGACCTCGTCGATCAGGATCACCTGACCATCGACGATGCCGAACTCGAACTTGGTGTCGGCGATCAGGATTCCCTTCGTGCGGGCATGCTCGGAGCCCCGGCGGTAGATCTCCAGGCTGCGGTCGCGCAGAGTGGTCGCGATCTCGGTGCCGACGATCTCGCACATTCGCGAGAACGGGATGTTCTCGTCGTGTCCCTCTTCGGCCTTGGTGGCGGGGGTGAAGATCGGCTCGGGAAGCTGGCTGCACTCGACGAGGCCCTCTGGCAGTGAGACGCCGCAGACCGAGCGCGACTGCCGGTACTCTTTCCAGCCCGATCCGGCGAGATAACCGCGCACGACACACTCAATCGGCACGACGCTGGATTTCCTGACAACCATGCTTCGCCCCCGCAGCGGCTCGGGATCAACGCCGCGCGGCAGCGGCACAGCTGTCGGGTCCATGCTGAGCAAATGGTGCGGTACACCCAGCTGTCCGAACCAGAACTCGCTGATCTTAGTCAGCACGCGTCCCTTGTCGGGAATCCCCGTCGGCAGCACCCAGTCAAAGGCACTGATCCGATCAGAGGCCACCAGCAACAGCCGATCGCCAAAGTCATACACATCGCGCACCTTGCCGCGGCGGACCGGAATGCCAGGGAGTTCAGACTGCAGCAGAGGGGCGCGGGACATGGGGAGTGACGAGAGGGAAGAGGCGAGAGATGAGAGCCTGTGGCTCGTGCCTGTACAGTAATCCCTGCCCAGCGGGATCGCGAGTGGTCGCCGTCCGATTTCGTCGATGGTTCGAACCGCCAGAGTTTTGTCCCTCGCAGGCAAGACAAGCACCAGCAATCATCGTATCGTGGTGGTTCGCATCGTGATCTCCAGCCCGCAGGTTCGCATGGTCGACCGGACTTACCCTCGTGACTATCTCGTCCGCTATGGAGCTGTGCCCGAAGTGGCGCGGTGCCAGCTCGGACCGGGGTCCGCTGTGCCTTCGCGGGGGGATCGCGTCGTCGTCGAGACTCATCGCGGCCCCCAACTGGGCGAGGTGCTGGGGGATGTCCGTACGGAGGTGGCTCATCCGACAGCGTTTTCGATCTTGCGCGTCGCCGAGCCAGCCGATCTGGAGATCGCAGCCAAGACGACGCAATCGGCAGCTGTCGAGTTCGACGCCTGGGTTGCCCGAGTGACCGAGTGGCAGATCGATCTACAGCTGATCGATCTGGAGCGAACGCTCGATGGCTCGAAGCTGATTCTTTACGTGCTGAACGAACGTGGGCCCGAGTGTACGAAACTGGCGATTCAGGCAGCGGCCAGCGGGTTTGGGATTATCGAAGTCCAGCCAGTTGGTCCCGAAGGGCTGGTCAGCCAGCCCGGCGCTGGCGGCGGAGGAGGCTGCGGGACGGGCGGTGGTTGCGGCTGTTCGCATTGAAGATAGGGGCAGTGGTCTTTTCGGATTCCCACTGCCCACTGCCCATTCCCCACTGCCCTCTTACCTCTTACTTCTCAAGTCGCAGGACGGGCTTCGGTCTCGGGAGCCTGCCAGTCGCCCCAGTTCTCGAGATAGTGCTTGAGCCCCGGCTGGTTCTCGGCACGCTGCTCGATCCAGGTCTTGGCTTCGTCGACCAGGCGCTGTTCATCTTCGAGCGTGATCCGGCCCAGCATCACGCGGCTGCGCAGGAACACAAAGTAGGTGTCCAGCACATCGCAGCGGCAGTAGTCGACGATCTCCTGGATCTTTCCCGAGTCAAAATAGTCCTGCACCTGGGAGCCATCGATCCCGGACTTGCCCGGTTTCCCGATCAGATTGGCCAGGAGGTTCAGCCCCCCGCTCGGTCGAAAGGCTCCGTAGTTGGAAAACAGGTCGTACAGGTCGAGATGGGAATTGACGTTGTAGCGGTTTCGCGACTGCTCGTACGACATCGCCCCGATGTTGAACCACTCTGGCAGCGACAGCCCATAGCGATAGGCTGCGTATTCCAGAACGGGCAGGTCGTAGCCCCGCCCATTGAAGGTCACCAGGACCGGCTTCGAGTAATGCTTCCAGCCCTGCCAGAACCCGCGGACGATGTGATAGGGGCGGAAGTTCGGTTCGTCGATCGCCACCAGATCGAGCAGCCGAAAATCGGGCCCCACCTTGGCGACCACCAGACAGGCGGGCAGCATGAACGTGGCTGGCAGAATGTCCTTGCCGTTCTGCTCCAGCAGTTCGGCGCGGTACTTGGTCGTGGCTGCGTGCGGGTCCAGCCCCTGCCCCGGAAAACGAATCTTCGACACCAAAGCCCCGTCCGCGACGGTCTCGATGTCGAAGATCAGATACGACACATTCTGCGGGGTGGACATCGGCCACCTCCCCACCAATGACGGAAGGCTCGTTGTCCGAACCTAGCGTCGGGCAAACGAGCCTTCTTTGTGACGTTCACACTCGACACAGTTGCGAGCGTAGGGAATGTACTTCAGGCGAACTTTCGGGATCCAGCACTTGGAGGGGGGCCGTCCGTCTTCCTTACAGCTCTGGCACACGCCGTAGGTGCCTTCATCGATGCGGGTGAGAGCGGCTCGAATTTCATCGAGCACGTCCTGCTCGTTTTCCATCATCCTCAAACTAAACTCTTGTTCGTAAGTTTCGGTCCCTAACTCTGCCATATGCGTCGGACTTTTCGAATCACCGTTCCCTTCGTCGAGTGCTCCGTGGGAGAGGTGATCCACATCTCCCTGAATTCGTGATTGAAGCAACATCAACTGGGACCGGAAAAGTTCCAGATCGCTTGGCTTGAGCATGAGGGGCTCGATTCCGTAGAGGTTGGACTCAAGAGAAGAATCTCATTATCTCGCGATTGAGAACGATTTTCAAGCAGGAGAACCGGCAGCGACGTTCTGCCCCCTAGACTGTCCTCAGACGACATAAGTCCATTGCGAACAGTTGGTTGCAGTCATGAATGCAATCGGGACCAACCGCGAAGATTGTTGGAAATCGCGGTAGGAACGTGAAGGGTTTTCGTGAAAACCTGAACACCACGCTGCAAAGATGGCCAAATCGGAAAGGTGGCGACGGATCAGATCCGGCGAGAAGCCGAGGCAACCGCTGTGGGAGCGGAACTCAACCCTGGGCCACGGGGCTTTTGGCCACCGGTGGCGAAGTCTCGGTGACCATCAATTGCAGCGATTTCCAGTCGATGGTGACCTCTCCGCCAGCGGCTTCATGCTGCTTGCTCCAGTTCATCAACAGGTCAAAGCACGCGTGATCGATGTAGTCGAGGGCTTCCAGATTGATATGCACATTGATTCCCCGGGGCACCGACTCGACCACTTTGGCAAGTTGCGGCAAGCGGACAAACGTCGCGGAACCGACCACGGTGAGAATCGCCGAACCATCCGGGGCGCGGTCCATGCGCGTCTCCAGGTGCGAGAACTTATGCAGCAGCTTGGCGATCGCCAGGCCGAAACCGACGATGACTCCCGACAGCAGGTCCTTACAAACGATGACACTGACCGTGGCCAGATAGATTCCGAGTTCACCCCAGCCAAAGCCCTTGAGTGTCTTCATCGTCTTGAAATCGATCAACTTGAAACCGGTATAGACCAGCACCGCAGCCAGGCATGCGGTGGGGATCATTCGCAGCAGCCACGACAGTCCCACGACGAACACCAGCAGCCATACGCCGTGCAGGATTGCTGACAGACGGGTCTTGCCGCCCGCCTGAATATTGGCTGTGCTGCGAACGATCACGCCGGTCATCGGCAGGGCTCCCAGGATTCCGCACAGAAAGTTCCCGATCCCCTGCGCGATCAGCTCCTTGTCATACTGAGTCCGGGGTCCACTCTGTACCTGGTCCACAGCTGTGCAGCACAGCAAGGTCTCGGCGCTGGCGACGACCGCCATCAGTAAGGCGACGGAGATCAGCTCTCCCCAGGGCGCGGCCTGCAGCATCGACCAGTTGGGGAGACGGATCTCATCTGCCATCGAGGCCGGCACATCGACATACAGCACTGGTAGGACCAGCACGACGGCCAACCCGGTTCCGACAATCACGGCAATCAGGGCCGGCGGAATCAGTTGGAGTTTTTGAGGAGCCAGCCCTTTCCACAGAACCATCGACAGGATGGTTACGACTCCAATGAGAGCCGCCAGGAGGTTGTTCTTCACACCGCCCAGCAAGGCATCCATCGACTGGTTGGCGGAGGTCAGGGTCTCGCTGATCCGGGCTGGGTCGCCGCTCTTCAGAGTCTGCTCGGACTCGCGCGTGGCCGTGGCGACCGCGTCGATCCGAGTTCGCAGACCGGCTGCTCTCGGGGTATCACTACCATAAGCTTGGGCGAGCGACTCGGAGTTCGCCATCAGTTTCTCGCGAATGGTGGTCTGCTCCTGAGCGAAGGCTGTCAATTTGTCCGCTGTGGGCTGGCCGGTCTTGAATCGGTCGAGCACATTGAGACGCAGCACCTGCTGTTGCCGCTGGAGCTTTCTCACGGCGGCAATCTGCTCCTTCTGAGCACCCCGCTCCGTGCTGCCGGGGAACGTGACGGTTCCCAGACTTTGATAGACAGTTTGTGGAATGGCCAGCAGATTCTTGATACCGCTGCTCTCTGGCTGGCGGTCGAACATCACATGGAACTGGCTGGCGAGTATCAGGACTCCGATTCCGGCCAGCATCCCGCGAACCACTGCGGGGGAGACAGCTCGAAACCAGGTTCCAACTCTGCCCAGACCGGCGAGTACCTGCATGATGCCGGCCAGCAGCACGATGACGCCGAGATAATCGAGACCAAATTTCTGGACCGCCTGATAGACAATGACCGTCAGCCCCGCAGCGGGACCGCTGACTTGCAGTGGGCAACCCGCCAAAGCTCCCACGACGATGCCGCCGATAATCCCGGTGACAAGTCCCGCACTGACGGGCACTCCCGAAGCGATCGCGATCCCCATGCACAGGGGCAACGCCACGAGAAACACAACGACGGAGGCCAGCAGGTCCTGCGATACAGAACCGGTGCCCGTGCTGTCTGAAGTGGTGGTCATGGGTAGCCTTTCGGGCGACCTACCGGTGTTCGGCAGGCGGCGAAGTGGACGGTTCGACGGCAGGGTGGGTGGGCTGCTGAGCCTGTTCCTGTTGTTCAAACAGGTGCTCAGCAGCCAGGAATCGTGAGGCAATCGCGGGCTGCGGAATCAGGCCGCCTCCCAGGATGAGGATGGACATGATCAGGATAGCGATCCGTTCCGAGGTCTGGCTGCCAATCGAAACAGAAGTGTCTCGTTTGACACCGGTAAAGATGCGCAGAAACACCTGAAACACGGCGATGCCGTTGAGAGCGGTGGCCAGCAGAATGATCAGGCCGATCACGGGATAAACGTGAACGGCGGCGTCAATCAACAGCTCCGAGGCGAAGAACCCAAACGTTCCGGGAAAGCCCACGGTGGCCAGACCGGTGAAGAGAAAGAAGATCGCCAGGTCCGGCATGTGATCATATAGCCCGTGAAAGCGATCAAGCGTCACTTGCCCCAACCGGGCCTCGACGGCGCGGAGGACCAGACTGAAGCCGGTCAGCGAGAGTCCCGCCGCCAGCCACATCGAGAGAGCACCTGCCAGTCCTTGCGGCGTGCTGAGTTCCAGTCCGACCAGAACCAGCGACGAGTGGCTCAGAAACAGGTAGCAGAAGAAGTGACGGGCCTCGCGCTGGACCAGCGTCATGGCGGACGCGTAGAGCGCTGTCACCATTGAAGCAATCGCGATCAGCCGCAGCGCTCCCGCCGGGGCATACGGAAAGACAAAATGCATGGCGGCATACACCCCCACCATCGGCGTGCAGTACAGGAGCGCGGTCCCGAAGGTGGCGTTCTCAAACAGATCGGTCATCCAGCAATGCAGTGGCGCAATCCCGCACCGGACCAGTACAGCTGCGGTGAGCAGGCCCGTGGAGAGGTACGTCGGCCCTTGCGCACTGAGCAAGCCCCACCCCAGGCACAGCAGCAGCAGGAACAAGCCCATGTGCAGCGTGAAGACGCGCGTAGAGCGGCCTCGAGCACGCAACTCAAGCCACGGCGGAACACAGCCCAGAGCCAGCAGCCCGACCAGCAGCCAGGACTCGCGCGAGCTGAGAGTCGCCATCAACAGCGACAGCGAGAACATCGTACCCGGGTAGGAGAAGCGGCGCGACTTTGCCTTCACCGTGGCAATCAATGTGACCAAATAAGTCAGCGTGGCCAGGCTCAGAAGCGGCGCACTAAGTTCGTCGATGACGAGCATCTGATCGCCCAGCCAATTCCGGGCGAAGTACCAGTGGTCATGGGCCGCAGTCTGATGCAGGGAGAGAAAATCCTCCCAGGCACAGACCGTGGCCAGCAGCGTCAGGGCGGTGGTGACCACGCTGATCAGCCGACCTCGTTCGCGTCGATCTCGAAGACACAACAGAGCTCCCACCAGGGGGAGCAGAATGGCGATCTCCAACCAGGGGAAATGCATCTCAAGCATGGTCGCCCCCCTGGTCTGGTGCCGCGGATTGTGTCTTCGAAGGACGCCCGGCGAGGAAGTCGATCCACCGACGTTCCCAGCGGTCGAACTGTCGAAACGCAGCCAGGAACGGAGCAATCACGCAGCGATCCAGGAGCGGATCGAGGTAACCTCGGGCGTAAGCAAACCGGTAGACAGCCAGTCTCCAGGGTGAGGCCGCTGTCTTCGAGTCGTTCTCGGCGGCGCGACTGGCCCCGACCGCGTTCTCCAGCCGCTGATAGTCCAGCAAGAGCGACGGAGCCCGGACCAGTTGGAGAGTTCGCAGGCACGCATGCCCCAGCAGATGCACGAGTGCCAGATAACGCAGACCGCTACCGACTTCTGCTACGATCAGCCCGACCTGCGTCAGCGAGGCAAACGACAGCGAGCTCTTGATGTCGGTCTGAACGCTTCCCGCAAGAGCTGCGTAGCCCGCCGTCGACAGCCCCAGGACAATTACGAGTCCCGAGAGTGCCGGTGAAAGCTCCAGAATCGGACTGATCCGCAGCAGCAGGTAAACCCCCAAGTGGACGGACAGGGCTCCGTAGAAGATCGCACTCGAAGGGGTGGGACCTTCCATCGCGCGGGGCAGCCAGCCCGAGAACGGAATGAGCGCTGATTTTCCGGCAGCTGCGACGAGTAGCAACGAGCCGACAAAGAACGCCTGGAGTGGTGTCATGGAGGCTTGACCGATCGGCCAGTCGCCCGAGCCCATCAGCCCGGCGAAGTCGCCTTCACCGGTCATGCGGTGGAGCGTGATGGCGGCGACCAGAAACGCCGCGTCGGCAAAGCGATAGACGCCCCAGACCCGGAGCGAATTTCGCACGGGCCCCATCCGCTCCTGATAGAACGCGACCAGCAAGGCTGAGGACAGGCCGACCAGTTCCCAACCGGCGAACAGCGTCTCAATGCTGCCGGCCAGAGCGGAGACGATCATTCCGAGCAGGAAGATCGAGAACAGCACGAAGAACCGGCGATAGCCTGGCTCGCGATGCATGTACGACCTGGCGAAAGCTCCAATCGTTGAGCACAGCGTGAATGTGAGCAGGACGAAAGGCACCGACAAGCGATCAAACACGAACTTCACTTCGAAGTGGAAATGCGTGTGCCTGAGTGCGTCGGTTTCCGCGTGATGCGCGGCGTGCGGGGCCTCGGAATGAATGGCTGCGTCGCTCAGCTCCACCCAGGTCCAGGGGACCATCGTGACGGTGCGTTCTCCGTGGATGAGCATTGCGCCCAGGATCACGCACGACGCCACCAGACCGATCGTCACGAGCGTCTGCGTGATGCGGCTGATCAGGCTCTCGCTCAGTGAGCGCGAGGACAGTGAGGCGATCCCCAGGATGGCGAACAGCAGTGTGGGACAGACGACGACGACCGTTCCCAGGAACTGATAGAGCGTTTGCATCGTCAACTCAGCTGCGCTCCTGTTCGTCGGAGAACAGCGGCTGGTGGCTCATGAGCCCATTCTCGATCACAGCGAACTCCAGATGATCCCGACGACCGCGATACCAGTCGTGAGAAGACTTGGCCGAGGTCAAGGGGGTTCCATGCGACTGGTAGGGCAGAAACCGTCCCCCCGCATAGACCGACAAGTGGGCGGACTCGGGATCGAGCAGCGCCAGCTGAGCCCAGCCATTGGCGAGAATCCGCCGGACGACGGGGTTGCGATCCATGATCTTGAGGAGTCGCTCCGCGCGGGTCTCCATCACGAACAGCAATCGCATCGGCTCATGGATGTCGACACCCTGCCAGGGCAGGCCGCTCCGCAGATCGCTCGCAGCTCCGTCCATCACGCCCAGCAGCGATGTGATGTTGTGTGGCAGTTTGGTTCCCGCCCCCCAGCCAGACGGGTCGATCGCCGACAGTGTGTACTGAAGATTGATCCCCGAGCAGACTGGCACCACAGCTCCCAGGATGCGACCGAGAATGGTTCCGTCGTCGTCATCCTGCGTCGGGTCATAGGACATCTGGAACGATCGTCGGTCCAGGAACAGGCCTCGAATTCGTGACCGACGACCGACGAAACAGAGGGCGTTGGTACAGTTCCCATACTCCGGACGGGTTTGAGCGAGGTCTTCGGTCCGCTCCTCAACGGCCCGGTGAGCCTGCTGGGGCGTGCAGTTGAGCGGCACAGAGTAGAACCGGCGGCACCGCTCTCGGGCGTTGTGGGCGCAGGTCTGTTCCAGAATTCCGCGAGCCTCGCGAAACTGCTCCAGCCGGGTCGAGGGAAGCATGTCGAGATCAAAGTAGGTCAGCGTGTCATCGCCGGTATTGTGCAGCCCGCCGATGAACGCAGTGTCCGTCGGAATCGAAATCCCGCGCTCAGCCAGAATCTTCCGAACTCGATGATCGTTGAGGATCATTGCCAGCGCTCGGGCGTTTGGACCTCCGGCGTTTCCGGTACACGCGCCGCAGTCGTAGACCGACTTGTGGGGATTGTTCAGACAGAATGAGCCATGCCCGAAGATAAAGACCAGCGGGGCAAAGTTCGAAGTCAGGCCCGTATCCCGCAGGGCCCGTTCTCCCATCGCCACCATTTCTTCCAGCAGCAACCCGATCCCGGCCCCTTCCGGACCGGGCTTGGGGTCGGTGCGCTCCAGCCGCAATCGCGTACTTGGCGGTGGCTGGAGATAGCTGTTGGCGGTCCGCCTGAGTCGCGCTGACAGCCTCGGGAACAGAATCCGCATCACGAGAGGGACACTGGCCAGAACACCAACTCCGGCCGACAGGAGTGCCCCCGCTGTCAGATCCCGTGTGCCGCGATGGACACGGCTGGAGAACGTTCCCAGCGCCTTGCGAATCTGAGCCCGCCGCCGGTGCTGCTCCTCGACCGTTACGGCGACCTCTTCGGTGATCCAATGCTGAGGCCGCACCACGATCGGACAGAGCGCGGTGTACTGTGCTTCTCCCGCGCCACGATAGTAGATCGGAACGTTGAAAAACCCCGCATTGCCAAAAGTCTCCACGCGGGGCTCGATCTCTTCCAGGTGCCTCCGAAACGACTCTTCGCGGGCATCGATGCAGAACATCGCTTGAAACTTGGGCTGCTCGACGCGTGTGGCCCGCCTGTGAGCCATTGCGTCAATCGCGTCCAGTGCCCGAACGCGATAGTGCCGTTCAAAGGCCATGTGAAACAGGCGGCGCCGCTCATCACTCGGAAAGGCGGTGATCTCTGCGATCAACTCGAACCACTCCGCATCTGACAGCTGGGCCAGTCGCGAGGTCTCCCAGTGCAGCAGTTGGGCCAGCTGCAAGAGCTTGAAGGCCCATTGTTCCGGACGGCGGATGCTCGGCAACCGTTCCGCTCGATTGCGGAGCTCACCCAGAGCGAGGGGCGGATCGCATTCCTGCTGGACGACCCGCGCGAGCGCCGTCCGCTCCAGCAACAGTTGGAGGGCCAGATACTCCATGAGCGTCCCAGCAGGAACCGGGTTCGGGACGCGGTCGGACCGAACTTCCATCTGCCAGAGCATGCCGGCCCAGCCTCGAAATGCGAGCAGGCTGCTCGTCAAGAACTCTTCGGTTTCTTCGGCCGCGACTCCCAGTTCCTGAAGTGACTCTGCGATCAGTTCGAACGTCGTGACTTGTCCGGCCGAGAACCGCTCGATTGCGTTCCGAACCAGCGAGGAACCCCGTTGCGAGTCGCAAACCGCCTGGAATCCCCGCAGAAAACCCAGTTCTCGGCTCGGCAGACGCCATTGAGACAGCCCCTGATCCGTGAAGGCAGCGCAATACGGTCCCAGAACCGCCAGCACCTCTTCATCGCTGTCGACCTGCGTCAGACGCTGCAGTGCATCCCGGTGCCGCACCCAGCGACTGTGTCCGTTCAGTGCTCCGGCGGCCCGCTCGACACCGTGGCAGCAAACCTTCCACAACAGCTGCAGCCCTGCAGCTTCCCACGTCGCGGGTGTCCAGCGCTCGACCTGCCGCACGTCAAACGGAGCGAGTGTGTCCAGGAGCGAACTCAGCGGAACTCGACCAGCGCACGACTCGGAGATCACCCAGCGACAAGTTGACCCCAGCCACTCCTTGAGCCGGTCTCCGTTCAACTCGGACCGACATTTCACAATCGCGTCGGTCTCGGTCATCACCCAGTTCAATTCCTCCGTCATACCAGTGGGGAACGAGTGGCTGAGCAGGGCGAGCCGGAGTTCGTAGCGAGTACACAGTTCGAGAACCGAGTCGTCGCCGCGCGTCCCCAGGTCATGCTTCAAGTGGGAGCGGATGTCATGCGCGTCGATCCGTCCGGTCGCGAGATGTTCTCGATACTGAACCTCGGACAAGTACGGCTGACAATGCTGCAGCGCTGCCCCCTGGACGATCCCGGTATGGAACGGGAGTTCTTCCAAAGCTTCCAGCGGATTCAAGAACGCGAACGAAGTAATTGGCCCCTGAGCAGGGAGCAACTTCGCAGCTGTCTCAATGATCTGGCGGAGTCTGGGCGCACTCCACGAGGCGCATGGTGTTGCAGAAGCAACCATAGCGGGTCACAGCTGAGAGGTGACGGGATCTGCGAGCGCTGCAGATCTCAGTCCGATATATGGGAAGCTCCGCATTTCGAACGGAGACTAATCGTCAGGACTGGCTTCCTGGCCGACTGCGACAACACACGGTACCAAAGTCACCGGCGGAATCGCACCATCAGAGGGCTGGGAAACGATTGGGTTGCGACTGGCTATAAGCGCAAGTGCGGATGTCCGGCCAAACCCGCGCGGCTACAGGAGCTTTCATGCCCCAGCTCGGAGAACTTCGCCCGCAAGTCCAGGCTCTTCACGCGCTGGCTCGGGTAGGAGATATCCTGGAATTTGTCGTCGTCGAACTCAACTTCTTCTTCGACCGGAACCCCGAGACCGAACCCTTCGGGATTCAAATCCCCATGGTCCTGCGAGGACTGGATCGAGGGATGATCGCCATCAGCAGCAACAACGGGAACGCCCACCCTCAGCAGAAGGATGCAAGTTGTCAGCAGAAGATAGTTGAACAGAAGACGCACTGGCGCTCCGGTAATGTCAATTAGATTATCGGTCAAGTCAGCAGGAATGTCAATCACTTTCCGAATTTGTGGCACGACGGGTGAGTTCTGTCAGCGGTAAATCACAACCAGGAACACCAGGGCCTCGCTCTTCCCGAGGTTTGCGATCCGGTGCGGCACATCGGCGGGGTAACTGGCGGAATCGCCCCTGGCGAGTTCCATCCGGTCGCTGGCCGATTCGATGCTGACGCGACCTTGCTGCACGGTCAGGAACTCCCGGGTGCCAGCGAAGTGGGGGGCACTCTTGAGTTCTCCGCCAGCCGTCAGCGCAACTTCGTAGAACTCGACGTCCTTCTCCAGCTTGAGCGGAGAAAGCGTCCGGATCGTGACCTGATCGTCGGAGCGAAATCGATGTGCGGGATCATCGTGCCGGATGACATGGATCGCACTGGGGGGCTTGGAGTCTCCCACCAGCTCCCCGATCGTCAGACCGAACGCAGCTGCGATCCGGAGGGCCACTCCCAGCGTGGGATTGGCCTGGCCACGTTCGATCTGACTGAGCATCGAGCGGCTGACATCGCACTGCTGGGCCAGCTGTTCGAGCGACCAGGTGCGTTCCGCGCGTAACGATTTGAGGCGCTCGGGCAGAGCAGCAGGAAAGTCATCCGGCTTGGCGGGTCCACGGGGCATTGTGCAAAATCCTGGAAGTCTTGTCTTGCAAAATGGACAAGGCGGTTCTAGTATATCGGCAGTGGCGTCCGATAAACAGGATGCTGCGAAGTAGGACGGGCACATTTGCCCGTCCGAGTGACGGAGATCGTGACGGGCAGAGTGCCCGTCCTACAGCCCACACAGGACCATCCGATGAAAGCCCTCGTCAAGAAGCATGCCCGCGAAGGTCTGTGGCTGGAGGACGTTCCCGAGCCGCAGATGGGCCCGAATGACTGTCTGATCCGCATCGACCGGACCGGAATCTGTGGGACCGATGTCCATATCTACAACTGGGATGCCTGGGCTCAGAAGACGATCCCGGTCCCCATGGTCGTCGGGCACGAGTTCGTGGGCCGGATCGTCGATGTCGGGGCGAACGTCAAGGACTTCTTCCCCGGTGAAATCGTCAGCGGCGAGGGGCACGTGGTCTGCGGCCATTGCCGCAACTGTCTGGCTGGGCGGAGACACTTGTGTGCTCATACGGTCGGAGTCGGCGTCAACCGACCGGGAGCCTTTGCTGAGTATATTTCGATTCCCCAAACGAACGTCTGGCACCATGACTCGGCGATCGATCGCGACATCGCCTCGATCTTTGACCCGTTCGGCAACGCGGTCCACACCGCTCTGTCGTTCGACATGCTTGGCGAAGATGTGCTGATCACGGGAGCGGGGCCAATCGGGTGTATGGCCACCGCGATCGCTCAGTACGCCGGAGCTCGGTATGTCGTCGTGACCGACGTGAATCCCTGGCGGCTGGAACTGGCCAAGAAGATGGGAGCGGACCGCGTCGTCGACGTGCGGACCGAGAAGCTGGCCGACGTGCAGAAGGAACTGGGCATGAAGGAGGGGTTCGATGTCGGTCTGGAGATGTCGGGCAACCCCAGTGCCTTCCGCGACATGATCGGCAGCATGGCTCACGGCGGAAAGATCGCGATGCTCGGCATCCCTGAGAAGGAAATGTCGATCGACTGGAACACCGTCGTGTTCAACATGCTGACGATCAAGGGGATTTATGGCCGCGAGATGTACGAGACCTGGTACAAGATGACCGTCATGCTGCAGGGCGGCCTGAAAATCGACCCGGTCATCACGCACCGGTTCCACGCCAGCGAATTCGAGAAGGGGTTCTCCGCCATGCGCTCCGGCCAGTCGGGAAAGGTGATTCTGGACTGGAAGGGGTTTTGAGGGAGTCGACTCCGGAACCGACTCTGAGCCGCAGGCGATTCTGCAGTTCCTGCCGATTCTCTCCCTGGTAATGTCATCTCGTTTTCACTGCCGCGCGGAGAGTTCGGTCTTTCCCGAATCGCACGAGGAACTCCTCGATGAATTGGGAGGAAGTGACGAATCTGAAATTGCCTGTACGCGGAGCGGGCTACCGGAACATCGGTTTGAGGCAAGGTGCCCTCATGACACGAACCTCGCTCGTGGCATTGTCGTTGATTGCGTGTGGTCTCATCGCTGTGCCCGCAGTGGCTCAGGATCTAGCTCTGTTTCAAGATCCCACTCCAACCACGGAGGCGGCTCCGGTCTCGACCAGCCTGGATGAGCGGCTGCGAGCTCTGGAGCAGGAGATCGCGACTCTCAAGGTCACGACCGCGCCGAAGCCCGCTCCGACCCCCGATCCGCTCGGCATGTCGGCCAAGTGGAACAACGGGCTGGAACTGACCAGCCAGAACAAGGCTTTCAAGATCCACGTCGGCGGACGGACCCAGATCGACACCGTCTACTGGCAGAACCGGGACTCTTTCGACAACACTGGTGGCGCGACAGACCAGGACGCAGTCAACGTTCGCCGCGGTCGCCTGCGTGTGGACGGGACGATCTACGAGATCATCGATTTCGCAGCTGAGTATGACTTCGTCAACGAATTCAACGTGAACCCGGGCACACCTGCGACCGAGGGCAACAACGCTGCGGTCCCGGCGGTGACTGACCTGTGGGTCAACTTCAAGGAAGTCCCGTATGTCGGGAACATCAAGGTCGGGAGCTTCAAAGACCCGATCGGCATGGAGCACCTGACCAGCAGCCGGTTCCTGGAATTCATCGAGCGGTCGCCGATTCAGGATACGTTCACGGGATCGTTCAACAATGGATTCCTGCCCGGGATTCAAGTGGGCGATACATGGGACGATGAGCACGGGACCTGGGCCTCGGGATTCTTCAAGAACTCGACCAACATCTTTGACAATGGCTTCGGAGACGGCGAGTTCAACTGGACCAGCCGCGTGACCTACACGCCGCTCTATGAAGACGAGGGAGAGTACATGCTCCACCTCGGAATCGCGGGCAGCGTGCGCGAGCCGAACAACGAGGTGCTGCGCTATCGGTCGCGCCCTTCGCTGCGGAACGGGGCTCCCAGCGGGCTGAACCCGATCTTCATCGATACGACGACCTTCGGCTGCAAACAGCAGGACATGCTGGGGCTCGAAGTCGCCGGGAACTACGGTTCGTTCTCCTTCCAGAGCGAACTGATGAACTCCTGGGCTCAGGACACAGTTCCCGGAGTGGGACCGCTCGTAGGAGTCAACGTCGGTAACACTTACGTCTACAGCTGGTACGTGGAAGGTCTGTACTTCCTGACCGGTGAGCATCGCGAATACGAGCGGAAGCAAGGGGTCTTTGGTCGCGTCAAGCCACACGAGAACTTCAAGTGGGGCCACGGCATCGGAGCCTGGCAACTGGGTGCCCGTTACAGCCTGACCGACCTGCGTGACACCGGGATCGACGGAGGCAAACTGCAGGATGTTACGCTCGGTCTCAACTGGTTCCTCAATCCGAACATGAAGATCCAGACGAACTACGTCTACTCCTACGGCAACGCGCCGCTGATCGGGGCCGCTCGTGGTCTCGACGGAGCGGCTCACGGAGCCGGGACACGCCTCGCCATTGATTTCTGATCCGGATTCTGCGGACAGCTTCGAGGCGACCCTGTCGTCATTTCCCCAGCAGGGTCGCTACGCCGACAAACAGACCGCCGCCGAAAAAGACGACACCCAGCAGCATGTAGAAGATCCTCGCCCCGCCCCGGCCCAGAATCATGACCAGCAGCGCTGCCCGTCGGTTGTTCATGAACCAGTCATAGTCCTTGTAGGCACAGAAGAAGCTGAATCCCCCGATCAGCAGTCCTCCGAGCATCACGCCCACTGCCGCACCTGCGTCGCCTGCTGCCAGTAAGTCCATCATGTGCCTCTCGTCACAATTCGCTCAAGGTGGTGGTTACGAGGCGAACGCCTCACACGAACTCTGGAATCCTGGTATTCCCGCAAGTCATCGACAATGCGTCGCCTACCTTCGAGGAACAAAGTTTCGCAAGTAGGTCAGGCTCTGCACCAGAGATGCCTGCCTGGAAGCGAGTGAGTCTTCATAGGCCCGGTCCTCGACTTCGACGCATACCGGCCCCCGATAGCCGCAGTCGGTCAGCACTGAGAAGAACTGCCCCCAGTTCACATCGCCCATGCCTGGCAGCTTCGGAGTGTGATACTCCGCCGGGTGGGCCATGATGCCGACCTGGTTGAGCCGCTCGCGATCGATCCGCACGTCCTTGGCATGCACGTGAAACAGCTTGTGCTTGAACTCGCGCATCGCGGGCAAGTAGTCCATCATCTGCCAGACAAAGTGCGACGGGTCAAAGTTCAGGCCGAAGAAGTCGCTGGGCAGGTCGTGATACATCCGCCGCCAGATGGCTGGGGTCGTGGCCAGGTTCTTGCCGCCGGGCCATTCATCCTTCGAGAACGACATCGGGCAGTTCTCGATCCCGATCCGGACCTGCTGCTCTTCGGCGTACATGATCAGCGGACGCCACGTGGCGAGGAATTCGGGCCAATTGTCGTCGACCGACTTGGTCCAATCGCGTCCCACGAAAGTATTCATCCGGCCGATGCCGAGCATCGCTGAGGCGGCGATCACGCGCTGGATGTGTCGTGTGGCGGTGTGGGCCTCGTCCTCATTTGGAGTGAGCGGGTTGGGGTAGTAGCCCAGTCCGCTGATCGCGATCCCATACTGCTCGGCCAGCTTGCGCAGCCGCTGAGCGTCCGAGATCTTGAAGTCCGTCACGTCGACGTGGGTGACTCCGGCATAGCGGCGTTCCGCCTTGCTGACGGGCCAGCACATCAACTCCACACAGTCGTAGCCGACATCCGCTGCGAACTCGAATACCTGCTCGACCGTTTGATCGGGCAGGATCGCACTGACGAATCCGAGTTGCATAGGTCACCTGTGTGGAACGCTTTGAGGCGAGTTGGTACTGCTGGCTCAGGCCGGGGTGAGGACCGCCTTGGCGATCTGCCCACTGTGCATGGTCTCGAACGCTTCGTGCCAGTGCTCCAGCGTCCAGGTGCCGCCGACGACGGGATCAATGTTGAGCAGCCCCGTCGACATCAACCGCAGCACGCGTTCCCACATGGCCCAGTTGTGGCTGAAGCTGCCTTGCAGCGTGACGTTCTTCTGGACCATCGGGTCGAGAGAAAAACCGACCGGGTCGCGGCCCCAGCCGACCTTGGAGATCCAGCCGGCGGGTCGCACGATGTCGATCGCGGTCTTCAGAGTGATCGAGATCCCAGCTGCGTCGACGACTCCATCGACTCCCAGACCATCGCCCGCGAAGGCCCAGTCGCGGCAGTCACCGATGACGACTTCGCAGCCATACTGCTTCGCAATGTCGAGCCGCACTTGATCCCGAGCCAGACCGACCACAGCCACGATGGCTCCCTGCAACCGGGCCATGGCTGCACACAGAAGACCAATCGGTCCGGGGCCGAGCACGACGATCCGGTCTCCGGGCTTCACGTTGCCGTTCATCACGACCGCGTTGTAGGCCACGCAGCACGGCTCGGTCAGGCAGGCCCGGTCGAGAGCCAGCCCGTCTGGCACCCTATGCAGGCAGCGGGACGGCACTTTGACGTATTCCGTCATCGCTCCATTGACGCCGTACCCGAATCCTTTTCGAGTCGGGTCGAGGTTGTACAGCCCGGCCCGCGACATCGGGTTGTTCGGGTCGATCACAGCTGCGGTTTCACTGCAGGCCCGGTCGCCAACGTTCCAGCCAGCCACGCGTCCGCCGACCTGCTCAATCGTGCCTGCGAACTCATGACCGAGGATCACCGGGTAGTTCACCGGCCAGCTGTGATCGGCGGTCCACTGGTGCAGGTCACTGCCGCAGACACCGACTGCGCCGACTTTCAGCAGAACATCGTCGTCGCCGATCGTGGGTCGATCGACCTGACGAAGCTCGACAGATCCCTTGGTGGGAGCGAAGTTGACAACGGCTGTCTGTTGCATGGCGGCGTGAAGCGGGGTGAGTGAGTAGACGCCTTGAATCTTCACTGGTCGATTCCGGACCTGCAAGTCAGCTGATGTTGACCCACAAAAGCAGGCATCTGAGGCGTTCCGAGCTGGCTCCAGTTCACGATGAGGCTGGGCCTGCTTGGCGCACGGCGGTCTGAGCGGGATGATCTGGGCCGATTCGTGCCTCTCAACTCGGAACGCACTCTGTCCCTGGGATCGTCATGAAACTGCTGCTGACTCTCGCGCTCGCTGCCTGTGTGGCCTTCTCGGTTCCCGGATTGGCAGAGGACCATCCGGACCGCGTGGTTCAAGCCGGAGTCCCGCAAGGAAAAGTGACCTCGGGGGAGTTTGCCAGCAATGAGATCTTTCCGGGGACGCAGCGCCAATTCAGCGTTTATGTTCCCGCTCAATACCGCGAGGACACGCCAGCCAGCCTAATGGTCTTTATGGACGGTTCCGGGTATGCGAAGGCCGACGGGGCCTTCCGGGCTCCCATCGTCTTCGACAATCTGATCCACCAGAAGGCGATGCCGGTCACGATCGCGGTCTTCGTCAATCCGGGAACGATTCCTGCATCCAGGCCCGGAGCCAAAGACCGCAGCAACCGGTCGTTTGAGTATGACTCACTCGGCGACCAGAACGCCAAGTTTCTGATCGAGGAATTTCTCCCCGTCGTGCTGAAGGGGCTCAATGTCTCCTCGGACCCGAAAGACCGAGCGATCTGCGGGATCTCCTCCAGCGGGATTGCGGCCTTCACTGTGGCGTGGGACCGACCGGACCAGTTCGGCAAGGTTCTCAGCCACATCGGCAGCTTCACCAACATTCGCGGCGGCTGGGCCTACCCGGGTCTCGTGCGGCAGACCAAGGACAAGCCCAAGCCGATCAAGGTCTATCTGCAGGAGGGGAAAGAAGACCTGAACAACCTGCACGGGAACTGGCCGCTGGGGAATCAGGATCTGGCTGCCGCTCTGCAGTTTGCAGGTTACAACTACAAGCTGGTGATGACCGACGGGGGCCACAGCGGGAAATGGGGCGGGGAAGAGCTGCCCAATGCTCTGCGATGGCTCTGGGCCAGTGACTCGGAATCCACGCAGCTCGCCCGCGTTGAAACGAAGCCGGAGTGGACTCCCCATCCCGACGCCGTCGAGCAGCCCAATGTCCCCCACGGCACGATCGAGCAGATGCCACCCTGGGAATCAAAGATCTTCGCCAACACGGTTCGTGACTGGTCGATCTATGTGCCAGCTCAGTACAAGCCCGAGCAGCCCGCAGCTGTGATGATCTTCCAGGACGGCGAGCGGATGAAAGACGTCAAGGGCCGGTGGCGGGTGCCCATCGTATTCGACAACCTGATCGCACGGGGCGACATGCCGCCCACGATTGCCGTCTTCATCAACCCCGGTAACGACCCGTCCAAGCCGCAGCAGAAGGGCAAGCAGTCCAATCGCGGGTTCGAGTATGACAGCCTGGGAGATCGGTACGTGCGGTTTCTGCTGGAAGAGATCCTGCCCGAAGTCGAGAAGAAGTATCGCATCTCCTCCGACCCCGAGATGCGGGCCATTGGCGGCTCGAGTTCGGGGGCGATCTGTGCCTTCACCGCAGCTTGGGAGCGTACCGACCAGTTCCGCAAGGTCTACTCCAGTGTCGGCAGCTTCACGAACCTGCGCGGCGGGAATGTCTACCCTTCGCTGGTTCGCAAGACCGAGCCGAAGCCGATTCGTATCTACATGGCCGATACCAGTGGCGACGTCGACAATCAATTTGGCAGCTGGCTCTGGTCGAATCAGCTGATGGCTTCAGCGTTGACCTACATGGGATATGATGTGCGTTTTGACTGGGCCGAGGGGTACGCGCACAACGCCGACTATGGCGGGTCGCGTTTTCCCGAGGCGATGACATGGCTCTGGCGAAAAGAAAAGCATGTGCCGGTACTCGATACAAAGGGCGACCTGGGCGGCGATCTGACGCTGCTCAAGCTGTTGATTCCTGGCGAGTCGTGGGAGCTGGTGGCTGAGAACCTGGGCTTTGCGGATGCGTTCTGTGCGGATGCAGAGGGGAACTTCTACTTCTGTGATATGAAGGCTCCGGCGGTCTACCGGATCAATGCGGCGGACGGGATGCGGACCGAGGTCGTGAAGGAGTCGGTCAGCGGACTGGAGTTCGGACCAGATGGCCTGCTCTATGGTTGCCAGGGGGCACAGAATCGAGTCATCTCAATTGACCTTATGACGAAGGAGGTCAAGACGGTGGCCACGGGGGTCAAGCCGAATGACCTGGCCGTGTCAAAGGACGGCTTCATCTACATCACCGAGACCGGAGCCAAGCAGGTGACGCGCATCGCCATCAAGTCGGGAGAGGCGTTGCCCGTCGATCAGGGGATCAATCTGCCAAACGGGATTGCCTTGACCAATGACGAGGGCACACTGGCTGTGTCGGATTACGGCGGCGACACCACGTGGCTGTTCCGCGTCGATACTGACGGGACGCTGGATGCCAAGACTCCGACGATGCCGATGCGGCTGCCGATCGACCCGAAGGGGGAGTTCAAACCCAGTTCGCCGCCTCCGTATCAGAAGACCTCGAACGGGGACGGGATGGCTGTCGACAAGGCGGGGCGGTTCTACGTGACCAGCAACCTGGGCGTGCAGGTCTTCGACCCGACGGGCCGTCCCTGCGGCGTCCTGCCGAAGCCGAACCACGACCAGCCGCTCACGACCTGCATCCTGGCCGGTGCCGATCACAGCACGCTGTACATCGGCCACGGGACGCGGATCTATCGGCGGAAGCTGACGGTGGAGCACATGGCACGCTGACACTCTTTCACGGAGCGAAAGGCGACAATCATTTCTCGAACCGTGCGGAGTCGCAAAAGAAAATGGACCTGAACCTCACCGACCGCCACATTGTTGTCACCGGAGGAGCCAGCGGGATCGGGCTGGCGGCGGTTAAGGAGTTCTTAAACGAAGGGGCGCGGGTCACCGTTCTGGACCGCAGAACAGCCCCGGCGGATCTGGCTTCGAACTCCGCGGTTCAATCGGTCGTCGCCGACATCACGCGGTACGAGCAGGTCATCGCAGCTGAGGAGCAGGCGGTCGCGGGGTTCGGTCCGGTCGACGGAGTGATCCACTGCGCCGCGATCGGGTCGGGCAAGTTCGGGTTCCCGTTCACCAACCTGGAGCCCTCCGACTGGGGCCCGATCTTGCAGGTCGACATCATGGGGATGGTCCACGTGGCCCATGCCTTCAGCCCCCGCATGCGAGAGCGGAAGGCCGGGGCATTTGTGTTTCTGTCGAGTGTGGCGGGACAGATCGGGTCACAGACTGACCCGCCCTACAGCGCAGCCAAGGCAGCCAACATCAACTTCGCTCAGTGTATGGCCAAGGACCTGGCCCCGCATAACGTGCGGGTCAACACGATCTGCCCCGGTATGGTGCAGACCCCGCTCAATCGTAGCGTCTGGCAGGCTTGGCACGATCAACAACCGGTCGAGGCCCGACTCTCCTACGAGGACTGGGCCGGTTCGAAGATTCGCTCGATCGTCCCACTCGGTCGCTGGCAGACCCCGGAAGATGTGGCTGCGATGATTGTGTTCCTGACGAGCGAAAGGGCTCGCAACATCACGGGCCAGACGATCAACGTCGACGGCGGATTCGTAATGCACTGGTAGCGATTACTGCCACTCTTTGGGAGGTGGCGTGCGGGTCCAGAGTTCACGTTCTTTTTTCTCGTTCTGAGCTTCCAGCAGCATCCGGTCGGGTGTGGTCTCCAGGATCGTGTACTTGCGGACCTTGCCGTAGTCTCGCGTGATCGCGTCGACATTCTTCTGGGGAGTGCCGCTCAGTACCGTATGCGTCAAAGTCCCGTCCTGGACTTCCCAGTTCAGCTGCATCGAAGACTCCTGGCCGTAAAGCAGCGACGCTACAAAGTCGAGCTTGAGCAGCATCCGCGACGTCCCATCGGCACGGTTCTCGATCCACTGCTGACCGTTCTCAAGATGAGTCCAGTAGCCCACGAGCTGCGCTCGCAGTTCCGCATCACGTTGATTGGCCGCAGAGGGTCCCGGATCGATGACGGGCGGCGGAGAGACGGAGACCTGCGGGGCGGCGGGAGGAGTGACCGGTTCGGACGGAGTATGCGAATTATGCCGAGCCACAGCTGGGCCGGTCGCAGCCTGTGGACGGCTCGATCCCAACTTGGCAAACGCCAGCACCAGCGCAGCCAGACCGATCGTCGAGATGACGAGCCGGATGAGATGTTGTCGTCGCAGGTCCATTCCCACCTCTCACAGGGAGATTCCATGCCGGTGCATATTCTACCCGCAGTAGCTCGGGATGGCGTCATCAAAACGGCGAAACCGCAGAAGTCGCGCTGCGAGTTTTCAGTGGATAGTTTTCAGTTTTCCGCCAGAGAACAGTTCTCCAGGATGAGGAAGGGCGTTGAGCGTGCGCAGGTGTGGGAAAAAGACATGGGCGGGACGCCCATGCTACGTCAGTTCAGCAGTCCCAGCAGATACTGCCCGTAGGTGCTGTTCTTCATGACCTGGGCCAGAGCTCCCAGTTGGGCGGCGTCGATGTAGCCCATACGCCAGGCGATTTCCTCAGGGCAGGCGATCTTGAGGCCTTGCCGCTGCTCCAGGACCGAGACGAACTGGGTCGCATCGACCAGCGATTCGTGTGTTCCCGTGTCGAGCCAGGCGGAGCCGCGTCCCATCGGCTCGACGTGCAGGGTCCCCTGCTCCAGATAGAGCCGGTTCACATCGGTGATCTCCAGCTCGCCGCGAGCGGACGGCTTGATCTTGTGGGCAAACTCGACGACCTGTTCGTCATAGAAATAGAGCCCGGTCACAGCCAGATTCGACTTCGGGACTTTGGGCTTCTCTTCGATCGACTTGGCCTTGCCAGCGGCATCCAGTTCAACGACCCCGTACCGCTCGGGATCGCGGACGTGATAGGCATAGACGGTCGCTCCCGTCTTGCGGTCGCTGACAGCCTGCAGGCTTTGCGAGAGATTGTGTCCGTAGAAGATGTTGTCGCCCAGAATGAGCGATGAGGGACGATCACGGACGAAGTCGGCTCCGATGTGGAACGCCTGGGCCAGCCCCTCGGGTTTGGGCTGGGCGGCGTATTGGAACTCCAACCCCCAGCGTTTCCCGTCTCCCAACAGCCGCTCAAACAGCGGCAGATCGTGCGGTGTGCTGATCACCAGAATCTCGCGAATCCCAGCCAGCATCAAAGTGGCCAGCGGGTAATAGATCATCGGCTTGTCGTAGATCGGCATCAGCTGTTTGCTGACGACAATCGTCGCCGGGTAGAGCCGGGTGCCGCTGCCGCCTGCCAGGATGATTCCACGTCGAGACTGGGGCATGCGGCGAATCTCCGGGGCGAGGTCAGTCGGTCGGCTGCGAGGATCGATCGTTCGTCCGCCAGCCTGCTGCCACCAGGACAGCGATCGTGGGCATGATCGGGGCTCGCATCCGAACATCGGTCCAGTAGATCAGATGCACGAGAAAGAACCCCAGGATCAGACTCAGAGCCATCGAAATCCCCGGCGACAGCGGGAGAGATCGAGTGCGAATGAACCGGACCAGGGATGCAATCCCCCCCACCCACAGGGCGAGGTAGAACCCTCCCACCGCCCAGAGCATCGGCTGATTCTGCCCCTCTCCGGCAGTCCGACTGGGAGTGATCGCCCAGAATGTCCGGGCTCGAAACAGGCAGGCCCGCACAAAGCGAACGGGGTTCTCGAGAATGAACGCCTGGGCCTGTTGAGACAACGCGCGGTTTCGATTCACTTCTCCGAGAATCTCACGCTGGTCCAGATTCTGGTCGGTCTCTGCTTGCCAGCGAGCCAGGCTGTCACCGTCCCAGGCGGGGGCGCCGCCTTCGACGACCTCTCGATAGTAGACCGGGTTGTTGGCCAGCCAGAGCGTGTAGCCGCCGTGGGTTGTCGTGACGATCGGGCGACCGAAGACCTGCCAGTTGCGGATCGCCCAGGGTGAGATCGTCAGCAGGGTGATGGTGATGACGAGTAGCAGATACGCGCGAGGAGACTTCCCTCGGTCGCAAACCCTCACCCCCGGCCCCTCTCCCGTGTGGAGAGGGGAGAAAGCAAAAGCAGAGATCAGGAGCCAGATCGCCAGCGCAGCTCCGTAGGTCGGCCGCGCGAGCAGGCACAGCCCCCACAGGACTCCCTCGCCGCATGCCACCTTCCATGTTGAAGCCGTCTGATCCCGGCAGGCGACTCGCCAGATCAGGACGGCAGACAGACACGCGCACAGCGTCTCGGTCATTGGCTGGCGGCTATACAGCAGCAGCAGCGGATCGACGGCCACGATCGCTGGTGCCAGTACCCAGAGAGGATGATTCCCCGACATTCGGCGAGCTGCGAGTCCCGTGGTCACCGCCATGAGCGATGCCAGTGCCAGATGCAGCGTCGCGCCCCCCAGCGGGCCTCCGCCGGTGAGCCACAGCAACAGCGGATAGAGCGGCGGTCGAAACGCAGTCGGGCGCGGCGGATCACTCCCTGGTGTGCAGTACCCGTGCCCAGTTCGCAGCTCACTGGCAATCCCCAGGTACAGATCGCGGTCCTGCGTCAGCTGCTCTGGTGCGGCGCAGATCACCAGCAACCGCAGGGCGAGCGCCAGCCCGACCAGGAGCAACATCCAGGTACGTGGACTCCGTTCAGGCACAGCTGTCTCGGCAGGGGTGAGAGGACACGCCACGATAGTACCAAGTCGAAGGCGCCGCGAGCGGGCTTGGTTGCGTGGTCACGGCGACTGTTGTATCAAGGCTCGCACTACCTCGCGAATTGGAGACGAGCATGAGTCACGTGAATCGGCGACATTTTCTCTCAACCGTCTCGTTCGCAGGGCTGGGGTGGCTGACACGGACAGCCGATTCCGCAGAGCCCGCGCTCTGGCAGGCCGGATTGGCCAAGGCGGCCATCACTCCGGATCAATCGGTCTGGCTGGCGGGTTATGGTTCCAAGCGGGCTCCGGATGGGAAGCTGCATGAACTGTGGATGAAGGCCCTGGCCCTCCGCGATGCCGCTGGCCAGACGGCGGTGCTGATCACGAGCGACTTTCAAGGCGTTCCTCGCTCGATGAGTGATCGAGTTTTCGCTCAGTTGAAGGAGCTGCACGGGTTGGAACGGTCGCAGGTGATGTTCACGTTCTCTCATAACCACTGCGGGCCGCGGCTGGGGGACGATTTGCTGGACTACTATCCCGTTGATGCTGAGCAGGAAGCCCTCGTCGCGGCCTATACCGATCAGATGGTCACGCGGACGGTCCAACTGGTGACCGAGGCCTTGGCCAATCTCGCCCCAGCCACGCTGGCTCAGGGTCAAGGCCGCGCGACCTTTGCCGTGAACCGCCGCAACAATCGCGAGCCGGATGTGGCTGCGCTGCTGGCCGCGGGGACGCCGCTGGTCGGCCCGGTCGACCATTCAGTCCCCGTGCTGACGGTGACTCGTCGCGATGGACAGCTGGCGGCGGTGTTGTTTGGGTATGCCTGTCACCCCACAACTCTCAGCTTCACGACTTGGTGCGGTGACTATCCGGGGTACGCCCAGCTTCAACTGGAACGGGCTCATCCGGGGATGATGGCGATGTTCGTGAATACCTGCGGCGGCGACCAGAACCCGCTCCCGCGCCGCAAGATTGAGCTGTGCGCCGACTACGGCAAACAGCTGGCCGAAGGGGTCGAAGGAGCATTGCTCGCGCCTCTGCAACCGGTGAGTTCCCAGCTGCGCACGGCGTTCGAGCTGATCGACCTGCCGTATTTGAGCGTCGTGAAACGGGAAGAACTGCTCCCGCTGGTGAGCGATGCCAACGGAGTGAAAGCTCGCTGGGCCACACGCCTGCTGAAGCGGCTGGACGCGGGCGACCAGTTCGAAGCGGCATACCCCTACCCGCTACACGCCTGGCAACTCGGCTCGGAGATGCTGTGGATCGGCATGGGGGCGGAAACCGTGGTCGATTACGCCCTGAAGTTCAAAGCCGAGTTCGGTCGCGGGATCTGGGTGATGGGGTATGCGGACGACATGATCTCCTACATCCCGTCGCGCCGAGTCTGGGAGGAAGGGGGCTACGAGGGCGGCTCGAATCTGTATGAGTACGGCCGCCCCGCGTTTCGCTGGGAGGGTGGGATCGAGGACCGGATCACCGCGTCGGTCCGCCAGTTGGTAGCGAAGGTTCGAGCACTTCCGTAGCTGGTGCCAGGAGTAGTACTCCCGATAACCTCCGCAAGTCCCCTGTGGAGGTCACGGGGGTCACATTGAGGAGTGAGGCGATGGTGGCAGTGATGCGTGCTCTGTGGCTGGTAGGCCTGTTTGTCGGAATATCGGGAGCGATCGTCGCCGCCGATCGAACGCATGATGTCACGATCGAGGATTACTTCTCCCAGGCATCGATCGGGGAGTGCGCCCTCTCACCGGATGGCCGGCGTGTCGCCTATACCGAGGCACGCTGGCAAGGTCCCAAGCAATCGGCCAGCAGTGATCTGTGGCTGGTCGATTGCGAGACGAAGGCCATTCAGCGGCTGACCTTTGAGCCGTGCTCGGACGGGAACCCGCGCTGGTCACCGGATGGGCAGTTTCTGTACTTCACCAGCAGCCCCAAACGCGAAGCGGAAAAGGCTCCGCCCTATGACGGCAAGACGCAGGTCTGGCGGCTGCATCTGGCGACCGGCCGCCAGGAGCCGGTCACGCGGGTTGAAGGGGGCATCGACGCTTACTGCCTCGCAGCCAGCGGCAACGCCATCTACTACACCACGAACCAGGAGCATGTGATCGACGAGTGGAAGGAACTCCGCAAGGAGTTCTCGGACCTGCAATACGGACATGGGGTCCACCGGGTGTCGACGCTTTCGAAGCTCGACCTGATCACGTGGCGGACGACCAAGCTGGTCGACGACAAGCGGCATATCGACTCGTTCGATGTCTCTCCGGATGAGTCGCGGATCGCGATGATCTCGGTCCCCGATGAGAAACTGTTGCAACGGGAAGGCTGGTCGCGCGTCGACATTTACGAGGTCGCCACCGGAAAGATCAGCACGCTGCCGGATGATCTGTGGCGGAAGCAGGCCCCGTCTCCGTTTGGCTGGTTGCTGGAGCCGGTCTGGTCGGGAGACGGCAAGCACCTGGCCTTCAATGTGGGCTTCGACGGATACCCTGCTGAACTGTTGGTCGCCTCGTGGAAGGGGGACAGCCTGCAGGTCCGCAAGATGCCGCGACCCAAGGATGTCGACTTCGACAGCTCGATCGCCTGGCGCGGCAAGTCCGACGAGGTCTGTTACCTCGGCGATGTGCATGCGACGATCAAGGTGTGCAGCGTTCGAGGGCTGAACACCGATGCTCCGACGGCCCATGTTCTCACCCCGGATGACACGGTCATTCACTCGTTCAGTTTTGACGGTGCTGGGCAGAAGCTGGTTCTTAATCAGACGGGTATGACCTATGCCCGTGATCTGTTTCTGAGCGGTGCCGGCAGCTCCGAAAAGGCCACGCGGTTGACGTTTGTCAATCCGCAGGTCGATACCTGGAAGCTGCCGCAGCTGTCGCGGGTCTCGTGGAAAGGGGCTCGCGGTGACGAGGTCGAGGGGCTCTTGGAGCTGCCGCCTGATTACAAGCCGGGAACGAAACTGCCAATGGTGGTCCAGCTGCACGGAGGTCCAACCGCGTCCGATTCATTCGGTTTCAAGTGTTCGATCTATGGGCACACGCTGCTGGCTGCGCAGGGTTATGCGCTCTTCAGCCCGAACTACCGCGGCTCGACGGGGTACGGGGAGAAGTTCCTGGTCGACCTGATCGGCCACGAGAACGAAATCGAAGTTGAGGACATCCTGAAGGGAGTCGACGCGATGATCGAGCGCGGGATCGCCGATCCGGAACGATTGGGAGTGATGGGCTGGAGCAATGGTGGCTACCTGACCAACTGCCTGATCACGTCGACCGACCGCTTCAAGGCGGCCAGCAGCGGAGCAGGTGTGTTCGACATGACGATTCAATGGGGCGAGGAAGACACTCCCGGGCATGTGATCAACTACATGCAGGGGCTCCCCTGGAAGCAGGCTGGCGAGTATCAGAAGTCATCCCCGCTGTACCAGATCAAAGACACGTTTCGCACTGCCACGCTGATCCACGTCGGTGCGAACGATGAGCGGGTGCCGGTCACTCACAGCCGCACGCTGCACCGGGCGCTGCACCACTACGTGAAGGCCCCGACGGAGCTGGTCGTCTATCCTGACACTGGCCACGGACTGACGCAGTACCAGCACCGTCTGGCCAAGGTGAAGTGGGATCATGCCTGGTTCGGGAAGTACCTGAAGGGGAATTGAGGACGCTCGCCACCGGCTGCGATCAGTTGGATCGCGCGTCCGGTAGTCGCTCCCCTCTGATTACCGAAAGGCCTTGGGTACCAGATACGACGGCTTGCTGGAACCGGATCGCGAACTCGATCCGGAGCCCACGCCGACGCCGCTCGACAGCCCGCCTTCCCGCTCGTGCAGGTCGTCGTGCAGTGAACGCAGCTCTTCCAGGGACCAGGTGTCGATCTTTCCGTAGGCAGCTGCGGACGCGGCATGATTGGACCCATGCAAATGGGCCAGAGTCTTGTCGTGGCTCGGATTGAAGTCCCCCTCGACGGACCAGTGGTTGCCGCGCAGCCGGTAGTTCCCGGTCGATGCCACCCGTGCTGGCTCCGACACGGGCTCGGTCGGGCGCTCGTTCTTGCCAGAGATCAACCAGCCAAAGGTCCAGGGGTCCAGCGGTGTGGTGCAGCCACTTTTGAAGTACCGAATCACTTCCTCCCCGGTCACTCCTGCAATTGCCGGGTAGTCGGCTGCTCCCAGGGATTTCGCCAACTCCGGGACTTCGGTCCGGTGGACAATCTGAATGTGCGAGTCGGGCGTCGGTCCGATAGACCACCCTTTCGCTTTCAACAAATCGAAGGCCCCTCCCGGCTGTTTGAGCTTACTGAGCTCGGCTTCACATTTCGGGCAGTTGTCCTGAATGATGATCAGGACACGTTCCCGGCGAGGCTCAATCGCTGCGGTGGTCAGCGCTTCGTTTGAGAAGCTGATCGAGGCTGGGACTGCGCAGAATGTCAGCAGTGCCGCACACAGCCAAGGCAAGAGACGCATTTCTGGACCTGACGAGCAGAAGAGCCGCGACGCGATTGCCTCCCAGGAACCGGCGTCATTCCCAGTGTTTTTCCTCGTCGACAGCGAGCCAGCGAAGGTGTGCCCCGCAGTCGGTCATCGACGGGAAGGGTGTCGTCCTTCTCCCCTTGGGCAGGAAAAGCAAATCGCTTGCCAGGAGTCAGCGACCTCACGAGTTTGTCTCTGGCATAGGAACCTGCGGGTCCTGATTTCGGCTCTTCCAGATGCTAAAGGCGACTCCGACGTGCAGGAGCAATAGCCCGGAAGCGAAGGCCCGCCAGCCAGTCCACTGGAACCGTGTTTCGACCGCTTCAAATCCCAGGGACAGATGCAGCAGGTAGGCCACAGCGGCTGTGAAGAGCGCGACCTGCCGAGACCAGTGATCCCCGGCTCGCCACGCGATCAGACCGTTGCCGCACAGAACCAGCCAGATGTCAACGAGTCTCGGCAGGAGCCGGGGTTCACCGAACCATTGGGCTCCCAAAAGCCAGACTCCTTGCATCGCAATCAGCAGCATCACGTCCGCTCGCAACCCCTTGGCGAGCGGTTCAGCCCCGCGAGCAACCAGCAGAATGACGACCAGTTCAAGAATACGTCCGACCAGTCCCAGCGACGAATAGACAGGGTTCGCCAGGACCTGCTCTCCATATGAGGCGACAAGAAACAATCCAGCGGCGGCCAGCTGTCGACCGGAACTCTGCCAGGTCGTCGGACGAGCGATCCACCAGACTGCTGCCACCCACAAAGGAGCCGTCGTCCACTGATCAACCGGCAGCAGCTTCAGGCCCGGATCAGCTTCGGTGATTCCCAGAGCCAGCAGCGCCGCCAGGACGCTCCAACTGGCGGTCCGGCTACCCCTCCAGTCCATCCAGAGAAAACAGACAATCCCCGCCACGAGTGCCGCCGACCACAGATCGACTCCCTGTGCTTCGAGCCACGCCAGATGAGCGGACTGAGCTCCGTTGAGCGGGGTATGCGGGATCGAGAACAGGACACCCGCCCAGGCCAGCAGCAGCCCTGTCATGCGGACCAGACTCTTCTGGCTGCGAGACCCACACTCGAATACCACAAGGCTCCAGGCCAGCAGCAGCGGAGTCAGGAACGACCAGTCAGCGATTGACTGCAGCTGATTGAGAGCGGCATCTCTCGAAAGCTTGAAGACCGGGTCGAGCGATAGTGTCATCGAGAGTCCGCGGGCCAGACTGGTGAAGCTGTTGACGATGAACCAGGCCCACGGATGAATCGGCCACTTCCATCCCGGCGGCATGGTGACTGCCGAGGGGCCACGCCGAGCGGCAAACCAGAGCAAACCGAACGACATGCCGATCACGACGAAGTACAAGTGAATCAAGCCGCGACGCAGCGGATCGTCCGGATGAATTGAAGTCACCAGTCGCGGCCAGAAGAACACGAGTGCCATCTGTAGATAATGTGGTCCACGCCAGAGCCACGACAGCTGGAGTCGCAGCCCGCGCAGCACAAGCTCGGTCATCCCGACTGAGAACAGGAATCCTGCGACATGCAGCCGGGCTCCCCAGTGCGGGGACACGATCAACCACTCATCGCCGATCAGGGCCAGATCGACGCACAGGATCAGGATCATGACGAGCATCGACCGTGCGTCATCCCAGACCTTCCACCGGCGTACGACCAGCAAGGTGGTCAGGGCCAGCACCAGCGTGTAACCCGCAATCAGTGAGGGCACGATCAGCGGCGGCATCCCCGAGTCGCGAGCTGGCAGCGACCAGCACGAGCTGTGCAGCACGCAGGCTGCACTCAGCAGGTAAAAGGGATTCGGGCATGAGACCCACGACCAGCGGCTGGGAGCCGAAGTTTCCGCGACGGCATTCATGGTCCGTCTCCTGGGGTTTGACCTCGTTCATCCCAGAGATACGGATGCGGCGCCCTGCGCGTGAGCGCGATTTCTCGTCACCCCAGGGTGTGAGTCGATGCTTGCACATCAGCGTGCCGGGTTTCGAGGGGAATCGCATTCGACTAACATGGCACCCGCGTCTCGGATGACCCGAAGCCGGAGAACGAACGGATGCGAACGATCGGTGTGATTCCTGCCAGGCTGGCCTCGTCGCGGCTGCCGCGGAAGCTGCTCCTTGCTCAAACCGGCAAACCGCTGTTGCAGTATGCCTGGGAGGCAGCGTGCCGGGCGAATGAGCTCTCGGAAGTGATCATTGCCAGCGACAGCGAGGAAATTACCTCGGTGGCCCGTGGGTTCGGGGCGCGAGTCGAGATGACGGGGGAGCATCCCAGCGGGACCGACCGGATCGCCGAAGTTGTGAAGCGGGCCTGCCCGGATGCTGACCTGATCGTCAATGTGCAGGGGGACGAGCCCGATCTCAATCCGGAGAATATCAACAAGCTGGTGCGGCTGATTTCCGGTCGCCCCGAAGTCGAGATGGCGACATTGGCGACTCCGATCTACAGCTTGAGCGTCCTGCACGATCCGAGCTGCGTCAAAGTCGTCCGGGCCTCAAACGGCAAGGCTCTGTACTTCAGCCGGGCGACGATCCCGTTTCTGCGCGATGGAACTCCGGAAGATCTGCTCGATATTCAGGACGCCAGCGGGATGCCGCTGACCCCTTGGCTGCTGCATCTGGGGATTTATGCGTATCGCCGCGACTTCCTGCTGAAGCTGACCCGGATGCCGCCCTCAAAATTGGAGCAACTTGAGAAGCTGGAACAGCTTCGGGCGTTGGAGTCCGGGGCGTCGATCCTGGTTCAGATTGTGTCGGAGCGCTCGGTTGGAATCGACACGCCCGCCGATTATGCTCAGTTCGTCGTACGGCACTCGCGGAAGCAGTGACAGCGACACAACCCAGATTCCACCCAACGGGGGACGCATGCGTCCCCCGTTGTCTTTGGAGGCCACTCGTCCCGGCTCTTCGCGGATTGGACGTAGCGGAACCATGCACATGACCAAGCACATCTTTGTCACCGGCGGCGTTGTCAGCTCGCTGGGCAAGGGACTGACCTCGGCCTCGATCGCCATGCTGCTGGAGCGGCGCGGCCTGCGGGTGCGGCTGCAGAAGCTCGACCCGTACATCAACGTCGATCCAGGCACGATGAGCCCCTATCAGCACGGAGAGGTCTACGTCCTCGACGACGGGGCCGAAACCGACCTCGATCTGGGACATTACGAGCGGTTCACCAACAGCCCGCTCTCTCGCAAGTCGAACTACACCACCGGGCGGATCTATCTCAACGTGATTGAGAAAGAGCGCATGGGGGTCTACCTGGGGAAGACCGTCCAGGTCGTGCCTCACATCACGGATGAGATCAAGAAGGCCGTCCTGGATTACGACGGCCCCGATGTCGATGTCGTGATTACGGAACTGGGCGGAACGGTCGGCGATATCGAGGGGCTGCCGTTTCTGGAGGCGATCCGCCAGATTCCGCTGGAGATCGGGCGGGACAACTGCCTGTTCATCCACCTGACGCTGATTCCGTATCTGAAGGCCGCCAAGGAAGCCAAGACCAAGCCGACCCAGCACAGCGTGGGCCAGCTGCGACAGATCGGAATCCAGCCAGACATCCTGATCTACCGCACGGAACAGCATCTGGAAGGGGACTATCGCGACAAGATCGCGCTGTTCTGTAATGTCGAGAAACAGGCTGTCATCGAAGAGGTCGACTGCGAGCACTCGATCTACGAAGTGCCGCTCGTCCTGGCTGATGCCAAGTGTGACCAGCTGGTTCTGGAGAAGCTCAAGCTCCCGATGGGCAAGCTCGATCTGGACGACTGGAAGGCTTTGATCCAGCGGATCGTCCATCCCAAGCACGAGATCACGATTGGCGTCGTCGGGAAGTACATCGAGCACCGCGATGCCTATAAGTCGATCTACGAATCACTGGCCCATGCCGGGATGAAGTTCACCACCCGCGTGCTGGTCCGGCGGATCGAATCGGATGAGCTGACGGCGGCCAATGTCGACTCGAAGCTGGGCGGCCTGCATGGAATTCTGGTCCCTGGCGGCTTCGGTCATCGAGGGATCGAAGGGAAGATCGAAGCGATTCGCTATGCCCGCACGCACGAAATCCCGTACTTCGGGATTTGTCTGGGAATGCAGACAGCCGTGATCGAGTTCTCGCGCAATGTCGCGGGGCTGGCTGGGGCGAATAGCACAGAGTTCGATCCGGATTCCCCGCACCCGGTGATCTGCCTGCTTGAAACCCAGAAGGGTGTCAAGGAGAAGGGAGCCACCATGCGGCTGGGCTCCCAACCGTGTCAGCTCGCCGAAGGCTCGAAGTCCGCCGAGGCTTACGGCAGCCATACGATCCACGAACGGCATCGCCACCGCTACGAGTTCAACCCGGCCTACCGCGAGCGGCTCGAAGCCGCCGGTCTGCGAATTGCCGGCAACAGCCCGGACGGTACGCTGGCCGAAGTCGTGGAACTCCCGAATCATCCATGGTTCGTGGCTGTGCAGTTCCACCCCGAGTTCAAGTCCAAGCCGCTCGCCCCGCACCCGCTGTTTGCGGGATTCGTCGAGGCGGGGATCACGAAGATGCAGAACCCGACCCTGGGGTAGAGCACGTCGGGCAAGCCCGACGGCTAAGTTGAGTGGGTGACGTTGCCTTTTGGCAACATCACCCACATCGGTGGACAACGTGTTGGGAACTTGTTCTGTGCAAACCACTTAGGGAAAGCATCCACCGAACTGCGGCTTCACGTGATGCGTTTGGTCAACACGAGGTGGTTCGACCGTGTTGTGAGTCCTGCAGTTTTTTCAGACTTCACTGCACTGCATAAACTCTATGCAGAAAACACCTTACGAAGACTCGCCGTCTGACAGTTCGCTTCCTGAACAGTCTGTTTCAATCTCTTGGCACCGCGCGTGCATTTCTCCGACTCAGAGATTTGCGACATCAGCTCTCTCAGCCCGTCCGGGCAGCAAGGTCGCGGTCCTCAATTCCCTGGAGTCGAGCCATGTTGATTCTCAAGAGCCTGTGGAAAGATGACGCCGGTTTCGTCGTCTCTTCCGAACTCGTGCTGATTGCGACCATCGTCGTTCTCAGCCTCGTCGTTGGTCTGTCCGAAGTCGCCAACGGCGTCAACGAAGAACTGGAAGATGTCGGTTCTGCTGTCGGCAGCATGAACCAGACCCTCCGCTACAGCGGATTCGCCGGTCACAAGGGGGCCATCAGTGGCTCGCACTTTGTCGATGGCGAAGACTTCTGCGATGGTCAGTACGACATCAACTGCGACAACGGCTACGGTCGCGGTGAAGCCAGCTACAGCTACAACAACAACTAGCATCGACTCCGAATACGTTCTCTCTCTCAGCGCTCCCGTCGAAGTTCGACGGGAGTGTTTTCGCTTTGGGGCGTGATCGGATACCGTGGAGTTTCCACTTCCTCGCACCGGTTCCTCTCATGATCTCCATCAATCTGACCGGCAAGACGGCGCTCGTCACCGGCGGAAGCCAGGGGCTGGGCCTGTCGACAGCCACGCGGCTCCACGCAGCGGGAGCCACCGTCGCGATCAATTTCTTCCCTGATCCCGAGGGCCACAACCAGCGCCGGGCGGAGGAAGCGGTCCGGAGCCTGAAGGACCGCGCCCTTGCGGTCGCCGCGGATGTGCGAGCCTCGAGCGATGTCACGCGCATGTTCGATGAGATCATCGCCCGCACCGGTCAGATCGATATCGTCGTCAACAACGCCGCAGTCATCCGCGACCGCACGCTCCGCAAGATGACCGATGCCGAGTGGCAGGATGTCATTGATACGAACCTGACCGGCGTCTTTCAGGTCTGCCGCGTTGCCGCCGCTCGCATGCAGGACGGAGGCCGTATCGTCAATATGGCCTCGATCTCCGGGGTGGTCGGCTTCTATGGCCAGGTGAACTACTCCGCAGCCAAAGCGGGCGTCATTGCCATCACGAAGGTCCTCAGCAAGGAGCTCGCGCGGCGGAATATCACCGTCAATGCGGTTGCGCCCGGTGTGGTCCTGACGGAGATGGGCGAATCAATTCCTGTGGACGTCCGCCAGGGGATGCTGGAGCAGATTCCGCTGGGCCGCTTCGGCGAGCCGCGCGAGATTTCGGACATCATCGTCTTTCTGTGCAGCGATCTGGCCAGCTACATGACCGGCCAGACCCTGCACGCCAACGGCGGCTGGATCGCGTAGGACTCTCCCCATGCAATGGTTTCGCGTGAAGTGGCTCGTTCTGGCACTGGTCGTTGTGGCCGTCGCGCTCGGCGTTCTCGCGCGGCGACCGAAGGGCCAGATCGTGGCCGCCTTGCCCGAGTCCCAGGTCGAGCTGACCGGCGAGCACGATGGGCAGACCATCAAACTCGCCAGCGGCACTGTCTACCGAGTCGTCTCAGACACCGAGTGGGAAGTCCTGGATCAACTCTTCGACCCGGAGGTTGTGCTGCGGATGTGGAAGACCGAAGGCGACCAGATCTACCGACTGGCCGATGATGGAACCCCGTATCCGATTCGCGTTCCACTGCTCGAGGAGTTCGAAGACCTGAGTGAGAAAGCCGACGGACTGCGGGAGCTGATCTGCCCGGCTCGCATGTGGACCGAGGTCACGCTGCAGACGTCCCAGACTCCGGAAGTCTCGGACTACGTCGATCTGCGAAAGAAGATTCTGTCCGGCGAGGCCGACTTTCTCGATGCCCGCGTCGAGCCGCTGCAGGCAGCTGCCCATTCGGGATCGATCGGGCTGCGCTGCTTCTGCCCGCCACCGACCGACAGCATGATCTGCGCCAAGTCGTCGCTGGCCACCGGGCTGCTGCACTTTCGCAGCGGACAGCCACTCTGGTTTCAAGGCTGGTATCGAGTCGTTGGAAGTCGGTATCCGCACACGATCGCAGACTTCGAATGCAGCTACGCGAGCCAGTCTCCCGGTCCACGGATCTGCCTGGGCGAGGACGGTTACCTGGAAGTCGAACTGAAGGCCCTGGGCAAGCCTCGATACCAGCAAGACCCCGCCAACCGGATTCGATTTCCTACCGATCAGTGGGTCTGCGTCACTGCCGAGTTCCAGCTGGAGTCGGACCAGGGGCAAACGCGAGTCTGGCAGGATGGTCAGCTGGTGATCGATGCCGAGGGGCCAAACCATCCGTTCCCTTCGGCTGTCCTCGACCGGCTGGAGATCGGAATTTCAGCTCACTCCTATGGGAGCGAACCTGCGATCCTGGATGTCGATGATGTGCGCGTTTCCCGCGAACCGATCGCCCGGCCGAGTCCGTGATTTCCACAATCCCAAAGCGATCTTTACCTGATTTCTCAACAGCGGTTAGACTCCCCAAGTGATTGTGCCGCTTGAGGAAATGGTTCTTTGGAACCGGCAAATCGGCATCAGGGAGGGGCGTCGCCGTGTGGTACGACATTCTCGTCGTTTGCATTCTGTTCTACTTCCTTGCCAAGGGGGCCGCGCGCGGCCTGATTTGGCAGCTGGCCGGGATTGCAGGCATCCTCCTGTGCGTGACCTTCGCGGGGACCGCCTCGAAGCTGATCGGGCCGCACATCAATCTGGCCCCACCTGCCAACCAGTGGGCGGTGATGTTCATCACTTACCTGCTGGCTTCGTTTGTGGCTTTCGGATTCGCACGGACGCTGAACCAGTGGATCGAGAAGCTGGAACTGAAGGAATACAACCGGCATCTGGGCGCGATCTTCGGTCTGGTCAAAGGGGCACTGCTGGTGCTGATCATGACCTTCATGATCGTGACCTTCTCCGAGAAGAGCCGTGGCCTGGTCAAGGAATCGAAGGCGGCCAACATCGCCGCCAAGGTGATTCACCAGATCGGGCCCATACTCCCCGACAAGCTGGATGCCGCTGTCGCGCGTTACATCGATATGTTCGAGCGGACCGGCTTCGGCGCGGGAGCGATGGCTGATGAGGGCGAAGAGATTCTTCCCGAGGCTGGCGAGGAACTGTTGCCCGACGATGGTACGGAACTGGGACAGACCGCTCCGTTCAATCCGAATGACTTGCTGGATCGGTCCAATCGCGGTCAAACCGCTCCAGCGGAGGCGGTTGACCTGCCTCCGGATCTACTCACGGAACTGCACCGCACATTTGGGCCGACAGTCACGCAGATGGTTGAGGAACAGATGCGGAACGCCTCGCCGAGGATCCGCGAGCGGATCGAACAAAGCGTCACCGACGCTTTGCAGTCCGCCGACAGTCGAACGAAGCGGCAACTCCAGAATCAGGTCTCGCAAGAGGGGACGCCCGATAATCTGATCCAACTGCTCGATGGCTGGGCTTCCGACTACCTGGCCAATAATGAAGTCCTGCCTCCCGGTGGAACCGCGCCGGCTGCGACTCCCAAAACACAGCCGAAAACCGCGCCCGCTTCACGGAGCGGAACGGTTGCCAAGCCACCGGCCGCGCGTCAGCCAGCCAGCAATCCGCCCGAGACTCAGCCCGCAGGACAGCGGACGATTCTCGATGAGATCGTGGCGGCCAAGAGCCAGTTCCCGTCGATCCAGAAGAAGCTCAAGGCCGAGTACCAGCAGATGCTCCGCGAACTGCCGCAACAAGTGGGCCAGGCCGTTTTTCAGGACTGGTATGGCGATCTGACGAATTCGTCCACTGACATCGACCCGGACACCAATGCCAGCACGCCGATCGAAGCTCGTATCAAGCGTCAATTGAAGGCTGCGAACTATCCCGAGACAAAACTCCCTGCGGCCATGCAGCAGCGGCTCGAGGACTTTGGAATGACGGCCGAAGGGGCCGGGGTCTTCCGGTAACGCTTACTGCTCGGGATTCCCGCTCAGAAACAGCCGCTTGACCTCCAGGGCTTCCAGTTCCTTTTTCCAGATGGCGACTTCGTCGATCCAGCCATCGAACCCGCGCTGGGTGTTCGGTTCCGCGTTATCTCCCAGCCAGACCGGGAAGTTCGTGGCTGAGGGCTTCAGCGTCCAGGGCATCTCGACATCGAGATACCCGTCCATGTAGAGCTTCATGGAGTTCGTGGCGGGAGAATTCACAGCCACCACCTGATGCCAGCGGGTATCGTTGACGACATAGCTGCCGTTCAGTTCATGGAGCATGCGAGGCTCAGTATCCAGGTGCAGAGCCAGGCAGTTCGCATCCCCGGCCCGCTGGATGCGCCAGCTGTGGTCTCCCTTCGAGATCAGCGTCTGGAACGTCTTGTCGAACTGGCTGATCTTGAACCAGATAGCAATCGTGAACTGTCCATCCAGTGTCAGCAGCTGGGACTCTTCCGCAGAGATCTCCGCTCGATGAGCTGTGCCTTGCGGGCTGAAGCGGATGGAACTCTTGCCGGGGAATCGACCTGCGGTCACCTTCGGTCCAACCAGCTTCAGAGCCAGCTTGCCTTCTGTCCCCTTGGCCTGATTCTGGACGACATCCCCGGAGATCGTCGCTTTCTCAAAGGTATAACAGGCGATCAGATCCGGGTCAGCCAGTCTCCGCGTCAGCGCATCCCGCCAGGCGTTCTCGGTCACGATCTCCTTGTTGGGAAGGATGGGGCGGGAGGCCCGATCCGTGGAACGAACGTGGGTCCGGTCGCTCGGGTTCGGCGCCTCGGTGGGGACCTGCACGGTCATCGCCAGGATGATCGGAGCGATGGGATTGTCACCCTCTTTGACGAACTCAATCCGGTCGATCGAGTTCGGACGCTTTGGGTTCAGCCACAGATAACGCAGCTGCTTGCCGTTCAGATCGAAGGCGAAGACCGAGTCGGGAACGTCTTGACGTTTTCTGTAGTCGGCGAAGTGGCGACCGTTGATGAAACGATGTTCCTCCGTCTGCCCGTCGTCATACCGCAGCCGGACCACCAGGGCTGTCACCGGGTCAATCGTCATCGGGAAACCATACCCAGCCACACCGCTCAGCAAGTGAATGACCTGAGCCGGTGACTTCACGGGGATCGAGACCTGTCGAGCCTTCTTGGGAGGCTGGATCCCCGTAGTTCCGTGCAGCATGATCGCATTCGGCTTGTCAGGCCGAGGGGTTATGAGCTGAAACGGGACATTCTCAAACACCTTAGCTCCCCAGTCCTGGAACGCCATGGTCTCAGTGGGGCTGGTCGCGCTGTTGAACATCCCTTCTGTGGTGAGCGTGTTTGCGCCCGGAGCCAGATCGATCGCCCGATAAGCCGCTGCGTCTGTCGGATTCTTTGGAACCGCAATCGCTGGACCCGCCGGCGCGGGGGGAGTTGCCGCCGCCGAATGGGGCGGAGTCATCGGCGTCACCGGCTGGACCGGTGGAACGTACCCGGCGTTGTCTGATTTGCCGAACGCTCGAATCGCATTCGAGCCCAGCCACCCAGCCAGCAGCAGCCCCAGGAGCGATCCAACGACAGCCACGATCTGAATCGGAGTGACATCGCTCTTCTTCTTTTTCTTTTTCTTCTTCCGAGCGATCGACGGCATCTCCATCGCCAGCTGGGTGTAGTCGTCACCCGCCATCGAGAAATCTTCGAGGGCCGGGTCGGAACTGCCTGCGTTGATCATCGAAGCCTGCCGCAGCTTCCCAGCCATCTGTGAGGCCCCGGTCTTGGCACCTCCGGTCGGCTTCTCGACTTCGGGGCAGCCGAGTGTTGGCACCGTGATCTTGGCGGCGTCCGGGCTCTTGCCGAGGAATCCTTCATAGACCGCGCGGCTGTACTTGATCGCATTCAGCTCGTAGGGCGGGCTCTTCGGCTGGGCGAACGGCTTCAGGGCATCAGCCACTTCCCTGGCCGACTGGAAGCGCTGCTCCGGCTTCTTGGCCAGCATGCGGTTGATGATGGCAGCGAGTTCCGCGGGGACCCCCTTGACCAGATTCGTAATCGGCTCGGGATCAGTCGTCTGATGCAGTAAGAGCTTCTGAGCCGTCGTCTTATCGGGGTACAGAATCCGTCCCGTCATGATCGAGTAGAGCGTCGCCCCCAGGCTGTAGATGTCGGCCCGCGCATCGACGCTCTTGCTGTCGATTGCCTGCTCCGGAGCAATGTAGTCGACGGTCCCCAGCTGATCCTGGTCGACGGTCAGCGAGTCATCCTTCTTCTGGTCGAAGGCCGAGACGAGGCCCAGGTCCAGAATCTTCACATGCCCGCTGGAGTCAACCAGCAGGTTCCCCGGCTTGATGTCTCGATGGACCAGCCCAGCCTTGTGAGCATGCTGCAGCCCTTCGGCCGCCTGACGACCGTACTCGGCCACCTGCTGCCAGGGAATCGGCCCGAACTTGTGAACGATGCGGGCCGTGTCGATTCCCTCGACGTACTCCATCACGATGTACGGCAGTCCGTTCTCGTCAGAGAAGTCGAACGCCTGGATGATGTTCGGATGGTGCAAGGCGGCGACGGCCTTGGCTTCGCGTTTGAACCGCGCCAATGCCTGCTCGTGCTGCTTCTTGCCCTTGTCGATGTTGATCAGCTTGATGGCGACGAGCCGCTCCATCGAGATCTGCTCGGCCAAGTAGACGCGACCCATGCCGCCCATGCCGAGCAGCTCCATCAGCTTGTAACGCGCGAGATAGAACCCCTTGTACTTCCCGTTGACCAGCTGCTTGGCCTGGTACTCGGTGATCAGCTGATTCTTCAGCAGCGTGGCGGCGAGCTTCTTGGGATCGGTCTGCTTGTGCTTCTCTATCTGCGGTCGCAGCTTGTCGATGTACTCCTCATCCAGAAGCTGACTCTTCTCGAGCATCGAGAACAGTTCCTGGCCGTTGGAGAGCAGAGGCATGACACGATCCTTGAGCGATGATGCAGTTCCGGCAAAGCGCAAGGGGTGACCGAGCGCGCGAGACCGGGCGTCACATCCAGCTTACAAGGTGTCAAATTGTTTTCGGGAAGAATCAATGAACTGACAACTGCATCGACGTTGCGAGATATCAACAAGATCAGGGGGCGGCACAATCGCTACAACCGGACGGGCGAGTCAGGGTCAACTGAGGGCCACGAGTGGCACCCACCAGCATCGCAGCCACTTCAACACGTCCTCACGTTCTGGCGAACGTGGCTACCTGAATCCAGCCAATCTCGTCATGCTGACCGGGATGTCAGCTCCCGATTCGTCCTACGACTCAACACTCCCTCGCTCGATCTGGGTGCTGAGCTGGATTTCGTTCTTTGCCGACGTCTCCAGCGAGATGGTCTACCCGATTCTGCCGCTGTTTATGGTGCAGGTGCTCGGGGCCTCGCGAACGGAGCTGGGGTTGATGGAAGGGGCGGCTGTGCTCCTGGTGGCTCTGATGTCGGCCTATGCCGGGTTTCGCAGTGATCGCAAAGGGCAGGGCGGGGGACGGGTGAAGTGGATCCGTATCGGGTACGGCATGCCGGTCATTGGCAAGGCGATCATGGCGGTCGCCACAGCCTGGCCCATGGTGGCGGGCGGGCGACTGTTTGACCGTTTTGGAAAGGGGCTGCGCGGGGCGCCGCGCGATGCGTTGATCGCCGATGCCGTGACACCGGACCAGCGGGGGCAGGCGTTCGGACTGCACCGGGCCTTTGACACAGCCGGGGCACTGCTGGGAGTCCTGTTGTCGGCGTTCTTGCTCTGGTGGCTGACGGGAACTCCGAGCGAGTCGGCTGCGATCAAGGTGGCCAGTCCAACTCCGGGCTGGGTCTATCGAGTCATCCTGGCCGTGTCGGCCGTGCTGGGGCTGGCAGCCTGGGGGCTGTCGTTTCTGGTCTCGGAGAGTCCGCCGGACGACGAGCCAACGAGTTCGTCCGATCAGACTTCGCGACCTCATGCAAAGTTACCGGCTGCCTATTGGAGCGTGCTGGCTGCGCTGGGGTTGTTCTCTTTGGCGAACAGCAGCGACACGTTCCTGATGCTGCGGATGGGCGAGTTCGGTTACTCTCCGTGGCAGGCGGTGATGCTGTACGCCGTCTACAACGTAACCTATGCGGGGCTGTCGTACCCGATCGGCGTTCTGAGCGACGGTCTGGGCCGCTGGCGGATCATCGCGCTCGGCTGGCTGATCTACGCCGGAGTCTATGCAGGCCTGGCCTGGCTGCCGATGCGAATGGCGTGGGGAGCCTGGCCGCTGATGGGCCTGTATGGGGTCTATATGGCCCTGACCGATGGAGTCGGCAAGGCCCTGATTGCGGACCACGCACCGAAAGAATCACGCGGGCTGGCGATGGGGATCTTCTACGCGACCACCGGACTGACGACGCTGCTGGCCAGCCTGCTCGCCGGCTGGATCTGGGACCGCTGGGGGGCTCCCGCCGCGTTGTCGCTGGGAGCCGGAGCGGCGCTGGTGGCTCTGATTGCGCTGGGGATTTCACGACTGTCGGGCAAGCGAGGGGCGTGAACTGGCTCCGGCAACCTGATGCTTGGAGAAGGCATGACGCGCGCCGGGTGCCACTGCTGGCTTGACCAGCAGTGCCACGCGAAGGCGGCTTGAGACGGGACCACCCCGTTTGTTAGGTAGGTTATGTTGGGCGAAAATCGATTGTGCCCCTTGTGAACCCTGCCCGATCTCAGTCCCTCCAGCGGGCACTGCTGGGCAAGCCAGCAGTGGCACCGGTCACCGGTCACCGGGCGTCGATCAGCAGATTAGGTGCGTCCTGCATCCATCGTCACATTAGACATTTCCCGCCACGAAACCAGTGTAAGAATATCCCTGCCGAGACAGCCACGTTGAGCGAGTCCGCCTGGGGACCCATCGGGATTGTGACCTTCTGGTCGCAGAATTGAACCCACTCGGTCGGGAGCCCATCCGCTTCGTTTCCGAAGAGGAGCCCGGTCGGAGCTCCGCTGCCTCCGAATGGGAACTCATCGAGCCGCCGGGCAGACTCATCGAGAACGGTGGCCAGGAACTGGTAGCTGTATCGCTCTCGCAGGGCAGTGAGAGGTGCGGCCAGGTCCTCGGCCTCGACGATCGGCAGGAAGAATGCATGCCCCATCGAGACCCGCAGCACGCGCCGCGAGTAGGGATCGGTCGACCCCGGCCCCAGCAACAGCCCCTTGACCCCGAACCCCACGCACAGCCGGATCAGCGTGCCCAGATTGTCCGGGTCGGTCATGCGGGGACAGACGACAACGAGGTCGGAACTCCCCGGGGTGGGCGGAATGAACTCCGACAGCGCGGGGGACGGCTTTCGCCATCCGGCAGCCACGACCCCTCCGTGAAACTCGAACCCGACCAGCTGGCTGGCGAGGTCTTCGGGGAGCAGGTAGATCGTATTCCGCTCGGCATCGATGTCCGAGATGACATGTGCCCGGCGATCGGTGACCAGGATCGAGTCGACCGCAAAGTCACTCTCGACCAGGCGCCGCACGACTCGATGACCCTCCGCAATCAGATGCCGACCATGCCGGGTCTGATTGGATAGCTTCAGGCTGCGGTAAGGATCGAGCCGCGCGTCGGTCAGATCGTCAATCGGAATCAGCGGCATGGTGACTGTTCGAATCCATCACGCAGAAATTCGGAACCGAATCGACAGCGCTCAACCCGCGCCCGCTGGGCGGTAGCGTCTCACAATCTCCCGGGCGGAACGCAGGCCGTCGACAGCTGCACTGACGATCCCGCCCGCGTAACCAGCTCCTTCGCCCACGGGATACAGACCGGCGAACCCCTGGGTCTCTCTCGTCACATGGTCGCGGTCGATTCGCACGGGGGAGCTGCCGCGCATTTCGGGGCCGACCAAGGTGGCTCCTTTGAGGAACTCGCCTCGCATGCGGCGATCGAGCAGCGGCAGTCCAGCCCGGATCGCCTGAGCGATGACGGGCGGCAGGACGTTTCGCAGGTCGACCGGAGCTGTGCCGCGCGGATACGAACTCGGGTACATGTCGCCGATCTTGGCCGACTTCTCATTCATGAAGTCTTTGGCCCACATGATCGGGGCCTTGTAGTCTCCGCCCGCCAGCTGGAAGGCCGCAGCCTCGTACTTGCGCTGCAGCTCGACTCCGGCCAGCGGGTGTGAGCTGCCGAACTCTTCGGGGTTGAGGGTGACCATCAGCCCGCTGTTGGCGTAGATCGTGTCGTGCCGCGAGTTGCTCATGCCGTTGGAGCAGAACAGATTCGGCTCGGAGACACTGGGGATCACGATCCCGCCGGCACACATGCAGAACGAGTAGACATCGCGGCCAGGACTGGCGGACAAGCTGTAGTCGGCGGCCCCCAGCAGATCGAGATAGGCGTCCTTCCCGTACTTCCACTTATTGATCTGCAGCTGGGGCTGTTCGATGCGGAGGCCGAGCTGGAAGGCCTTGGCCTTGAGGGGCACGCCGGTCTCGAGCAGCATCGAGTAGGCATCGCGGGCACTGTGGCCCAGGCCGAGTATTACGTGCCGCGTCGGAATGTAGCCGCTGGAGGTCTTGAGCCCGCGGATCTGGCCATCGGCAACGTCCAAGCCCTCCATGCGGCAATGGAACTTGTACTCTCCGCCGAGGCGTTCGATCTCGCGGCGGTAGTTGCGGCAGATCAAGGGGAGTTTGTTGCTGCCCAGATGGGGGCGATGCTCATAAACCAGCGACTCGCGCCCGCCGCAGGTCACGAAGGAGCGGAGGACCCAGTCGACATCGGAACCGGTCATCCGGCAGGTCAGCTTGCCATCCGAGAAGCAGCCAGCCCCGCCCTCGCCGAACAGGTAGTTGTTCTCGACCTCGTGCGGGCCGCCAGAGTCAAACGCGCGGATGGCGGGGACCCGTTCTTTGACGGGGGCTCCGCGTTCGATCAGCAGCGGGCGGTATCCCTTCAATGCGAGAAAGTACCCCGCCAGGAGTCCGGCAGGACCGGTTCCCACCACGACGGGACGCTCTTCCATGGGGAGCGACCCCGGAAGCGGATCGTCGAAGGTCTCAGGCTGGTAGACCTGGATGTCGTTGTCGTTCTTCCAGCGTTTGAGAGCCCCGGCCTCGTCGGCCAGTTCGACCATCAGCGTGCAAATGTAAACCAGTTCGAAGCGGTTGCGGGCGTCGAGAGACTTCCGCAGGATCTGAAACCGCCGGACCTCTTCGGGGGGCAGCTTGATCCGTCGACCAATGAACTGCGGCAGTGCCGATTCAGGCACCTCAACCGGAAGACGGAGATTGGTGATTCGCAGCGGCATGAAATCGTGATCCGGGACGGATCAACTATTGTAACAGGAGACGGGCACGAACCGAGGGAGCTGTGGCTGGGTTCCGAGGTTCCTCGCAGAAACGGGTCGTGGCGGAATCGGACTGGTTCTCTTCATCGTTGCGGTGAGTACGACCGTCACGACCCGACTCAGTTTCCCCGCGTGCTGATCCAATGCAGGCGCTCGGGATCGCGTGTCAGCCTACGGTTTCTTCGGAGAGTCGACGTGCTGTCGATTTCCACCACGAGGGATTCCGCGATGTCCACACTTTACCGCACCGTCTCCTCCTATCTGACGATCTACCAGAAAAGTGCTGTGTCCGCCTGGGACAACATGACTCCGCAGGGATACGCGGCTGTACTGATTACGATTGCTGTCGGCGGCTGGATCATGATGCGCAGCAATCTGAAGTGAACAAACGCGAGAGGAGCGTGTCTGAAGGACGATGTCTCCCCGACGTCGCCAAAAGGCATCAACGCGTCACGATTCATCGATCAGTCGAAGCTCACGGAAGTTGTCGACGGCCTGAGGAAAACGGCACAACACTCGTTGACTCTTTGACTTGGCGCGAGTAGGAATTGGGTGAGAAAGGGGACTTCAGCTTTTTCCGACGTTTTTCAACGTCTGTGAAAAAATTGCGTGGACGAGTGGGGGGGACGTGGTAGCATGGCGACCCGATTCGCGGGGAACGCGAGTCGTTTTCGGGGGTGATTCCGCAGTCGCAACTCGCGACAGCTGGATGACTTGCGAAAGTTCGGCAGGTCGCTTTGAGGCGTGCCTGGGGGTGTCACGAAGACGATCAGCATCAGACAGGAGGTCGCAAGCTGTCCAGTCATTCCGGCCCAGACCGGTCGACGATCAGTCAGGCTGGCCCACTGACTTCCATCCATGCGATTTCATCTGAAGTCACGAGCGTCCTGGATGGATCGCTGGCTCTGTTTCGATTCGAGTGCGCTGGGGGTGTCTTTGGACACGGACTCGAACGGACAAGCGGCATGAGGCTGATGTCTCTGTCTCCGCAATGTGCGGATTCGGGACGCCGGACAACCCGGCATTGAGGGGGGAAATCGGCAGCTTGCTGCCGTGAGAGCGACCACCGGACAAAGGATTCCGCCGGTTGCGTTAGCTCTGATTGCCAACACACAGAGGAGATTTTACGGTGCATCGTTACGATCCCGCACTGAACACCTTGATCCAGCAGGCCACGGAACGCACGTTCCTTACCTACCAGATGGTCGATGATTACCTGCCGGACGAAGGCGGCGAGTCGGCGATGGTCGAACAGATCATCATGGCCCTGGAGGAAACCGGGCTGCCGCTCATCAACGACCCCACGGCACCGCGATCGGTCGCCGAAAAGACCCGTATGGAGCAGCAGGCCAAGGAGAAGGAAGACCGGCCCGTCACCCAGACGCACGAACTGGCCAAGGTCCTCATCGAGCCCGAAAGCCCGATGTCGTCCCGCGATCCGATCCGGATGTACCTGTCCCAGATGGGCAACATTCCGCTGCTGTCCCGCGAAGACGAGATCTTCCTGGCCAAGCAGATCGAAATTACCCGCAAGCGGTTCCGTCGCAAGATGATGGAGTCCGATTTCGCGATCAACACCGCTCTCGATATTCTCGAGAAGGTCAACTCCGGCGAGCTGCCGTTCGAGCGGACTCTGCGGACCTCTGATACGGAGAACACGCAGAAGGATCAGATTCTGGGCCGTATGCCGGTCAATCTGCCGACGCTGCGGCACCTTGTGGCGAAGAACCGCGAAGACTGGATGATCGTCGCCGACGAGAACGCCGCCAAGAAGGACAAGCAGTCTGCTAAGGATCGTCTCACGATCCGCCGCCGCAAGATCTGCACCCTCTGCGAAGAGCTCAGCGTGCGAACCCACCGGCTGCAGCCTGTCTTCAAGAAGATGGAGCTGATGGCCACCCGCATGGTCCAGCTGGAGCGGGACATCAACGCTCTCAAGCACCGTGTCGCGGCCCAGCGCGAAGTGGCTGCGATGCAGCGGGAACTGGCCGAGTACATCGACCAGGTCCAGGAATCGCCGACTGAGTTCAAGGCTCGGATGGACGAGACCCGCTCCCGGTTCGATCTGTGGACCGACGCCAAGCAACAGCTGTCGGGCGGAAACCTGCGGCTGGTGGTCTCGATCGCCAAGAAGTACCGCAACCGTGGCCTCTCGTTCCTGGACCTGATCCAGGAAGGAAACGCCGGTCTGATGCGTGGTGTCGAGAAGTACGAATACCGCCGTGGGTATAAGTTCAGTACCTACGCCACATGGTGGATTCGGCAGGCGATCACCCGGGCTGTGGCTGACCACGCCCGCACGATCCGCATCCCGGTCCACATGTTCCAGAGCATCTCCACGCTGAAGGCCAAGAGCGAGCAGATTCGCCAGGAGACCGGACGGGAACCAACGATCGAAGAGCTGGCCGAAGCGGTCAACCTCTCGGTCGAAGAAACCGAACGGATCATGAAGACCTGGAAGCACCCGATTTCGCTCGACACTCCTGTCGGCGAAAGCGAAGACTCCAGCTACGGCGACTTCCTGCAGGACGACAGCGAAAGCACCCCGGCCGATTCCGCGATGCACCAGATGCTTCGCGACAAGATCAACCACGTGCTTAAGAGCCTGACCTACCGCGAACGCGAGATCATCAAGCTCCGCTACGGCCTCGGCGACGGGTACAGCTACACCCTTGAAGAGACCGGACGAATCTTCAAGGTGACCCGCGAACGTATCCGCCAGATCGAATCGAAGGCCCTCCGCAAGCTCCAGCAGGAAACCCGTGCTGAGCACCTGAAGGGGTTCGTCGAATCGGCCATCCCGACCGACATTCCGCTCGATGCTGAGCCGATCGAAGCTGTGGAAGACGAAGACCTGGAAGTCGCCGGAGCTTACTAGCTCGGTGTCCGTTCGTAGCAGAATTCGTAAGAATTCTGGCGTCCAGACCTCACTCCGAAATCTCCAGCAGTTCTGAAGAACCCCAAAGCCACCCGTCCTCCAGACGGGTGGCTTTTTCTATGGAGGACTTCGTCCTTCGCATCGCCCTCTCAAGTTGGTTCCCGCTAGAATTCCGCCGGATCAGGTTCGGCGCCGACTTGCTGAATCGCCTTCGGAAACGCCTTCGTGTTTGTTCCCACTCAGGACGAGTCACCCTCCTCAGAGCCGACCGTTACCAAATCGTCGGTCCCAGCGGAGAAAATGCCCACCACGGACTCTGTCTGGCAGCTGCCTGCGGAGACGATCACGGTCCGCATTCACTGGTTCGGGCTGTGCGTTGGGTATTTGCTGGTGAACGTTCTGGGGAATCCGGCAAGGCGGGCCGAGCTGAACGGGATTCTGACCCTGGGGGCGGTCTACGCCCTGGTCGATACCTGGTGGAGTGCCCGGAGCAAGGTCTTCCTGGAGCGTTGGCCGCTGTTCATTTCGGTGATGGAGGCCCTGTTCATTGGGCTGTTGTGTCACTTCGACCAGGGGCTGGCCAGCCTGTTTCGGTTCTACTACTTCCTGTCACTCATTGTTTGTGCGTTCCGCAACTCTCCAATGGTGACGCTGGCGACCTTGGGGCTGCACTGTGCCAGTTATGGGATACTGGCGTCGACGCAAGGGAACCTGACGCGCGAACAGATCCAAGCGGTCGCGCTGGAAATCGTGTTCCTGTCCTGGGTCACGTGGGCCAGTACCGCACTGGCGACGCTCCTCAAAGGGGCCAGCCGCAAGCTGTTCGAACTCAATACCGAGTTGACCGAGAATCAGGCTTTGCTGGAGCAGCGGATCGCCGAGCGAACCCAGGAGCTGCAGCAGTCTCAGGCTCTCTTGGTTCAGCACGAGAAACAGGCTGCGTTCGGACTGCTTGCAGCTGGGATCGCGCACGAGGTCGGGAATCCGCTGACCGCGATCAGCAATCTGGTCCAGCTACTCAATCGCCGCCCGCTGGATGCCGACATGCACGAGCGGCTGAACCTGATCGACGAACAGCTGCGGCGAATTCAACGGACCCTGCGCGAGCTGGTCGACTTCTCGCGACCGGCGTCGAATAACCGCACGACGTGTGATGTGCATGGGGTCATCGACTCCGCTCTGAACATCGCGAAGTACTACAAGCGGATGAAGGGCAAGAAGATCATCACCTCGTACACCGAGGGACTTCCGCAAGTCAGCATGGTCCGCGATCAGGTCCTGCAGGTCTTTCTGAACCTGATCCTGAACGCTCTGGATGCGACTCGGGAAGGGACGACGATCGAACTGACCACCCAGCCGCATGGCGGCAACATTCGCATCCTGATCCGCGACGAAGGGTGCGGCATTCCTGCCAGCCAGCACGATCAGCTGTTCCAACCGTACTTCACGACGAAGGAGACTGGAACCGGGCTGGGGCTGTTTGTCTGCCGCAATGTCCTGCAAAACGCCGGCGGGCAGATTGAGCTGTTGAGTTCGACGACCGCCGGAACGACCTTCGCGGTGACACTTCCGATAGGGTGAGACGCATGGTCCAGATTCTTCTGATTGGCGAATACTCCGCAGAGAGTCTGCCTCATTTGGCGACCGAGGCCGCCATTCGCCACGCGGCAGCCAGTCTGCAGCTGTCTCCGACCGTACGTTGGATCTCGACTACTGACGTCACCCCTGATCTGGTTCGCGAGGCGAGTGGCCTCTGGATCGCGCCGGGGAGTCCCTATCGCGATATGCAGGGAGCCCTCACGGCGATTCGAGTGGCTCGTGAAGAGGGGATCCCGTGCCTGGGAACGTGCGGTGGCTTTCAGCACATAATCATCGAGTACGCGCGGAACGTTCTCGCATTCGAAGACGCCAGCCACGAGGAATACGATCCGTATGCTTCGAGGTTGTTCGTCTCTCGACTGGCCTGTTCCCTTGTCGGTCGCTCGCTCCCGCTGCAGTTTGTTCCGGGTTCACAAGTCGCTTCCATCTACGGTTCGACCGAGGCGACCGAGTCGTACTACTGCAACTTTGGAGTGAATCCGGACCTGGTCGAGCTGTTCCGACAAGGCCCGCTGCGGATCACCGGTTCCGATCCCGAGGGGGAAGTTCGCGTAATCGAACTTCCCGAATCCCCATTCTTTATTGGGACACTCTACCTTCCGCAGACGCGCAGTACTGAGCACAGCCCGCACCCGCTCGTCCGGGAGTTCATTCAGCAGGCATGTCGATGAGGCCATTCCAATGACGAGGAATCGAGTTCAGGTGACTCTGTTGGCCCTGAGCGTGACGCTGACAGCCATGTTCATAGGCGGGAGCTTCATCACTTACTCACAGCCCATCAGTTCGAGCGAAATGCAGAACATCTACCTGGCCCCGGATCACAAAGTACGGTGGGGCAAGCCTTGTGCTCCAATTTGCGTGCTTGATCCTGGTTGGGTGGCCAAGGCCGCCGAAGTGACCTTTGTCGACCACGGTCAGTTCCTGAGCCACGATGTGACGGTTCGTGATCCGTCTGACATGGTTGAGCCGGGAGTGTTGAAGCCAGAATTGGCCGCGTTTGCTGCAAAATCGCATTGAAACTGCCGATTTTGCACGGGGAAAGCCCCCTGCATTCGCCCGCAGTCCGTTGCCGCGATATGATGGGCGGTTGAGTTCTTCACTCACCACAACAGGCCCACCAGACAGTCGGGGAAACGGTGCAGACGATCGAAGGTCAAATGCTGGCACAGGCGAGCGATGCGTACGCCATAGTCGTTTCGCGGTTCAACGATCTGGTGACCGGTCGGTTGCTCGAAGGGGCGATTTCGACGCTGAAGCGTCACGGGGTCAGCGAAGCGAAGCTGACGGTCGTCTGGGTGCCGGGTTCTTTTGAGTTGCCGGTTGTCGCTGACAAGCTGGCCTCGTCGAAGAAGTACGCCGCTGTGCTGGCGCTGGGGGCGGTCATTCAAGGCTCCACGACGCATCACGAGTACATCAACCACGCAACCGCCCAGGGGCTGATGCAGGTCGGGCAGAAGAGCGGCGTGCCGGTCCTGTTCGGTGTGCTGACCTGCCAGAACATGGAGCAGGCTCTGGATCGCGCGGGGGGCAAGGTGGGCAACAAGGGGGCTGAAGCGGCCCTCGCAGCCATCGAAATGGTCGACGTCCTCCGCAAGCTCAGCTGACCGGCCAACTCTCTCCAAGATCTCCGCTCTCTAACCTCACTGACGCCTCCGTATGTCTCGTCGCAGCAAAGCCCGTGAACTCGTCGTCCAGATGCTCTATCAGGTCGACTGCAACACCGACGTCTCCAAGGAGGCGATTCACGAGCAGATTCGGGAGCGGCTGACCGACGATCCGGAGATGTTCGAGTTTGCGTGGGGCCTGTATTCCGGCACGATGAATCACCGGGCTGAGGTCGATACGCGCATCACCGAGGTCGCTCAGAACTGGTCGATCGACCGGATGGCGATCACCGACCGGAATGTGCTGCGGCTGGGAGCCTACGAACTTCTGTTCACGGACGTGCCCCACCGGGTGGCCATTAATGAAGCCCTTGAACTGTCGAAAACCTTTGGCACGAAAGAGTCGTCACCGTTTGTGAACGGAGTGCTCGATAAGCTGGTGCCGGCGGAGAAACGCGCCCAGCCGCCGCGTTCGGGAAGTTGAATTCCAGAGGCGACTGGGGATGGTTACGATCTCAACAGAGTTGATTCTCGAGATTCCATTCCTGGAGTTACCCATGGCAAAAAAGGCAGCTGCGAAAAAGCCCTCCGCTCCCCAGGCCCCAGCGAAGGCGAAACCCTCTACGAAAAACAGTGCTGGCACCGCAGGCAATCCCTGGCCCCTGTTGACGCCACCCGGTTCGTCAGAGTTCCTCGCTTATCGCGATCCGGATGCGACGCCGCCCGCGTTGGTCGTTCAGGTCGGAAAGACGGAGCTCAGGTATCAGCTGCGTTGTATCGAGGACTTGCATGTCATGCTGCAAGCTCACGGCGACTGGATGCTGCTGGGAAGTACTGACGAGCAGAAGGAAGCTCCTGCTGAGACGGTCGAAGCCTGGGGCCGCTCCGAGGGTAACCCCGTGGGTGGCTGGTATGGATTGAAGAAAGGGCTTCGCGGTCGATTCGGAATGTACGTGCCTCCCGTGCTGGAGATCCTGGGCTTGGCCGAGGTGGAGCACAATCCTCGCAACAATCGGATGCGTGCAATCGGATAGTTCGCACAACTCCCCGCCCCTTCGTGACTAAGGCTTCACGCTGGAATTCACACAGAATAGGTGCTGCTCGCCGCGAAGCAGGATTTGATTCGCCGCCGGGACCGGTGAGCCGATCACGGACTCGGCCATCACGTTCTCGGACAGCACTTCAAACTTGTCGTTCGCAACGCTGGCGACAAAGACGGTCCCGTCTTCTCGGGGGGCGTACAGCTTCCCGCCTGCAACCAGGGGCGAGGCGTAGAAGTTGAATCGGTTCTGAGGGAATCGGCCCTCCCAGATGGTCTTGCCGTTCGTCGGGTCGATGCCAGCGACTTCGCCCTTGTCGCGAACCAGGATCACCTGCCCCTTGTAGACAGCAGGAGTCGGCACAAAGGTCCCGACATCGTCGCGCATCCAGACATGGTTGGTCTGGGTCACGTCCCCGCTGCCGGTGAGCTTGATCCCGTGCAGGCGAGGAATCCCGCGATCATTGCGACCGTAGGCGATCACTGCGATCTCTCCCACGATGACCGGCGTGGCAATCGCGGGCCACAGCTTGTTGCCCTCGGGATTGAAGTTGCCGCAGGTCCAGGTGACCTGCCCATCGGACGCATTGTGGATTGTGAGATGTTCCGCTCCCCAGACGAGGAGCGACTCCCGACCCTGATGTTCGATTACCAATGGAGTCGCATAACCGTGGTCGCATTCGGTTGGCGTGGTGTAGTTGCGGGCGACCTTCCAGGCCATCTCACCGGTCTCTTTGTCGAAGGCGGCCAGCCACGACTCGCCCTGGTGCATGCGGGCCATGATCACGTGCTTGGCGGTCAGGACTGGCGAGGTGCCATGATCCCAGTACAAGGTGTCTTTGCCGAACCGCTCGACCAGATCGGTCTTCCAGCGAACTGAACCGTCCAGATTCACAGCGGCCAGCGTGCCGCTCTTGAAGAAGATGTAGATCCCCTTTCCGTCCGTGATCGGCGACGCGTTGCTGCCTGAGCCGTTGCGATGCTTGCCGGCGTTTTCAGGACCGAAGACAGCTCGCCACTGTTCTGCTCCCTGCATGTCATAGCAGAGCAGTGCGTCGTTCCCCTCGGCGGGAGAGGTCAGGTAGATCTTTCCGCCCAGCAGGATCGGAGTCGAGCAGCCTTTGCCCGGCAGCTTGGTCCGCCACGTGTACTTCTCGGCCCCGAAGACCACCGGATATTCGCCCGCCTCGACGCTCCCGTTTCCCTGCGGTCCGCGCCACGAGACCCAATCGGGGATCTCAGCGGCTACAGAGAATTGGGTAAACAGGCACAAGAAGCCGAGCGTGAGACGCAGTGTGGAATGAGACATCGGGTTCAGACTCCGAAAGAGGAAGAACGCTGACCTTAACGCCGTTTCGTCGGAAATGCAGCCGCCAGGCCGATCGGCTCCGCGGTCAGCCGTGTCAGGAAGTCCGCGAGCTGGGGCAGAAACTCGTTCGAGGTCCCGACCTCTCGAATGACCACAGCTCTCGAGTTTCGAAGGCTGCTGAGCACGCTAACCAGCTCTTCGCGGATCTTCGTCAGCACCTCGACGACCTCGGCTTCGGACAGGTCGCGTCGCTGCAACTGGGTCTCCTGCTCGAAGCGCACCCGCGTCAACTCGGCGAGGGTGGTGCCTTGAGTCCGGTACAGCTTGCTATCCCGCACCGCTCGCCGCAGTCCCAGATCCGGGTCAAAACGGTAGACCGGCTCGGGACCGAAGTAGAACGACCAGTGGCCCGCCGCGTTCCTGCCGATTGTGACGGGGGTATCGATTCCTGGGACCGTGAGTTCGATGCGCTCGGGCAGGTTGACCGCCTCGGCCATCAAATCTTCGCGATCCGCTTCAATCCGACTCCTCGTCACAGGAGATTCTCCGTTCGAGCATTCCGAGGTGAAATCTGCTGAAGATTCTACGATTGGTACAGGGGCTTTGATAAGCTTCTCAGACTCTCCGTTTTCTGTCGCGGTGAGAACATTGGGACGCCACCATCCCCTCCCCTGGGATCGCCTGGATGTCGCTCAGCACATTGCCGCCGTACAACCCGAAATCGTCAGGCGAAATCCGCCTGCCGGATGGGGAGCGGTATGACGAAATCGACCGCAAGCACAAGTTGCTGGCTGAGTATCTGCAGCTGAAACAGCTCGACGGTCTGCTTCTGGAGCGGCCCGAGAATTTCTCCTGGGTCACGTGCGGCGGCGACAATTCCCGTCGCTGGAACGGGGAAACGACTGCGGCACTGTTCATCAGCCGTGATGCCCGTGTGGTCCTCTGCAACGCAGTCGACAGCGGTCAGATTTTCGATCGCGAAGTTCCGGGGATGGGGTTCCAGATCAAGGAACGTCCGTGGACCGAATCTCGCGACGTTCTTTTTACCGACCTCTGTCGCGGTCGCAATGTGGCCAGTGACACGGGAGTCCTGGGGACGGTGAATGTCTCCCACGAACTGGCCGATTTCCGCCGCACGCTGAGCGACCATGAGGCCAAGCAGTTGCGAGCGATCGGTCGCGGCGTGGCCCACGCGGTGGAGGCGACCGCTCGGAATCTGAAACGCGGAACCAGCGAGTCGGAAGTCGCGGGCGAGATCGCTCACCGCCTGATCAAACACGAGCTGACGCCGATCCGGATCCAGGTCCAGGCTGACGGTCAGGGAGCTCGTTACCGGCACTGGTCCTACGGAACGGAGCCGATTGAACGACACTGCGTCATCTCGGCCATCGCCCGCCGAGGCGGCCTGCACGCGGCCTGCACGCGCACAATCAGCTTTGGCAAGCCGCCCGCGGACATGGCCGATACTCACCAGGTGGCCAGCCTGCTGCAGGCCACCGGGGTCTACTTCTCGCAGGCCGGCTGGGAAGTGGCTGAGACCTGGAAGCGTCTCGAACGAATCTACGAGAAGTTCGGAGTCCCCGACGAATGGCGGCTGGCCGAGCAGGCCGAATCGTTTGGTTATGACCTGTCCGGCTGGTCCGTCTCCCCGAACTCCACAGCCAAGTTTCATTCCGGACAGGTGTTGCACTGGCACCCCAGCGTTCGCTTTGCAGCCACGGGGGACACGGTGCTGATCCATTCCGAAAGTACGGAGCTATTGACCCCCTGCGAGGTCTGGCCGATGTTAAAGGTCCAGATCAAGGGAGTGACGATCGAACGCCCTGCCATTTTGAATCGCGAGTCGTCCGAGTCGACCGACTGGTGTTTGGAGTAAGACCGTGTTCGCCGTCGGGCTCGGCCGACGCCCTGAGTACCTGGATCATCGCTCTCCGACCCGGTAGGCTGGTGCCGGTTGTGCCGAATCTGGCGATTGTGCTGATTCTTCACGCAGGCGGAGGCAGGGATGTCGTTCGATTGGAATTTGCGGTTCGCGCCGCGCGGAGTTTCGCACCGTGGCCGGTTTCTCGTGACGCGACTTGCCGGACTGGTCGTTCTGCTGTGGCTCTATTCGCTTCAGGCGCAGGACAAAGGGGTTGAACCAGAAAAGGTCACAGCGCCAGCCTCTCAAGCCGTGGAGCCCGACTCTCAGAAGATCTCGATCCCTCCGAACGTCAAGGACTTTGGAGCCGTCGCGGATGGAGTGGCTGACGACTCAGCGGCCATTCAGCGAGCCGTCGATGCGAGTCTGAAACCACTGCACTTTCCCGCGGGGACTTATCGTCTGACCCGCACGATCGAGATTCGGCTCGATAAGACGGGGTTCCTGTCGATCACCGGAGATGGGCTGGCCCGGATTCTGGCGGACACCGCGGGCCCGGCCTTTCGGATCGTTGGGACTCATCAGGGCACAGCTGACCCCAAAACCGTGACGGCTCCGGTCTGGGATCGGCAGCGCACTCCCATGATTGACGGGATTGAGATCGTCGGCCGCAGCAACGAGGCCAGCGGAATCGAGTTGCAAGGGACCATGCAGGCCACGATCTCGCGAGTCTCCGTTCGTAATGCTCAGCACGGCATCGTGCTCACCCATCGCAATCGCAACGTCCAGATCAGCGAATGTCATCTGTATGACAATCGCGGTGTGGGTGTCTTGATGGATGGAGTGAACCTGCACCAGATCAACATCGCCAACAGCCACATCAGCTACAACCGTCAGGGAGGAATCGTCTGCCGCGACAGCGAGATCCGGAACCTGCAGATCACTGGCTGTGATATTGAAGGCAACATGGGCGAGGGGCTGCTGGCCGCGAATGTCTTGCTCGACTGTCGTCGAGGCTCGGTGCGTGAGGGGGCGATCACGGGGTGCACGATTCAGCACGAGCGGGATGCACTCGGCTCCGCGAACATCCGGATGCTGGGGCCGACCAAGGAGAACTCGCTGATGGTCGGCACCTTCACGATCGGTAACAACGTGCTGAGCGATGTGAAGACCAACATCCATCTCAAGAGTGCCCGTGGAGTGGTGATCACCGGAAACACGCTCTGGGAAGGTTTCGAGCACAACATCCTCGCTGAGAACTGCTCGCATCTGGTGCTGGGCCACAACCTGATGGACCGCAATCCCGATCAGCGTGAAGAGACCAGCAAGAACGGTGTCGAGCTGCGGGACTGCGTCGACTGCTCGCTGAATGGGCTCCATCTGCATGACGTGCATGCGACCGAAGCCCCGCTGAAGCTCGAACGCTGTTCCTGGTGCAATATCACCAATTGCCATCTCACCGACTCCGGCGACGCACTGATCGATCTGGTGAAGTGCGACAACTGCCGCGTTTCCGGCTGCCTGTTCCGGGTTCTCAAGCAGTCGATCACCTCCAAGCATGTGCGCGTCACGGGCGGAAGCGGCAACCTGATCAGTGACGACAAGCGGTAAAGAAGTCTCCGGGACCGCCTGCCCGGGTGTGACCACTCGCTCCGCAAACGAGCGCTCATGGGCAAACCGCTCCCCACGAAAAATCTTCCGCGATAAATTCAATTGACATGTCGAAATGTTCCGATATATTTTGTATATCAGGAGTTCCTCATGACCACCAAGGCCGCTGCTAACCCGATGCGACTGACTCCACTGGACCAGCTGGAGCAGGCAGCGGAGTGTCTGAAGATTCTGGCCCATCCACATCGATTGCGGATGATCCAGATGCTGCTGCAGGGACGCTACACGGTCGGGGAACTCGCCGAGGCCTGCGAAATTCCCAGCCACATGGCGTCGGAGCACCTGCGGCTGATGCAGCGATGCGGATTCCTGATCAGCGAGAAAGAAGGCCGTAAGGCGTTCTATCAGGTCTCGGAACAGCACCTGGCCAGCATCATGGGCTGCATCGAGAGCCGGTTCGGCGTCGAGTAGGGATCGCCATCCCACGCATTTCGGTCGGAAGTCTGACGATTTCCGCTACACAAAAATGTCGCCGTGTCGCGACATAACAAGTTCACGCAGGAGGATCACATGACCACCCTCACCCCGAATCAACTTCGCGAGCTCTGTCAGTCCGGCCAGGGCATCGATCTGATCGATGTTCGCACGCCGGTCGAGTTTCGCGAGGTCCATCTCGACATCGCTCGCAACGTCCCGCTCGACCAGCTCGATCCGGCACGCGTGATGCAGGGACGCGGGGACAAGCCGCTCTACATTGTCTGCCGTTCCGGAAGCCGCGGTAAGCAGGCTTGTGAGCTATTCCACAAGGCGGGGTTCACGAACGCCATCAACATTGAAGGCGGTACGCTTGCCTGCGTCGATGCGGGACTCCCGGCGACGCGCGGCAAGAAAGCCATCTCCCTGGAGCGACAGGTGCGCATCGCCGCTGGGCTCCTGGTCCTGACCGGAGTCGGGCTGGGGTTCGTCCACCCCGGATTCTTCGGACTGGCGGGGTTCGTGGGGGCCGGTCTGGTATTCGCCGGAATCACTGACACCTGTGGCATGGGGATGATTCTCGCCCGGATGCCGTGGAATCAGTGCGGGGCCAGCTGTGAAACGGGTACCTGCACGAAGTAGGGTCACACAAAGCTCAAGGCACGCCGGGCAAGCCCGACGGCTAACAAGACGACACGGAGAATTGCTATGCGTCTGATCATTGTGGGTGGTGTCGCTGGCGGAGCGTCCGCAGCTGCGCGGGCTCGTCGGCTGTCCGAGGACGCCGAGATCCTGATGTTCGAACGCGGTCCCGATGTTTCGTTCGCCAACTGCGGGTTGCCGTACTACGCCGGTGAGATCATTCCCGAACGCGGCAAGCTGCTGGTGACCACGCCCGAGATGCTGCGACAGCGTTTCCGGCTCGATGTGCGGACGCGAACGAATGTCGAGTCGATCGACCGGGCACGTCAGATCGTACGGATCAAGAACCTCGATACGGGCGTCGAGTCGGAGGAACGCTATGACAAGCTGATCCTGGCTCCGGGAGCGGCTCCGATTCGGCCGCCTCTGCCCGGACTTGATCTGCCGGGAGTTCACACACTCCGCAATCTGGGAGATGTCGACCGGATCAAGGCGGCTGTTGATCAGGGTGCGAAGAGTGTCGTGGTTGTCGGAGCAGGATTCATCGGGCTGGAGCTGGTCGAGAACTTCGTCCATCGCGGGCTCCGCACGACCGTCGCTGACCTGAATGAGCAGGTACTGCCGCCTCTCGACAAGGAGATGAGTCGGCCGATTCTCGACGCGCTTTTGGCCAAGGGGGTCGATGTCCGGCTCAGTAACTCCGCCACTGCCATCGAGGCCACCTCGTCCGGGCTGCTCGTCCAGTTCAAGTCGGGAGCCCCCGTGACCGCGGATCTGGTGATCCTCGGCGTCGGTGTTCGGCCCGAGAACCAGCTGGCCGTAGCTGCCGGTCTGGAAGTCGGCCCGCGCGGTGGGATTCGCGTCAACGATCGGCTGCAGACCAGCGATCCGAATATCTTCGCCGTCGGCGACGCCATCGAAGTTCGCGACTTTGTGACCAGCGAGCCGACGCAGGTGCCCCTCGCGGGCCCCGCCAATCGTCAGGGGCGCATTGCAGCTGACAACGTCTTCGGTCGCGATTCGCGTTATCGCGGGACTCAGGGGACTGCGATCCTGGGGCTGTTCGACAAGGTGGCCGCCCTGACCGGTCAGTCCGAGAAGCTGTTGCGTCGAGCCAACCGGCCGTTCCGCAAGGTCTACATTCATCCTGCCCATCACGCCGGGTACTACCCCGGAGCCGAGGGGATGACGCTGAAGCTGGTGTTCGATCCCGAGACCGGCAAGATCCTGGGAGCCCAGGCCGTCGGCGGAGCGGGTGTCGACAAACGGATCGATGTGATCGCCATGGCGATTCAGGCTGGGATGACGGTTTATGATCTCGAAGAAGCTGAACTCGCCTATGCCCCGCAGTTCGGCTCGGCCAAGGACCCGGTCAACATGGCGGGGTTCGTCGCTGGTGGATTGCTGCGAGGCGATCATCCGCAGATCGATCTGGAAGAGGCCCTCAGCCTGTCTGGCCAGAGCCAGTTATTGCTGATCGATGTCCGGTCCCCCGGTGAGTTCGCGAAAGGCTCGATCCCGGGAGCGATCAACTTTCCGGTCGATGAGCTGCGCGGGCGCCTGAGCGAGATTGCCAAAGATCGCGATGTCGCGGTCTTCTGCCAGGTCGGGCAGCGCGGATATCTCGCGACCCGCATTCTGCTGCAGGCCGGTTACCAGGTTCGCAACATCGGCGGCGGTTACCGGACCTGGCTGCTGTATCAGGGGTAACGTCACCAGATCTACGCTTGGCCAGCTGTGACGAGGTTCCAGTCAGCGCTGATTTGGAGAGCAGAGTCCGCTATTCTCCGAGCTCAAGTCGCTCCCTTGGAACTCTGGCATGCCCATCCCCGATCGTGATGAACTGGCAGCCAAGTATCTGGACCAGCTGCCGTACGCTCCGTACCCCGTGCAGGAGGAGGCGCTGCTCGCCTGGTTCACTTCGGAGCAGGGAGTTCTCGTCTGTGCCCCGACCGGGACCGGGAAGACATTGATCGCCGAAGCGGCTCTGTTTGAAGCCCTCCACACCGGCAAGGTCGCCTACTACACGACGCCGCTGATCGCCTTGACCGAGCAGAAGTTTCACGAGATGCAGGCCGCTGCGGTCCGCTGGGGGTTCTCGGCGGACGATGTCGGGCTGGTCACCGGGAATCGCCGCGTGAATCCCGACGCCAAAGTTCTGGTCGTCGTGGCCGAGATTCTGCTCAACCGACTGCTGCACCCCGACACTGCCGATTTCGCGGACGTCTCCGGCGTGGTGATGGACGAGTTCCATTCGTTCAACGATCCCGAGCGCGGAGTCGTCTGGGAGCTGTCGCTGGCCCTGCTCCCCAAGCATGTGCGGTTGCTGTTGCTTTCGGCCACAGTCGGGAACTCGATTGAGTTCCTGATGTGGCTGCAGGCCAAGCACGGGCGGCTTGTCGAACTGGTGCAGGGGACCGAACGCAAGGTCCCGCTGTCGTTCACCTGGATCGGCGACATGCTGCTGCCGGACCAGATGGAGTTCATGGTCGAGCACGACAAGACCCCGGCTCTGCTGTTCTGCTTCAATCGCAACGAGTGCTGGGACGTCGCCGAACAGCTCAAGGGGAAATCGCTCCTCGCCAGCGGCCAGCAGAAACAGCTGGCCGAGTACCTCGACCAGCACGAATGGAAGACCGGCGTCGGTCCGCGGCTGAAACAGCTGCTGTTTCGCGGAGTGGGCATCCACCATGCCGGACTGCTGCCCAAGTACCGGCGGCGGGTCGAGGAGCTGTTCCAGAAGAAGTTGTTGTCGGTCTGCGTCTGCACCGAGACGCTGGCCGCCGGGATCAACCTGCCCGCCCGGTCGGTCGTCGTGACGACCCTGATGAAGGGCCCACCCGGTCGTAAGACGATCGTCGATGCGAGTTCGGCACACCAGATCTTCGGCCGGGCCGGACGTCCCCAGTTCGACAATCAAGGGTATGTCTATGTCCTGGCTCACGAGGACGATGTCCGACTCGCCAAGTGGAAGGAACGCTATGACCAGATCCCCGAGGACACGCGCGACCCGAACCTGATTCGGGCGAAGAAGGCCCTCAAGAAGAAGATGCCGACGCGACGGCCGAACGAGCAGTACTGGAACGAGCAGCAGTTTCAGAAGCTGATCACCGCTCCGCCGGGGAAGCTCGCCAGCAAGGGCCAGCTGCCGTGGCGACTGCTGGCCTACCTGCTAAAGCTCTCACCGGATGTCGGGCGGCTGGTGTCGTTCGTGCGGAAGCGGTTGCTCGATTCGGGATCGATGGAGCGGGCCGAAAAGCGGCTGCAGGAGATGTTGCTGACGCTATGGGCAGGCGGGTTCGTCACTCTCGAACCGCCTCCGCCGGGTGAGTTCAAACAGCTCATCATGTCGCAGCCCTGGGATGGAGAGCCGGTCGATGAGGACGACTTCGAAGACCGTGGGACGGGCCCATTGGCCCGTCCAAGTGAAGATGACTTTGGAGCTGGTCTAGAGACATTGCCAGATCCTCCAGAAGCCCAGGGGTTGCAACCCCTGGGCTTGGATGAAGTCGCAGAACTCACATTGGGGCGTGCATCAACTCCTCCTCCACCCACCCCCGAAAAGAAACCCAAAAAGTCCCGCACCGCCGAACTTCTTGGCCTTAAGACGGTCGAGCAGGCCGCCGCCGAACTCGCGGCCGCTCCGCCTCCGTACATCCCCTCCACAGCCACGCCGACAGCCGACCTCGACAATCTGCTGGTCTTTCGCAGCGTCAATCCGATCTACGGGGCTTACCTGCTGCAGCATCTGGGGCTCGCTGACTCGTGCGAGCGGATTCAGATACTGGAGAGTCTCCTCGAAATCCCCGGCTCGATGATGCGGCAGGTCCGCGTCCCGTGGCCGCAGGATCTTCCGCCAGGCCCGCTGGGGCTGCAGCGCATTCACGATGAGCTGATCACGCGCGGACTGGCCACACTGCAGGAACTGAACCCCGCAGCTGCACCGCCACAGGACGAAGACATCCCGTTCGAGGAGCGCAAATGGCCGATCCCGCTGGGTGATCAGCTGCGGATGCTGTTTGACAGCGAGTACCCCGGCATTCGCGAAACCCCGATCCGGGCGGTGTGGATCGTCGGCGATCTGCAGTTCTTCGGCTACGACTTCCAGAAGTACATCACGAGCCGTGATCTGACCAAGCAGGAGGGGCTGATCTTCCGGCACCTGCTGCGAACGATTCTGCTCTGCGGTGAGTTCTCGCAGGTTGTTCCGATCGGTGCCGACGCGGGCCAGTGGCGTGACGAGCTCAGAGGCCTCGCCGAGAAGCTGACGGAGTGCTGCCGCCAGATCGATCCGGAAAGTACGGATTCAATGCTCGAAATGTCCCGGGCGGCAGACGGGCTGGAGTGAGGCGGATGATGCCGCCTAGCGTTTCAAGAACTCGGTGCGGTCGTTGACTCCACGATCCGAATCGCCCCATCGCAGAACTTGCAGGAGACATTCATTCCAATGAATCGCTCGGCAGCCCGCAATTCCTGAGTGCAGTGCGGGCAGGGGGCGTACACACCCAGACGAGTGACCGCTGGTGTGCCGACGTTCAAGTCGAACGGATGATCGCAGTGCCGGCACGAGACCTTCTTGCCGCGGAACTTGATGCTGATCCGCAGCTCGCGGGAGCACTTCGGACAGCGGATAAAGTCGCCGCGCATGGGGACATCGACGACAGCCAGCACTTCTTTCAGCGGGACGAATTCGGGGTATTCGATCTCGCGAGGCACCAGCTCCGAATTCAACAGGGCGCGACACGTCCGGCACCGGATCATCCGAGCCGGCATATCGTCACCACACTCCGGGCACGGTCCCCCAGGCCAGGCTGGCATCGCTGTCATTCCTCCGCGCGTGTCGGACTCTACTTTGCCTTCAGGCAGGCCAGCGTGTGAAATCCACGCAGGTAGAGTCGTCCATTGGCCACTGCGGGAGTCGAGTACGAATCGTCTCCCAGCGGACTGAACCCATGAAACTTGTAAGTCGCACTGGCGTCAACCACACCCACCTGACCATCTTCGGAAATGCAATAAATCTTGCCGTCGATAGCGATTGGTGAACCGGTGTAGTTCTTGCCGACTCGTTCGGCCCAGACATCGACGCCGGTTTCCGGGTTCACACAGGCCACAGTCCCGTCGTCGTTCCAGAAGAACAGCAGGCCGTTGACATACAGAGGCGTCGGCACGTACGGCAGCACCTTGTCGCGGGTATAGGCGATCTTGCCCCCGGCGTCTCCGTTCCCCCACGGGTCAGTGGCCCACATGAACTTGCCGCGGCCGCCTTGTCCGCAGGTCCCGATCACCAGCTTGCCCGCCTGCACCAGCGAGCTGCAGGTCCGGAACTCCACAGGACCGGTCGACCACAGCTGCTTGCCCGTCTTCAGGTCCAGCCCCGTGTGGCCGGAGATTCCGGCTTCGCAGATCAGTACATCGGGGTGTCCCTCGGACTTGTAGATCAGCGGAGTCGAGTAGCTGGCCTCGCGGATCTCGCGGATCGTCTTCCAGATCTCCTTTCCCGAGGAGCGATCGAGAGCGACGATCATGCTCGGACCGCGCTGGTCGCTGCACAGAATGACCATGTCGCCATGCACGATCGGGGACATCCCCTGCCCGTGCTGAGTATCAATCGCGCCCAGGTCATAGCTCCAGGCCTCTTCACCGGCGTGAGTAAACGCCTGCACCAGGTGGTGTTCATCGTCTCCGAACGTGATGTAGACCCGCTCCGCGTCGACCGCGGGAGTCGCCGAAGCGTAGCTGTTCTTCTTGTGCAGGCCGTTCTTTCCGAGCCGCACCGTGTGAGCCCACAGCTGCTTTCCGGTCATCGCGTTCAGACAGCGCAGCGTACGTTCGCCTTCGGGAGTCGATGTGGCGACGTAGAGGAATTCTTTCCAGATTACCGGAGACGAGTGCCCAACCCCGGGGAGTTCGATCTTCCACTCGTAGTCCTTTTCGGTCCACTGAGTGGGGATCCCCTTCAGCTCACTGACCCCGACTCCGTTCTCCCCGCGAAACCGCGACCAGGTGTCCTGAGCCGCAGCCCACGAACCGATTCCGACTAGACACAGCAGAATCCACAGACCACGCAGCTTCATCGGAACGCCTCCCGGAGTGTTGTCTCTCGACCGCAGGCGTCATGGTAATCCCCACGGTGGCCGAGGGCGAGTCGAAAGCAGTGGGGATTGCGAATCAGGTGCATCCCTCAAGTGGTGGGAATGATCGAATGAGTTTGGGAGTGGCCAATTCCACCCTGCATCAACGATGAGCCATCAGGCGGCATTCGTCGCGAAAGCTCCCCTCCCAGATGCCCGGACGAAAGGGGCCCTCTGGCTCGCTTGGCTTCCTCCGTGTCTCCGTGCCCTCTGTGGTTTATTCCTCTTTCACGAGCGTGAGATTGAGTACCCCGTCAAATAACGGATTCACTCAGACCTCAGTCCCAAGACTGAATCCGGTAGAGCGCCAGTCCCCACCCCGACAGTCCGGCATACGGTTCCACCTGTTGAAGTTGGTATTTGACGCCCTGGCGAGTCGTGATCGAAGCCTTCGGCCTCCAGGCCGGGTCGAGTTTGTGAACCAGCAGCCAGGGGGCGGGCTTGGTGACGGGGGCTGCAGGTTCAGGAGGCGGCACGAGTTTCAGTGTCTTGCCCCTTAGGTCGCAGCGTGGCTCGTAGTACCGGCACATCATTTCGTGGCGAAACGGGTGATCGGTCATCACGACGATCTCCGCAGTCTGCTCGTCGTGCACCATGCGTTGCAGCAGCTTCATGTAGCTGCCGCGACCCAGGTTGGCCAGCCGCTCATAGTTCTGTCCATTCCCGATCATTGAGGCCAGGATCGTCACGACAGCCACCACCCGCCCGGCCCAACTTTGGTGCAGCAGGTCAGCCAGTCCGATTGCAGCTGCCTGAATCAGAAAGAAGACGGACAGGATAAAGTACCGCGGGTAGACCTCGGCCCGTCGCAGCACGACCAGCAGGAGCAGCGGCATCACCACGACAACCAGCAGATAAAACACCCAGCGGTCGTCATGATCGCGCCGCAGTACGCGCAGCCCCTGACCAAAGGCTCCCAAGACCAGCCCGGCTGTGACCACCGCTGGCATCCCCACCGCATGAGGACCGCCACCCGTTAGCGACAAGGTCTCCAGAATCACCTGCCACAGGGGGTAGACATCTCCACCGCCATTGACGGCATTCTTCAGATCGATCAGGTACAGGGCCACAATGAACGCTCCCGACGGGAAGAACGTCTTCCACAACACCGGCATCGCCAAACCCGAGTCGCTGGACCGCCGCAGCTTGAGCAGCGTCCAGATCACCATCGCTCCGTAGCAGGTGAGAAAGACCGGCTGGGACAGAAAACCACCACAGGCTGCGAGCGAAAACCGCAGCCGAGCGCGACCGAGTTCCACGGAACTCCCGTATGCCTGGGCCTGCAGCTGATCCGTGATTGTCTGAGGCAGCTCCAGAAACGCCCAAGCAGTGAACACGACCGCGTACGCATAGCCGCGGGCCTCGGATGAGTAATGAATCAGCAGGTAGGAACATGCGGACAGTGCCGCTGCGATCCAGGGGGCGATCCACGGTACGGGCGTCGTCCCAGCTCGAGGCGCCGCCGAGGGAGCGGCCAGCTTCCAGGCCAGCGCCACGGAAATCGTTCCGCAAAGCACCGGCAGCAAACGGTACCAGCCCCACCAGGCGTTCTGTCCGACCAGCCAGATCCAGAGCGTATTCAGGTAGTGGTTGTTCTCTTCCTGAAGCTGGTAGACCAGCCCGCCCGGCCAGGTCATCTTCTGGCTGATCTGCCAGGTCCAGACCTCATCGAGCCAGAACTCTCCCAGGCTGGCTCGCCATCGCAACAGCCCGGCTGCCACGATCAGGATCGCTCCCAGCGCGATCTCAGCGGCGGCCGGACGCGGGGTGGCAGGCGGTTCCTTCGAAGGTGAAGTCGTCATCAGACCTGCACTCCGCGCTGGGCCAGCTGGGCCGTCAGTTCCTCCGGCCCGGTGAAGACCTCAGCCTGGAACCCGTACTCGCGCCCGCGGGCGACATACTCAGGGATGTCATCGGTGTAGAACGCCTCACCCGGCTCGCACTGAATCAGACGCAGGGCTTCCTCGTAGATTGCCGCTTCGGGCTTGATGGCCCCGGCCCGGAACGACACGACGTAGTCATCGAACGGCTCCAGGAAGGTGTACTGCCGTTCGATCCATTGGAAATGTGAGATCGACGTGTTCGACAACAGCACGAGTCGAAACCCCTGGCGCTTCAGGGAACGGACGATGGTCTCCATCTCCGCGATCGGTTCAAAGATATCGGAGGCCGCCCGGCTCAGCTGGGCCAGATCGAGGGGACGCCCGACGCGCTGCGAGAGCTCATCGCGGAACTGCTCCTCGCTGATCCGCCCGCGTTCGAAGTCCCACTGCAGACCCGAATCGATGAGTAGCTGGCGCGTGGCGGCCTCGGACAGCCCGCACAGCTCGCCGATCTGGTGGCACATCCGCGCATGCGAGAACCGTGTGAGCACGTTCCCCATGTCGAACAGAAAGGTGCGAATCATCAGCTTCCTCCGTGAAGCGTGTTGGTGGGAATGGATCGATGGGGGCTGATCTGGGAGCGTCTGAAACGTCGGTGGATCTGATGACTGCTCCCTCTCCCCAGGAATGACTTGAGAATCGAGGAAGATCAGGATTTGGGGAGAGGGCCGGGGTGAGGGGAGAAACTGTCCCCCTCACCCTAACCCTCTCCCCCGTGCTGATTTTTCCTTGCGAATCGCATCCATCGCGGGGGCGAGGGGGAAAACGGTTCCAGTCACCGACGTTTCAGACGCACACACTTCTGGGGCCGGATCAGGCAACTCGGTTTGACCCGCGCAAACCGATTGCCGTACAGTCCGCACTGCGATCCCGTGGAGCGGACGCTACCACGGACCTTGCTGGAGTGGAACGGATGCCTGCTGAATTCGACGACAACGACGATCAGATCGGTCCCCAGACGCTGCGGGGGCACGACTGGCCCTGCCTGCACCAGTTCTGCGTTTTCATGGAGAACCGGGTCGGCAAACTCCACGAACTGCTCCGCAAGCTGGAGCGCGATGACCTGCGGGTGGCGAGCCTGAGCGTCGTCGATTCGGTCGATTTCGCCGTCGCGCGGCTGGTGGTCGACCAGGTCGATCTGGCCCGCGAGATTCTCAAAATCGCAGGTCACACCTTCACGGAAGCTGACATCATCGGCGTCCAGCTGCCGCAGTCGCATCAGCCGTTCACCGAAGTTCTGCAGACGCTGATGAGTGCCGAAATCAACGTGCACTACATCTATTCGATCCCCCAGGTCCGCAGCGGTCGCCGAGCCGCTGCGATCCACGCCGACAACCTCGATCAGGCGATCAGCGTCCTGAAAGCCAAGGGGTTTGAGCTGCTGACCGAGGACGATCTGCAGTTCGACTCGGACTTCTTTTAGGGACGTCGCCACGTTCTGGCGAACGTGGCGACGGTAGCTTCGAAGCTAAAGATTCCGGTTGAAATTCATCAGCCGCTGGGCGCTAGCCCACGGTTTCTATGGAGAAACCGGACGCTAGCGCGTTCCGGCTAATCGCGAGAGTTCCGTCGAGACGCAGCACTACAGGTTACTCTTCCTCACCCGTCGCTTCATCGGAATTCTTCACGCGCATTTCTTTGAGGAACCGCGAGGGCACAGTCTGCCGGCGTTTGCCCCATTTCACGCGGCTGGCGGCGCGGGTCAGGGTCAGGTTGTTCTGAGCCCGGGTCACGCCGACGTAACACAACCGGCGTTCCTCGGCGATGTTGTCCTCGGTCCCTTCGACCGAGCGTTTGTGCGGCAGGATCCCTTCTTCCATCCCGACCATGTAGACCCGCGAAAACTCCAGTCCCTTGGCACTGTGCAGCGTCATCAGCTTCACGGCGTCTTCCTGGGCCTGCTTCTCCTTGTCAGGCTCGTCCTCTTTGCCTTCGAGAGCCACGGTCGACAGGAACTCCGACAGCTCGGGCTTCTGGTGTTGCTCGGCGAACAGCTCGATCGAGTTGATGAATTCATCCAGTGATGCCTGCCGGGCCAGTTGCTGGTGTGGCTCCTTGTATTGCCGCTCGATCTCGGCGTTGTAGTCGACCGCTTCGATCAGCTCGCGGACGAGGTTGGTCATCTGCTTGGGCTGTTCGTCGAACTTGCGACGAAAACGGGCCATGACCTGCTCGAAGTTCTGCAGAGCTGTGGCGGCCTTGGCAGTGATGTCGCCCTCTTTCAGAGCGATTGGGACCGTCTCGAAGAACGGCTTGCCGGACTTCACCGCCCGGGTCAGGACCTTCTCGACGCTGACGTCCCCGATTCCACGAGGTGGCGTGTTGATCACGCGCAGGAGCGCCGCTTCGTCAGCGGGGCTGGAGAGTACGCGCAGATAGCAGAGAATGTCCTTGATCTCTTTGCGGTCGTAGAACGACTGGCTACCCATCAGCAGGTACGGAACTCCGGCCTTGCGAAGTTCCTGCTCGAAGACACGCGGCTGTTCGTTGGTGCGGAACAGGATGCAGAAGTCGCGGGCCGGAATCCCCTTCTGCTGGATGTAGAACTTGATCTCGCGGACGACCATTTCCGCTTCGATCTGCTCGTCCTCGTACTCCTGGAACCGGACGGGATCTTTGGCGACTTTGGTCGCTCGCAGGGTCTTCTTGTGCCGCTCGCGGTTGTGGCGGACGAGGGTATTCGCGAGGTCCAGGATCGCGTCGGTGCAGCGGTAATTGTCCTCCAGTCGCACCGTCCTAGCCCCGGGGAAATAGTTTGCAAAGCCGAGGATATGCTTAACCTCTGCCCCGCGCCAGCCGTAGATCGACTGGTCATCGTCACCCACCACGCAGATGTTCTGATGCTCGCGGACGAGGGCTTCGATCAGCTCGAACTGGGTGCCGTTGGTGTCCTGGTACTCGTCGACCTGCACATGGTCGAACCGCTGCTGATGTCGCTCCAGGATCTCAGGAAAGTTGTTAAACAGCTCATTCGTCAGCAGCAGCAGGTCGTCAAAGTCGACGCCCCCGGTCGATTTCAGTTTGGCCTGATACTTGCGATAGGCCATCGCTGCCAGGAACTCTTTGTCGTCCTCAGCTGCGTCCTTGGCCCGGTCCGGGCGGATGCCGACCGACTTCCACTTGCTGATGATCGAGAGCAGATCGCCGGGCCGCAGCGACGATTCGGTGACGCGAATGTCGCGCAGGACTCCGCGAGCCAGCGACTCCTGATCGCCCCGGTCGAGAATGGTGAACTTCTTCGGGTAGCCGAGAACCTCGATATCGCTGCGGAGCACATTTACACACAGCGAGTGGAACGTCGAGATCCACGGCCGCTGTCGCATGCCGCCGAGCAGATGCCGGGTTCGCTCCAGCATTTCCTTGGCCGCTTTGTTCGTAAACGTGACCGACAGAATCCGGTCGGGAGCGACCCCGCTGCGAATCAGCTCTGCCATCCGGTAGGTAATGACGCGCGTCTTCCCCGTCCCAGCGCCCGCCAGGACCAACAGCGGGCCCGACAGCGTGGTGACTGCGTCACGCTGGGGGCCGTTCAGGATGGAAAGACGGTCGGACACGGCGGAGGGTTGAGGATTGAGGATTGAGGATTGAGGGTTGAGCCTTCACTCTGGCTCTCGTCTCTAACCTCTCGTCTCTCGTCTTTCTGGTGGGCGGGCATTCTGCCGGACTGGGTGGGGGAATGAAAGGGAGTCGTTTTCGGCAGGTTGTGCCGGTGCCGCAGCTTGGAAAATGGCATTCGGCGGCTCCCTCTGGACGCGGTGGGGCAAATGACTGACAACGGGGCTCGTATCGCTTCCCCCAGCAGGTTCCCATCATGGCTCATCGCACTGCCAGCCGCCGTTCTCGAACGCTCCTGATCGTGATCTGGACGAGCCTGTTTGCAGCTGGCTGTCAGTCTTTTCCGAGCTGGATGCAGATGAAAGAGGTCGATGGGGCCAAAGTGGAAGACCCCTGGACGACCCAGGCGGGCACCGAAGGGCGAGCCGGGCGAACTGTCGATAAAGAAGCCGATCCGCTGGGGCTCAAAAAGTACATGATGTCGGAAAAAGCCCGCGAGATCGAACGCAACTGCGGCATCGAGTAGCAGGTTGAAACAGCAAAAACTGTGGGTGGCGGGCCGTGTATTCGGATTGTAGGTTTCGGACTGGAACGGGTCGGCTCACTTCCCAGTTTCTCGGGCGTTGAGGGGCTGGCGGTGTTGGAGCCCCCGTCCGGATGCCGATGCGCCTGACACGGGGGCGTGTCTTCCCAGTGGAGTAGTGCGCTCGCTGGTGTTTGCACGCTCTCCCCCGACGGCCCTACGATTGTTCGGACACCCCTGACTTGGGTGAACGAGTCGGAGCAGATCATGAGCAACCGTGCCCTCGCGTTAGCCTCTCTGGTGATGGCGATCCCCGCCGGACTGGCGTGCTATGTATGCATCGACTCGATTCTCAAGCACAGCGAAAACATGCCCGCCATTGTGACGGGGATCATGTGGACCCTCGTGATCCTGTGCGGCCTGCTGGCTCTGAGCCCAATCATTTTCTTACTGCGTAAAGGCTCTACGGCGACTCCCGTCGCCGCCGCTCCTGCCGCAGAACCGACCGAACCCGTCAAGAAGCCCGCGAAAGCGGCCAGCGATGACGACGAATTCGGCGGCGACGATGACGGGGGTGACGGCGAGGACAGCGAGCAGCTCTTCGATGAAGAAGAGGCTCTGGCGGATGATGACTTCGACGACAACTTTGACTTCGACGAGGAGCCCGAAGAGGAAGCTCCCAAGAAGAAAAAGAAGAAGTAACTGACCAGGGGGGACGGCAGAATTCTTACGAATTCTGCGACGCGAGTCAGGGCACAAAGGTCTGCCGGGTCCAGCGGATCAGCCGGGCTCCGAGTGATTGCGGAGCGACTTCGATTCGAGCCGCTCCCGAGGCTCCGTGCGGGGCCCACACAGGATGCGGGTCGAGGCGTACGCGGGCTCGGTACCAGTTCCCCACAGGCATGGGCCGCCCGGATCGATCCGTCACTGTGGGCAGCTCCAACCGGATGAGTTCTTCGCGGGAGAGCGAGACACCCTCGAGTGCGGCCAGGTCCTCCACTTCTCCCGTCCGGATCTCTCCGACCAGTTCATTCCACCGCAGGCGAACCGGCTGCCCGACACGCACCAGGCCGATGTCATCCTGGCTGATGACGACCGTTGCCGAGAGGCTGCGCCCCTCGCCCACCAAACAGAACACGGTTCCCTCGGTCAGGTAGCTGAGCCGGTTCTGCTCGTCGAGCGGGGAGCCGGTCCAGCGGGGCAAGGCCCCGGCATCCGGACGGGCCTCGGAACGGGGCGGCGGCAGGACGATCCCCGCTCGAGGGGCTTTCAGAATCAGTCGCTGGCTGTCTGCCTGTCGCTGAGCCAGCTGTCGTTCGAGGTCGAGAACTGTCTCGCGCATCGAGGGGATTCCCGCCGCCAGCTGGGGCTCGTTGACTCTTCGGATCTCCAGGCTGGCGAGCCGTTTTTTTTGCAAAGCCAGTTTGCCTTCCAGCTCTGTGATGAGCGCCGTCAGCCCGGGCTGTTCCAGCTGGCCGAGAATCTGTCCCACCTCCACCGTTTGTCCGACCGCGACCGCCTCAACCAGCGTTCCGGCCATCGTCACGTAGACCCGCTGAGCGTCGTCGTCATCCATTAATGCCCGAGCTGAGACGCGCATCGGTAAGGGGAAGCTCAGCGCTGCAGCCAGTATCCCGGCAGTCAGGAGCATCCGACTGAGGAACCGCGGCCAGCGAATCCGATCACGGTTTTCCTTCGCACCGAGAAACCGCGTGGCGCTCAGCAGCGGGGACAACATGAAGACGACCAGTGTGGGAATCGCCAGGAGCTGGGCGATGGCCCCCAGCCCATGCGGCTCCAGCCAGTGGTACAGCCCCCACAGCATCAGCCCCGTCACCAGCACTCGATAGACCGTCGAAGCGACTCCGTAGGCGAACAGCCCCACGCGGCGAGTGGATGCGGGGTCGACCTCGGTACTGAAACCGCAGAACCAGCGCGAGACGGCACTCCGCACGGCGGTCTGGGACTGCTGCTGCAGATTCGGGATCTCCAACCAGTCGGCCAGCACGAAGTACCCGTCATAACGCAGCAAAGGATTGCCATTGAACAGCAAGGTGTTGACTCCGCACAGGAACATCAGGTTCAGGCATAGCGTGTGGAATAGCCCTGGCTGACTGAACCACCAGAGCAGTGTCGCCGCAGCAGCGATCAGCACTTCGACACCCATGCCCGCCGCGCTGACCGCGATCCGTTGCCACTTGCTGCGAATCATCCAGATGTCGCTGACGTTGCAGTAGAGCGTGGGAGTAAAGACGAGCAGCATCACGCCCAGTTCGTGACACTCCCCGCCGAAACGCTTGCAGGTCAGGCCGTGTCCCAGCTCGTGCAGCACCTTGACGATCGCCAGCAGGAGACTCAGCCACAACAGGTTCGAGGCTGTGAGCAGGGCCTGGGTCTCGGGAAGTCGAGACTGAAGCTCATCAAACTGCACAGCCACGAGCGTGACGGCCGAGACAACCAGCAAGACTCCGACCGCCAGCGACCAGGGACTCAGCAACCAGCCCAGCCACGACAGCAGCCTCCCCAGGATCCGGTCAGGATTGATTCCGCGAAATCGAATCGCCAGCAGAGTGGTCCACTTCCCCCAGCGACCTCGAGCCTGCGAAGCGGACTCGCGTGCGAGCAGCAGATTTCCATACCCAGGCGACTCCGCCACAACGAGTCCCAGGCTGACCAACTGTCCGAGAAACCCGCGCAGTTCTTCTTCGGACACGCTACGAGGTCGATACCGCTTGTGGAACAGCTCGCACAGCTTCTGGAATGTCACCTGCCCATCGAGTTGCTCGAAGATAAAGCGCGACTCTTCGGTCAGCTCAAAGTAACGCAACCGAACCGGATCTTTGATCCCCAGCACCGGGCGACCATCGGAGACACGCTGTTCACAGATCAGGTCGGCACGCCTGCGCCAGAGAACCGGGACCGCCCGCGCGGCGACCGGCTCGGGCTCCGCCGTCTCTGGATCGACCGAGTCGAGGGGCAAGGTCGGAATGTCCTCCGAGATCTCCATGGGTCATGGTGCCGGGGCGATGATGAGTGTGGCTGTCTGCCCCGGGCGCAACTTCAGTTCTTTGTTGTCGATCTCGGCCCAGATGCGGACCTGCCCGTTCACGGGATCGATCTCGGGACTGACGAATACCAGTTTGCCCTCATGCGGGTGGGGATCGGTCGAATCGGACGGAACCACGAAGATGACCTTCCGCCCGACGAGGTTCTGGGACGACTCTTTCGCGGACAGGAACGCCTCGGCCCGCAGCCTGTCGAGGCGGATCAGCCGCATTACCGGAGTCCCCGGTTCGACCCACTCGCCGCGCTGCTTCTTCCACTGCACGACCATGCCGGGAAACGGAGCGGTCAGCTGCCTTCGCTCCAAGGCGAGTGACGCCCGCTCCACGTCGAGCTGCTTGACCTGCAAGGACAATTGAGCCTGTTTGAGTGTCAGTTCCGCCTGCTCGATCTCCAGTTCGGCTTTGTCCGCTAGAAGACGCAGCCGGTCGATCTCGGTCTGGGACACACTTTTGGGAAACTTTTCGTTCGACTCCTGGGCTCGTAGCAGTTCGGCTTTCGCCACCGCAGCTGACAGTTTGGCAAAGCGAATGGTGACATCGTTCTGAGCCGTCGCACGCGCCAGGTCCCATTCGGTCTTGGCTCGATCGCGGACGACCCGTGCATCGCGGTCGTCAATCCCGGCTAAGGCCGCGCCCGCTTCGACCATCTCCCCTTCCCGGACCTGCAGGTTCGACAACAGGCCGGACTCGCTGGCGGAGATGTCAGCCTGTTCGATCAGAGTCAGTTGGGCCGACTCGATCCGGATTCCGGCCTGCGGGTCGGCACCCGCGATCAGCAACGAAAACAGCCCGGCGACAATGCTGGTCATGCGACCTCCTTAAAACAGAATGCGAGTGCGGACCGCCTCGATCAGGTCGTGCAGCCAGACATACCCCAGCGACCTTTGCCCGCAGTGAATCCGGGGAATGACCGTCGCGCCGGGACGCAGCTGGGGCAATTGACCACGATCGAACTGGACCTGCACGCGAATGTAGCTGAGCCCGTTCCCATCGGTCTGCGTGCTCAGCGAGACATCCTGAACGCGTCCACGATAAACCGGACCTGGTTCCGCCGCGAGTGTGAAGTCGACCGCGAGGTCCGGCGTGGTCTGGCGTGCCTTCAGCAGGGGCCCGATCTCTTTGTCTTCGACCAAGACTTCGACGATCCAGGGACCCGCCGTCTCGCCGATCGTCAGCAAGGCCTGGCCGCGCTCGACGGGCCGGGCCGACAGTTGCTGGGTGACATCCCAGGTGAGAACCGTCCCCGCGATCGGGCTGATGAGAGTCAATTCGGCAGTGCGATCGTCGATCAGCTTCTTCTGAGCTTCAAGAGTCAGTAGCTGTTGCTTCAGTTCTTCCTCGTCGGCCACCAGTTGTCGGGCCCGCGCTGCGGCATCGGGCGAGTTGACTCCGGTGAGGCGAGCCGCCTGAATCCCCTTCAGGCGTTCGTGGACGGTCGCGATCTCTCCGATGATCCGAGGTGTCTGGGACTCCAGTTCTGGATCGCGCAGTACGAGCAGGGGCTGGTCCTTCTGAACTTCTGTCGCGTGCTCCACGTGAATCTTGTCGATGATTCCGGTCGTGCTGGCGAAGACCTCCCGGCGCTGCTGGGGCCAGAGTTTCGCGGAACCGGTCACCGTGAACTCGGCACGCACCAGACAGAGCGCGGCCACGATGCCAGCCAGCAGCAGCAAGCTGAACAGGATCCCCGGTCGGAAGATCGATCCCGCAAGGCTTCGTCCCCCGCTCCACGACCTCAGCCAGGGTGCTTCACTGCGATCCACCGCCGCCTGGAGCGCTACGGAGGACCGCTGGGCCAGCTGTTCGCCGCGAGCCCGCCAGGCCTCGGCATTCGGAACAGCCTCAAACTGTTCAATCGCGATGACGGCAATGGGGCGTTTCTGTTCGTTGAGGATCGGCACGAGTCCCAGCGCCGTGTAGCCGGTCTCGCGCACAAACTTCTCGATCGCTTCCGGGGCAGGCTCTTCTCCGACGCTCCAGACCGGCTGCCCACTTCTTGCCACCTGACTGGCAATTCGCTCCAAAGTGCGCGTTGTGGAAGAGCGGGGCTCGATGCGGTCTACGCCGCTGACCGCTCGGAGCGTGAGCCCGCGGCCCGCCAGAACGCTGACCCGGTCGCACCCGGTCGCCATCCGACCATCGTTGACAATCGTGGCAGAAACTCTTGTGAGGTCGAATGAGGCAGCCAGCCGCAGCGCGTACTGGTCCCACTGCTGCCACTGCGACTTCCATTTCCGCAGCTGCCGGAGTTCGGCAAAGACCAGATATTCGCCCGCGATCTCAGCCAATGCGGCGAGGAACTCGGTCGACGCGGAATTGCGTCCGAAGGGATGGGCCGCCTCGAGAATCCCGACGGTCTGCTGCACCGATTGGATCGGAAACCAGTTTCGCGGTGCCTCGAATCGCGCTCGGCGGCTGTCGGCGATCTGATTCAGCAGAGCTTGTCTCTGATCGATCGTTTGCGGGTCGATCGCAACATCGGAGGGACGCTGTCCCACGGGCGACCAGCGGCCTGAACTGACCTGCATCCACAGAATCGCCTGGCTGGCTCCGCCCGGCGTGACTGTCTGTGTCAGCAGTTCCCGAAAGAAGGCGGAGAACTCGACAGAACCTCGCGATAATGCGGACAGTCGGTCAATGCACTCCTCCATCTGCGAACCAGACGAGTCCGTGCTGCCAACCGGAGGTAAAGCCGAGTTTGTCATATGCCGAACTATACCTCTCAGTGCTTGCTCGCGCCTGCAATAAAGTTCCGGAAGCGTGCCTACTTGGCAATTTGTAACGATTGGCGAAGAAATTTCGTTCAGAGATTGATGGTTGTGTGGAAAAGCCCATAAGAGCTGCCAGATCGGTCTATTCGGATCGTGAGATCGCCCGATGAGTCGATGGATACCGACCACGGTGTATTGGGGCGGCGTATTGGTGCGGCACAAGCTGCCGCTGCGGCGTTCCCTCAGAACATTGCCAGAACGGACCCTTGCCATGCTGGGAGAACCGCGATCGATGCGATTCACCGTCGTGGCGTTATTGTCGCTCAGTGGCTGCCTGCGGCAGCCCGCAGCCCCGGAGGTTGTCTCCGCATCGGATCAGTCCCACTACCAGGCGATCTCCAAGCAGGTCGAGGTGCCCGACGAACCGGCGGGGATGATCAGCTACGCCGCGCCTCAAACCGAGATGGTGCGCGTGACCCCGCCGCCGCTGTCGCTCGCCACTGAAGAGACCGAAGAGTACCTCGACCTGTCGCTGGAAGAGACGCTGCGGCTGGCGTTTGAGAACGCTCAGATCCTGCGGGACCTGGGCGGAACGGTCCTGCGCGTTCCCGACGGAGCCCGGACCAAAAACGACCCTTCGATCGTGGAAACCGATCCGCGGTTCGGAATCGAGGGAGCCCTCAGTGCCTACGATGCGACTTTCACTTCGAACTTCTCGTTCGAAAATAACGACCGCGCGCTGAACAACGTCTTCTTCGGAGGCGGGGTCCGCGAGCTGAAGCAAGACTTTTCCACCTGGCAGTCGCAGATCGCCAAGACCTCAGCCACGGGGACGCAGTTCGCGCTCAAGAACTACATTCAGTACGACTCGAACAACGCCCCCGGCAATGCGTTCTACAGTGCCTTCACGACCTGGAACGACATCGAGGCCCGGCACCCGCTGTTGCAGGGCAGCGGTGTGCGGTTCAATCGACTGGCGGGTCCCAATGCCCAGCCGGGCGTGATCAATGGCGTGGTGATCGCGAGGATTAATTCGGATATGGCGCTGGCCGACTTCGAGATGGGAGTCCGCAACTTTGCGAGCGATGTCGAGAACGCGTATTGGGATCTGTATTTCGCTTATCGTGATCTGGATGCCAAGATCGCGGCACGCAATGCCTCACTGGAAACCTGGCGACGGATTCACGCCCTGTACGAAAAGGGGCGCCGCGGCGGCGAAGCGGAGAAAGAAGCTCAGGCTCGCGAACAGTATTACCGCTTCGAAGAAGAGGCTCAGAACGCTCTGCACGGGAAGCTGGTCGACGGGACCCGGACCAACAACGGCAGCACGGGCGGCACGTTTCGAGGCACGGGTGGTGTCTATGTGATCGAACGACGCCTGCGATTGATTACCGGTCTGCCGATCAGCGATGGTCGCCTGCTGCGGCCAGCTCAGGAACCGGTCGAGACCCGGATGGTGTTCGATTGGGAGTCCAGCCTAACTGAGAGCCTGTCCCGGCGTGTTGAAATCCGGCGACAGAAGTGGCAGATCAAGAAGCGGGAAGCGGAACTGGAAGCCAACCGCAACTTCCTGAAGCCCCAGCTGGATCTGGTCGGACGTTATCGCTTCCGAGGCTTCGGTCACGACCTCTATCCCAACGACAATGACACCGACGCCACCAGTGACATGTTCAGCGGCGACTATCAGGAGTGGCAGGCCGGCGTCGAGTTCACGATGCCGATCGGCTTCCGGCAAGCCTTTTCCGCCGTCCGACATTCGGAACTGCAACTCGCCCGCGAGCTCCAGCTGCTCCACGAGCAGGAACGGGCTGTGGTCTACGACCTGAGCAACTCGATCTCCGAAGTCGATCGGTCCTACGCGATTGTCGAAACCAACCTGAACCGCCGCATCGCAGCTTCGGAGCAAGTGTCAGCAGTTCAGACGGCGTATGAAGCCGACAACGCAACGCTCGATTCCCTGCTCGATGCCCATCGCCGCCAGGCCGAAGCCGATGTGGCTTACTATCGAGCCCTCGTTGAGTACCAGCTGGCGATCAAGAACTTTCAGCTGGAGAAGGGGACGCTGCTGGAGTACTGCCAGATCTTCCTGAGCGAAGGGGCCTGGCCGTCCCAGGCGTACGACGACGCCGACTTCCGCGAATCGATGCGTGGTGACCCTCGTACACAGATTCCCGTGGGCGGGGACGAGAACCCGTGGATGAGCCGTGGCACCTTCCGCCAATCGCAAGCTCCCGAAGTGATTGTGACCGAATAACGCAGCCCGTGGGTCCGTTCGAAGAGCTGGCTTTCGGGTGTGAGGTTTGATTTCTTAGGAATCGCAACTTATTCTGAGAGGCCGCTCTGCCGCTCGAAATCTTCGGCATTGTTGTGATCTGGAGTTCCGCCTCGTACGCTGGGGGCGAGCCAGGTTCTCACAAACTCTCGGCAGGCTCCCTCTTCGACGCAACTCTCCCAAGGAATCGATGATGTCTCTGCGGCTGTTCGCTCGTCGCCTGATACTCAAACATTGGTTGTTCGCAGGTCTATTTGCTGTCGGGTTCGGTGGTTGCAACAGCAATGCACCGGCTCCTGGACCGGTTGCTCCGGCAGGTGGCGGATCGTCTGCAGCCGCACCGACGACATCCGGCTCTCCCCGTCGGATCATCATGCTCACCAACGGGGACGACCCGTTCTGGGACGCCATGCGCCGCGGAATGGAGAAGGCCCAGGAAGATTTCAAGCTGGGAGATGTGGGCCTCAAGGCCGAACTTGACAAGGGCGATTTCTCCGAGAACGCCCAGATCGACAAGCTCAAGCAGTACGCCAGCCAGTCTGACGTCGCAGCTGTCGCGATCTCGTCCGTGGATGCCGACAACGAGGCGATCGCGGATGCGATGCGTGAACTCCGCAAGAAGGGTGTCGAAGTCCTGTGCATCGACTCCGACATGACCCGAGATTTCAAAGACACCCGGTTTGCTTACCTGGGAACGAATAACCTGGTCGGCGGTCGTGAACTCGGCAAGTGTATGAAGGGGCTGTTGCCCGAGGGCAAGTACGCGACGTTTGTCGGCCTGAAAGACGTTCAAAACGCCATTGAGCGTATCGGCGGTGTGGCTGAGGGAGCGGGTGAGAAGTTCACCTCGGTCGAAAGTCTGGGCGACAAGGGCGACCAGAATCAGGCTCAGGAAAACGTGAAGACCGCTCTGAACAATCATCCGGACATCAACTGCCTCGTCGGCATCTGGGCCTACAACGCCCATGCCATCGTGCAGGTTGTCGATGAACGAGCCGTTCGCGAAAAGACCAAAGTCATCGCCTTCGACTGTGCTCCGGCCGCGGTGGATGACATGGAAGCAGGCAAGATCGATGCCCTGATCGTCCAGAACCCTTACCAGATGGGCTATGTCGGGACCCAGCTGATGAAGGCGTTGATCGAGAAAGATGGAGCCACGATCAAGTCGCTGTTCCCCTCCTACGATCCAGCCACGGGCAAGTTCGGGGACGAGAACGGTGATATCTACACGACGGAGCTGCGTGTGGTCGTTCCGAACGAGCAGTCCCCTCTGAAGCCGGAGATGTACGAGTCGGGCACGAAGTTCTTCTACTTCAAGGACTTCAAAGCCTGGCTCGCGGAGCGCAAGCTGATCGGCTCCTAGTCCGCTGGAATTGCCCCTCGGGAGGGTGAGATTCTGCCTCCGCTGCGCTGACCGGCAGCTGGGTTGGAATCTCACCCTCCCGATATCGTTTCCAATCTCGAACCGTTTGACTCGGAAACTCGCTCATGTCCGATCTTCCCCGCACGGCTTCTCCCAGCTTCTTCAGCCGCTATCGGAACGAGTTCGGTCTGGTGATGGCGATCCTGGTGGTGCTGGGCGTGACGATCGCCTTCAACCAGGATTACCTGCGCGATCCGATGCGGAACACGCGGGACATTCTGCAGGAGACATCCCTGCTGGGGATCTTCGCTCTGGGAGCTGCGGTGGTGATCATCGCTGGCGGGATCGACCTGTCATCCGGTTCGGTGATCCTGTTCTCCGCTTCAGTCTGTGCGCTGGTTCCGTACTTGCTTGGCCCCGTCGATGCGAATGGGATACCGATCCCCAAGCAGGCGGGGACGAGTGTCGTGTGGCTCGGAATCGGAGCTGCGGTCCTGACCGGTTTCTTGATCGGGACGTTTCATACGTGGCTGATCACGGTGATTCGGCTCCCCCCATTCGTGGCGACACTGGCCACGCTGGTTGGACTCCGGAGTCTGGCAAAGACCATGAACAGTGCCGTGACCTCGGCTCTGGGAAATCAGACCACCACACTGGATGCGAAGGCCGCACTGTTCAGCGACCTGCGAGTCTGGTGGATGCCTCTGGTCGTGTTTCTCGTGCTGGGAGTGCTGTTCTGGCTGCTGATGAACCGAACGGTGATCGGACGCCACCTGTATGCGATGGGGGGCAATGAAGAGGCCGCGCGTCTGAGCGGGATCAATACGGACCGCCTGAAGTGGCTGGCCTACTCGATTGGCTCGATCACCGCTTCGATCGCCGGAGTGCTGTACGCTGCCAAGGTCAGCACCTGTAATCCGTCGACGATGGCAGTCGGTTACGAGCTGAACGCCATCGCAGCTGCGGTCGTTGGTGGCTGCGGTCTGCAGGGCGGTACGGGGCTGATTCCCGGAGTGATGCTGGGAGTTCTGTTCCTGCAGATCGTGGTCGATGCGGTGGCCAAGATTGTTAAGAGTGGCTCGGACGACTGGAAGGGGCTGATCGTCGGGTTCCTCGTCGTCCTGGCTGTGGCTTTCAATGAGATTCGCCGCGGAGGCCGATCGGGCCAGAAGCGCATGCTGCCCGGTGCCATCGGCTGGGTGACCGTTCCGATGCTGTCACTGATCCTGGGGCTGGTTGTCTTCGTCGCCGATCCAAAGCATCGCCTGCTGGGAGCTTTGGCTGTGGGCGGAGTCTCACTGATCGCGCTCCTGGGACGGAAGATCTATGAAGAGAAGGTTTAGCGCAGATTACTCAAGAACAAGGTGCCGCTTTACGCTTCCACAGGCCTTGGTGTTCTGAAACTCAGATCCGATCACGATCTACAAAAAAACGATCTCGATGAGTTTCATCGAGATCGGTGAATCGATGTCAGGACTCAGCAACACTGAGAACGTCACGCGTCGAGATCATCGGATCTTGGAACCACTTTTAGTTGTCCTTGCAGTCCCCCGAGACAGATTTCCTCCCCGCCGTTGTCAACCGGCGTCATTCTCTTCAGACTTTCTTGACTTCGTCCTTGCCGGAATCGCTCGTGTCCGCCTCTTCGCCTGAATCATCGACTTCCCCCGTCACTGGGGCTCCCGAACCTTGCCCCACTCCGCTCAACTGGGTCGAGGTCGTGGCTGCGGTGTCAGAGGAGACGCAGCGGATTGCCGTCCCGCTGGATGGCGGTGAACTCGTGGCGAGCGTCTACGGATCGGGGCCTCCGATTTACTTCCTCGGCGGAGCGACCGGGTCTTTTCGACTCTTTGCCCTGACGGCTTATCTGCTGCGTGAAGAGTTCACTGCCGTGATGCTGCATCCGGTCGAATGGGCCAGTCCGCCGCGCCAACCGCTGGAGCAGGTCAGCGACGGAATCGTTCGTCTGGCCAACTCACTGGGACACTCGTCAATCAACATCTACGCCGGGGGGACCGGCTGCCATCAGGCTCTGTCTCTCGTGCATCGACATTCCGATCGAGTCGGGAGCCTGGTGTTGCAGGGGCCGGCTTTGCGGCAGCCCACGCTGCTGCGCGAACGACTGCTCTATCGAATGGGCCAGTGGTTTACACGCCCCGTTTCAGCCTTGCCCGGCTGGTTGAAAGTCCAGGAGCAGAACCACCACCGGTACTTTCCTCCATTCGATACCACGCGGTTTCAGTTCCTGCTCGACGATACGGGAGCGACTCCGATCCGGCAGGTCGCCTACCGCTGGCAGGCTGCCTCCGCAGCCGACTGGAGTGCTCTTGCTCCCACGATTCGCTGTCCGGTCCTGGTCATCCGCTGTGAAGGTGAAGGGGCCGCGCTCGCCAAGCTCTGCGAAGAGTTCACAGCACACGTTCCGGGCTGCCGGTCCGAGTGGCTGCACACGACGGGGCACTATCCCTACTTGACCCATCCGCACCGGCTGGTGAAGCTGATCAAGCAGTTTCTGAACCCGCCGGTCGCCTGATTCTGCTGGTTCCGGCCCGTTCTTTCTCGTTGAGACTCTGCCATGTCTACCCAGGAACTTGAGCCGCTTGATGTCATCGCCGTGGGAGCTCATCCCGACGACGTCGAGATCGCCATCGGCGGCACCCTCGCCAAGCTGGTCAAGCAGGGGTATCGCGTCGGGATTGTCGACCTGACGGATGGAGAGCCCACCCCTGGCAGCCCTGGCCCGGAAGTGCGGCTGGCGGAGGCTCAAGAGGCCGCCCGCATTCTGGGGGTCACTGTGCGCGTGACTCTCGATCTGCCCAATCGGCGGCTGTTCGACTCATACGAATCACGGGTCGCGCTCGCCAAGGTCTTTCGCCGCTACCGCCCGAAGCTGGTGCTGGGGATTTACGGCAAGACCCCGATGGCCTCTCCCGATCACTGGCAGGCGATGCAGATCACGGACGCGGGGGTGTTCTACTCGCGGCTCTCCAAGATCGATGCCGAGTTCGATGGTCTGCCGGTCCACACGATCCAGAAGCTGATCTGGTTCCCGCTCGGCTGGGCCTCGTCCACCACCGAGACGCCGGGCAGCTTCTATTACGACATCAGCGACACGCTGGAGACCAAGATCGCGTCGATCAAGGCCTACAAGACGCAGTTCCCGCCCGGCAAGGAACGGGTCTTTCGCATGGTCGAATCGCAGGCCATGCTTTGCGGTGGCCAGTCGGGAGTCATGGCGGCCGAACAGCTGATCTCCCCGCACCCACCGGTCGTGGGCGATCTGATCAAGACGTTCGCGTAGTGAATGCGATTGGGCATTCGTTGAAACCTCCAAGTAGAAGATGTGGTAAGAAGAGTATCCAAACAGCTCACCGGCGACTCGCCCCCCATTGAGATTCGATCATGTTCCACCTGAAGCATTTGATTGCAGGATTGGCCTTCTCCGTCTCGGCCTGGAGTTCCCAGAACTGTCTGGCCGCAGAAGACATCTCTTCCCAGGTCGCCGAGTTTCTTCAGCAAGGGAAATTGGAGGCGGCACAAAAGCACCTGGACGCGCAGCTGGCGGCCGATCCGAAGCATGAACAGGCTCGATTTGCATTGGGAGTCGTCCACGTCTTCTCGGCGATCGAACAACTGGGGCAGGAGCAATACCAGTACGGTGCCATGAATGGGCAGGTCACCAATCTGCCTGTCTTCCGACTGCCGATTCCTTCCAATCCCAACCCGGAAGAAGTGACATATACCCAAGTCCGGCAGGTCATTTCTCATTTCCAGACTCGACTCGCAGCCGCCGAAGCGATCCTGGCTCAAGTCGATTTGAAGCAGGAGGTCAAGCTGCCGATCGACCTGCTGTCGATTCAGCTGGATCTCAACGGAAACAAAAAGGCTGACGAGTTCGAGAGCTTTGCGTCTCTGTTCGGTGTCGCCAATCGAGTGCGCCCGGGCACCCCAGCTGCGGACCTGAAGGTCGCGTTTGATAACGGAGATGTCCCGTGGCTGCGCGGGTATTGTCATTTCCTGTGTGCGTTCTGCGATCTGGTTCTAGCGTATGACCACCAGCAGATGTTTGATGTCTCGGGCCACCTGATCTATCCCAAGGTGGTTCGCCCGCGGGCCGATCTGCCGCCTCTGGAAGTGGCTCCCCAGAATGACCGAGATTTCAGCCGTGAGATCTTAGACGCGGTTGCGGCGATCCACCTCGCGAACTTTCCGCTCAAAGAGCCGAAGCGAATGGCATCCGCTCGGGCTCACCTGCTGGAGATGATCCGCACCTCACGCGAGTCATGGGTCCTGATCCAGGCCGAGACCGACAACGACCGCGAATGGCTGCCGAATCCGTCCCAGACAGGCGTGCTGCGTATTCCGGTCACGCGCGAGTTCATCGACGGCTGGCACGGCGTGCTGGCCGAGATGGAAGACCTGCTCGAAGGCCGAAAGCTCGTCCCTTTCTGGCGTGACTACCGCCAGTTTGTCTTTGGTGCCCAAGGCCACATCCCCGCGACTGGTCGGGGCGTGAACTTGAAACGATTTTTCGAGGAGCCCTCCCGCTTCGATCTCGTCCTGCTGATCCAAGGCACAGCTGCCCTCCCCTACCTGGAGCAGGGCGACCTGTCTCGCCCCGAGACCTGGGACAACCTGACCCGCGTCTTCCAGGGACAGTTTTTCGGGTTCGCGATCTGGTTCAATTGAGTGTGCCCAGAACATGCTTGCCCTCGACTCAGGGCATCAAGTTCCAGTCGGTCCTCTCGCAGTCTTGGGAACTCGTCAGGAGATACTCCCCCGCGTTACTTCACCTCGCCGGCCATCTCCAGCACTGCGTCCAGAATCTTCTCGGACGCCTGAGGCTCCAGGTAGTTGGTTCCGGGCCAGGTCTCGTATCCGCCCAGCTCAAAATGCCGCGGCGTCGGCAAATATCCGTAGTACCCGTGGGCCAGTTCGATCATGAACGAGTGCCGGATCGGGCTGCGTTCCTTGAAGGCCAGGCCGGTTTCGGTGAACGTCTCGCACGGAGAGGTTCCGATGGCGATGTCGCCGATGCGGAGAAGCTGCACGGGGAGCTTTGTCTCCGGGCTGGCTTTGGACAATCGCATCACGCGCCCGGCGTAGATCACGGAGATGTCGGTCTTCTTGAGGACGTTCTCCGGGGCGGTCTCGGTCGTGATGGCCCAGTCCATCAGTGCCGGCTCCACGGCTCGCCACTTCACATCCAGCTCGCGATACCGGGCTGCCAGCGGAGCCTGAGCCTGCCACTCGGCGGACTGCAAGGCGACATGCACCTTGGCCACCAGATCGTGGGCGACGTACTTCATCTGCTCGTACTGCGGCTTGCCCGGACGCGGGGTCTTGAAGTTGATGTTGTTCACATCGCCGCTCGTGCCGTTGGCCAGCATCGCAACAAACGGAGGGTCGGCGTCCGCTTGATTCTGCAGAGCCTTCAGCTGTTCACAGAAGATGCCAAAGTAGTCCGCCGAGATGTGCCCGTCGCCGACTCCTCCCACATAGTGCAGCGAGTAGGCAGCCAGGACTGACAGCAGCCGCCCACCGGGTTGGCGAACGGCGATGATCGAGACGCCGGGATCGGTCGGGCCGGCGGGCTCGAGCAGATCTGGGCTGCCCCCGGGCGGGTTCATTTTGACTTTGTCGATCTTGCCAAACGGACTCTTGAGAGCAGGACTGCCCTCTTTCAAGTACCAGCGGCGGTTGAACAGATGCTCGGGGACGTCGACGCGGGCAAACGCGATCTCGGCCGGCTGAAGCAGGTTCGCGGCCCGCTGGACTCCGTCCGCAATCCGCTGAGTCACAAACACCTGGTAGGCGTTCAGTTCCTGGTCCGAGTTGTACCCCCGCTCGCCGAGCGCACTGGCTGCGGAGTGCGTATGCGTGCCCGAGATCAGTACGTTCTCGGGCGGAATACCCGTCGACTGCTGAATCAACTTGCGGGCCTCGACACTGACACTGCGGTGCAGCCCCAGCAGGTCGCACACCACAATCGCCAGCTTCGTCGTCCCGTCATCCAGGACCAGACACCGCGCATGCAGTTCGTCATGAATGTGCTTCGATGGAGCGGGGACGAACCCGCCGATGATGTCGGTCCCAATCGGCGGAGTGATGTTGCTGGTCGCCGCCCCGGCCTTGAGGGGCGTCTCGGCTCCGAAGCTTGGATGGCAGAGAAGAAGTGCAACCAGCCCGAAGACAGAGAAACGCATCTGGAAGTTCCTGAAACCTGGAGTTCGCGCGATTCCGCAACGTCGCGTTCCGAATGAGGTGCAGGAAGCCTAAACCCGCAAAAGTCTTGCGCCAAGAAGGTGGTTCGAGTCGCCGCGGAAAACCCGGTGTGATCCAGGTGACAAACTCCAAAGTCTCCACTATCCTCCGCAGTTCGTGGCCGCCCTGCGGCTTGGTTCCCGTCGAGTCCGAGAAACTCCCATGGCCCAGATCAACGCCGGCGATTTCCGCAAAGGCATCAAGATTATCGTCGAGTCCCAGCCGTACGAAATGACGGCTTGCGAGTTCGTGAAGCCCGGCAAGGGGCAGGCTCTCTACAAGACACGCATGCGGAATCTGCTGTCTGGTCGGTTCCTGGAAATCACCTATCGCAGTGGTGACAGCCTGGAAGCTGCGGATATCCGCTCGGGCGATGGCAGCTTCTCGTACTTCGATGGTACGAACTACATCTTCATGGACAACGAGAGCTTCGAGCAGGTCGAACTCTCCGCTGAAGTCTGTGGCGACCAGATGGGACTGATCAAGGAGAACACTCCCTGCCAGCTGGTCTTCTGGAACGACAAACTGATCGGAGTGACTCCGCCGAAGCAGGTGATTCTGGAGATCACCCACACCGAGACCGCGTCGCGCGGAAACACGGCGACCAACGTTACGAAGCCGGCCACGGTTGAGACGGGCGCCGAAGTTCAGGTTCCAGCCTTCATCGTCACTGGCGACAAGATCAAGATCGATGTCGAGACCAAGGCCTACATGGGCCGGGCCAACGATTAGTGCCAGTGGAATCCATCAGCCGTCGGGCGCTAGCCCACGGTTTTCGTGAAGAAACCGGACGCTAGCGCGTACCGGCTGATTTCCAAGAAAATGCAAACTGACCGTCCCGAGGCTGTGCCTCAGGACGGTCGGTTGTTTTTCAGAGATCAATCACCAGCCGAGTTCTCGTGCGAACTACCGCAGCTTGATCGAAGGATCGTACGTGTAGTCTGGACCGCTGGGGATCTGGGACTCGCGGTTCCGGTAGATCGGAGCAGCGGGAGCCGAGAATCCGTCGACTGGAGTCAGACGATTGACGGCACCCCGATAGCTCGCGGGGACCTGATAGTTCGGAGTCAGCGGACGCAGACCGATCTGCGAGCTGTATCCGGGCTGGAACAGGCTGGAGTTGAAGCCACCGTTGCTGGGACGGCACTGACCGTTGGCACAGTTCGGGGTGTAGTTGGTCGAGTAGCTGTTGCCTGGGCCGCACTGACCGTTCACACAACCTCCCCGCCCCAGCGACGGAGCATAGTTGCTGGTCGTGGAACCGTAGTACGAAGAGGTCGGGACCGAGCAGCGACCATTCGCACAGTTGTTTCCCGTCGTACACTGACCGTTCGGGCAGCTGGTCTGGCAACGACCATTCGCACATTGCGGAACCCCGGGGATGATCTGCGTCCCGTTGTAGCTGGGAGCGTACGGCTGGTACTGGGTCGAGTACGGACGTGGTGAGAAGAACTCATTCACGGGCGAGAAGAAGCTGGGCGTGTTGAGTGTCGGCCAGGGCCCTTGAGCCTGAACGAGACCAGACAGGCTGAGGACCAGAGTGACTGCGATCGAACTGAGACGTTGAGCGTTCATGGGAACCTCCCTCGAGACTTGCCGCGATGGCCTTTCTCGTGCGTCCCCGACTTACTTGTCGGGAAGGATTTCGGCGAGATGGTCGCCATCATTTCGATGGCTGCGGGACATCAGGACCTAATGCAGTCTCGGTGCCAAAAATCGCAAACAACTTCATTCGGTAAGATCTGCCGCTTGGGAGACCCGCGCGGGCGCTGTTGGGGAAACTGGTCAAGATGTAACGGCGGACTCTTAATCCAAAGTGCGACACGTGGACATCGAAATGATTCAAACCCGGTTGCAAGCGTTGCACTGGGCCTTGCAGGAATGACAGCGAAGGCGGATGGCAGTTGGCTTATGGCACGTGGCCAATCCCCATTTGCTGTCTCTGTCCAAAGGCCATCTGCCATTCGGGTGCATCCGTTTTTTGGTGGGGGCCTCACCCCACTCTGACCACAGAGGGATAAACCACGGAGCACATGGAGGCACGGAGAAGAGCAATTGGGGCAATCGAAAGAGTTTAGGAAAGGCCGAATCTGCCCTGCATCATTGATCGGTGATTAGGCAGTCTCCATCGCGAGGGCTCCTCTCCCGGAGTCCTGGATAAACGGAATCTCTGATTCTTTTGCCCTTCTCCGTGTCTCCGTGCACTCCGTGGTTATCTGCTCCCCACCAATTGACGGATGCACCCCTGCCATTCCCCATCAGCCCTTGAGAATTTCGCATCTCTTCGAAACGAGTTACACTCAAAACACGGATGGCGATTCACTTCTGAGAAGGTGCCGAGGAATTCATGGGAAGTTCATTCTCGTCGACGCGCTGGTTCTGTGTGGCCTTGATCGGGCTGCTCTCTGGCGGATGGCTCTGCGCTCAAGACGATGAAGGGTACCCGCTGGCTGCCTACTACGGATTCCTCCCGGTTGAGATCACCAAGGTCGATGCGCGGGCGCATTCGATCGTCACGGGTGATTTCAACCATGACGGGCAGCAGGACCTCGCGCTGGCCAACAATGGGCACAGCCGCATCGATCTGCTGCTGGGGCGCGCCAAGCCCGAAGCGGCCAAGGCCGCCGACAAGAACGACCGGACCGCGAACCAGGTCATGGACCACTGGCGGCTGAGTCTCAAGAAGCTCCCCGTCGACCGGCCGATTTCTGCTTTGGCAGCGGGTGACCTCAACGCCGATGGCAAGACCGACATTGCCTACTTTGGAACTCCGGACCGCGTGGTGGTCCTGACTCAGGATGACGGATCCTGGAAAACCAAGCGGGAATTCCGGATGGCCGACATCGACCCGAAGCCGTGGTGTGTGTCGATCGGGGACCTCAACAACGACACGCTGCAGGATCTGGTCATTCTCGGAAAGCGAACGACTTCGATTCTGTTTCAGCAGAAAGATGGCACACTCGCCAATCCCGTCTCGGTGCGAAACACCGCCGAAGAGGTCGGGCTGGGGATGCTGCACGACCTCGACGGAGACGGTCGCAACGACCTGTTCTATTCCGCGACCGACAAAGAGGAGAAGTTGCTCTGTGCCCGCCTGCAGGACCCTCAAGGCCAGCTGGGCCCCGAGCTGCGGTTCGATGCGATTCAGAATCCGCGAGGCTTCACGCTGTTCGATCTGGACGGGAAGCCGGGCTCGGAGCTGTTGGTCATTGATGGACAAACCAATCGCGTGCGCGTGATGCAGGTGCGGCGAGCCGCGGAAGGCGAACTGGGAGCCAAGCTGATCCAGTACGGCGTGGGAGGCGGCTCCGACGCGGGCGAACTGGCGCTGGGCGACCTGGATGGAGACCGATTGCTGGAGGTCGTGGTCTCGAATCCCGAACAGGCCAGCGTGGTGGTCTTCCAGCAGCGGGCTGCGAGCGGGCTCGATCTGGGGACCGACTCGCCGAGCTTCCTGGGGGTTGCCCAGCTCAAGGTCCGGGACCTCAACGGAGACGGCAAAGCCGAGGTTCTGGTACTGAGCCCCAAGGAGAACGCCCTCGGAGTCTCTCGCCTGGATCAGAACAAGCTGACGTTTCCCGAGTCGCTCCCCATTGAGGGCAACGTCAAGGCGTTCGACTTGTTCGATATCGACAACGACGGGGCTCTGGAGATCCTGGCCGTCACGGAAGGCACAGGACGCGGTTCCGAGAAGAAGACTCAGGTGTCGATTGGACGCCGCGATACTGCCGGAGCCTGGACATTCAGCAGCGAGACCAACAAGCCGGTCGAGGTGAAGCTGACAGCTTCAGTCGAGCGGTTGCAGATGACTGACGTGAACGGAGATGGACGGGCGGACTACCTGTTCTTCGTGAATGCTAAGCCGCCGCAGGTGATCCTCGCCGACGAGAAGGGGCTGCCCGCTGCGACGGCAACGGGCGGTGTGTCGCTGGGAGATGTCGGGCCTGGGGCCGTGACGACTGCCAAACTGGAGGAACCAGCACTGCTGGTCTCACAAGGCAACTTTGTTCGCAGTGTCCGACTCGATGAGCAGGGCCGCTGGCAAGTGGTCGAGCAGTTCAACGCCGATGACTCCGCAGCCAAAGTGGCGGGTTCCGCGGTGTTGGACCTCGATGGAAAGGCCGGAGAAGAGCTGGTGATGGTCGATACCGGAGCGGCCAAGTTGCGGGTGTTTCAGAATGTGGAAGGCGAGTTCAAGTCGTGGAAGACGATCGACCTGGGGCGATTCCCGTACAAATCCGCTTCGGTCGGCGATCTGAACGGGGACGGCAAGTCCGATCTGGTGCTCAATGCCGGGACGAAGTTTGGCGTCCTGTACGCAGGGCAGTCCGATCCGGAACTCAAAGAGATCGCCTCGTACGAATCGCCGCGCAAGGAAGTGTTCCTGATGGATCTGGTGGCCGGAGATGTGAACCATGATGGCCATCCAGAGATCTGCGTGCTCGACACGAACGCCCGGCTGGTCGAGATCGTGGCCTACCGTGCGGAGCAGGGGCTGCTCCCTGGAATCAACTTCAAGGTCTTCGAAGAGAAGTCATTCCAAGGCCCCAATCGTACCGGCACCCAACCCCGAGAAGCTGTGATCGCCGATGTGTCGGGTGACGGACGCCCGGACCTGATCCTGCTCTGCCACGACCGGGTTCTGGTCTATCCTCAGGATGGCCCCGGGGCCGATGTGACCAGCTTGCCAAAGGCTGCTTCGTCCGAACTTCCCAAGACTGTACTTGAGCGACTGAAGACCCCCATTGACGTGGAGTTCGCCCGCAAGCCACTGGTGGACGCGTTCACTTATATTGGCGAGGAAACGAAAGTGAAATTCGTCATCGATGGAGACTCCCTGAAGATGGTTGGCTACACCAAGAACATGGCCCAGAATCTCTCGCTGGGGAAAGTTCCTGGCACCCAAGGGATCTACGCCATATTCACAGTGCCTATGCAGGACAAGCTGTGTCTGGTCGTGGATGATGCCAAGATGGAAGCCCTGATCACGACGATCCCGACAGCGGAACAGAACGGACTCAAGATCGTTCCGGTCGATACTCTCAAGTAGAGCAGATACGAGGTGTCACCGCCTCCGCAATCACAAGTCATTGAACATGCGGGGCTTGTGACGTTTCGGCAGTTTTTGCCGGTCTTGAGTGGCTTTGCGCAATTTGCGGAATATACTGATTTCGCCAATTCCACCTGTCTTCTCGCAGCGCCGATGGGGCTGCTGCAGTTGGACGTTGCCCGTGGGTTGGAGAGTGAGGGATTCGAAATGCTCAAGGCGATGATGTGGTCAATGTTGGGCCTGCTGATCACCGCGTCTGCGGCTCAAGCAGATCATTTCTTCTATTCGCCGGCCGACTACTACGTCGCTCCGGTTGCGGTTCGCCCGGTTTACTCGGCTCCGATTCCGGTCGGAATCTCCTACGCCGTGGCTCCTGTGGTTGTGGCTCGCCCGGTCGTTGTCTCTCGTCCAGTCTACGTTTCGCCGGTCGTTCACACCGTCTACTCGGAGCCGGTCTACGCGGCACCGATTTCCACGGTCTCGTATACGACGACGACCTATGCTGCTCCGGTGGTTGCCGCCCCGGTCTATGTTCGCCCGGTTACGGTGGCTCCCGTCGTTGTGCCGTCGTACGGTATCGCACGCGAGTCGCTGGTCGTTCGACCACACTCGGCGACCTACCGCTACAACGGTTACGGCTGGGGGAACCGCACGGTGATTCGCGCTCGCAGTTGGTAGCCAGGTCCACTCCAGCGAGTTGAGGGGCAGCGGGGAATGGGCAGTGGAGAACCACACTCAGCTCACGGCGCAAGACTTCGCTGGACTCGTTGAGCAAGAACAATTTCCGGAAACACAGATCGTAATTCGGAATTCCCACTGCCCATTCCCCACTGCCTATCGCGACAAAGTGAATCTCGCACATTGCTACAGCCCCGCAAAGCACTGGGGCTGTTTGCATTTCAGGCGGCGGGGTGGCCCAGCCGGGTTGGCCGGGTGCCGGAGGCACAAGATGCCTCTTCATGAGTTTACGATTTGTGAGTCAGCTCACATCGATGGAGAGGCTTCCTGTCGCTGTGCGACTCAACCAACAAGTCGGTTGGGCCACCCGGGAACCCAGCGAGCGGAGGACGTGAGTCCTCCGTGCCAGGTCGAGTCCGGATGGACACCGCCAGCCACTCGGTGGAGAGATCGGGGCTGTGATGACTTCTCCCGCGTAACACCCCCGACTGACGTCGGGGGCTCGCTCGCTGATCCCCAGCCCCTCTCCCGGGACGGTGAGTGCGGTGCGTTTCTAATCCCACAGCGCCCGCAACCCGTAAAACGCTGTCTCCTTGACTCGTCGGGCTGCCTCTTTCAGGGGACCAGTCCGTGGGTCGGTGCAGAACGTCATACTGAGCATCATGCGCAGATCGCCTTCGCTGGAAGCCGTCGCACAGTGCCGGACGCGGGCGCCTTCAAAGACGACCAACGTGTTCTGCGAGGTATCGAACTGGTCGACTCGCCCATCCTGATGCTGCTGTTGCAACTGACTGGTCGACAGTCCATTCATGGAGCCTGTGTTGATCAGGTTAATCAGCACCGTGAAGTGGCGGCCTCGATAAAAGTTATGGTCGTAGTGCCAGCCGATCCGGTCCCCCGCCTGATTGTAGACCAGCAAGGAGCAGGAACTCTGATCCGAGACCGGGGTGGGATAGACCACTTGACCCACCAGGTCACTCAGCCAGGAACGCAGGAGTTCGGACTGAAACAGTCCAATCACCCGCGGGGCACTGCGGAGCAGCCGCTCGTAGCAGATCGTTCCACCCTGCTTGTGTCCGGGAATGTAGCTCCGCTCCAGCTGCGGGATCATCTTTTCTGCCTCGACTTGCAAGGCCGCCAAATCTTCCGCAAGGAGCGTCTCTCCGACCCGCAGAATGCGGCGTTCGTTGAAACGAGCCCGCACTTCGTCGTCGACGGCAGGGAGCCCCCATCGCGGACCGCCCTGTTGTGCGGCCAGTTGTCGCAGTTGGGAGAGTTCCCGATAAATGGACCGACGACGCGAACGATGCTTGGCCCACAGCCAGCCGACTGCCCCCAAGGCGGCAGTCGCCCCCAGACTGATCCACATAGCCCCGCCCCTCAATTCGGCGCGATCCGGCCACATCCCGAGCGCATGCCCTATAGTCTGAGAAGCATTGTTGGGACTGGATGAACTCTCGGAGAAAACTCGATCAGCGCAGAGATGTTCGGACCGATTGGCGAACCGAAGAGACGCGTGTGGCTGGGGTCGACCAACGGAAGCCCCCAGCAGGAGCGAGGTCAGCCATCGCGAGTATTCAGCGAGCGGAGGACGTGAGTCCTCCGTGCCAGGTCGAGTCCGGCCGGACACCGCCAGCCACTGGGCGGAGAGTTTGGGGCTGTGATGACTTCTCCCGCGTGACACCCCCGACTGACGTCGGGGGCTCCCTGATCTCCAGCCTCGCGGAAAACGGACTCGCGCTTCGCCCAGGCGGGATCTTCCGGATCAGCCGGTACGCGCTAGCGTCCGGTTTCTGTTCGAAAACCGTGGGCTAGCGCCCAGCGGCTGATCGGTTTCAGGCAGCCGCTCTAGAGGAGTAGCTCACATCGATCGAACGAGTCACGTGGAATCACTGGACTCGGAGAGTCCAGCGACTTTGCGATGTGCGGGGCTGTTTGCATTTCGGGCGGTCGCTACGATGCTTCCATGTACGACACAGCTGGCTTTCTGCGACTGTTGACTCCGGGCCGGTCGACCGAAGCCGAAGGGCTTGCGTTGATCGAGTCGGTCCGGTTCGAGAACGCCGCTCTCGCCTGGAAGCGACTCCTCGCTCTGGCGGAGACAGCCGCTCAGCGACAGTCACTCGCCCGCGCTATGCCAGCACTCCTGGCTGCGCTCGAAGAGGCCGCCACGCCCGACTTGTCGCTGGTCCATCTCGATCAGTATCTGCGATCTGGAGATGGACCGGACGCCACGCTGGCCTATCTGGCCCAGCACCCACGGGCTGTGGAAATCCTCGTCCGACTGTTTGTGGGTAGTACCTACCTGACGCAGATCCTGCTGCAGAATCCCAGCTACCTGGCGCGGTTAACGCAACACAACCGACTGGCCGAAGTCAAAAGCCGTCAGCAGTTTTTTGAGGACGGTCTGGCCGCCTATGCCTCCGCGACGGACTGGGCCAGCTCGCTGACGGAGCTGCGCCGCTTTCAGAAGTGGGAGCTGCTCCGCATCGCAGCCTGCGATACGTTCGGTCTGCTCGACTTCAAGGCCACGACGCTCCAGCTCTCCCTGCTGGCGGATGGAGTCGTGCAGGCGATCCTCCAACTCGCTCGTCAGGAGCTGCGGATCGAGGCTCCTGATTTCTGCGTCCTGGCGATGGGCAAGCTGGGCGGTGAAGAGCTCAACTACAGTTCCGATATCGACCTCGTGTTTGTCTGCGATGGCGATGGGGGGCGATACACCGCGCTGGCCCAGCGGTTGATTCGGGGGCTGTCAGATCCTTCGGCCACCGGGTTCTTCTATCGAGTCGACATGCGGCTGCGTCCCTGGGGCCGGGCGGGATCGCTCGTCACCCCGCAGGCGGCCTACCTGGACTACCTGCGCAAGGAAGGTCGGCTCTGGGAGAAGCAGGCACTGCTCAAGGCCCGCCCGATCGCTGGAGATCTGGACCTCGGTACTCAGACGCTCCGCTCACTCCAGCCACTTCTTTTTGAGGTCGATCCCGAACAGGCACGCCTCAATGTCCTCACCATGAAACGCGAGATCGAGGCTCGCCTCGAACCGCTGGGGCTGCTGAAGTCCGAGGTCAAGAACGGCCTGGGCGGCATCCGCGATATCGAGTTCATCACCCAGCTGCTGCAGCTGGTTCACGGAGGAACACACGCTGGCATTCGCACGACCAACACCCTCGATGGCATCGTCCGGCTGGCCGACCACGACCTGATCCACGCGGATGAGTATCGGCAGCTGACCAGTGGGTACGTCTTTCTCCGCTCGGTCGAGCATTCGCTTCAGCTGCTGCATAACCAGCAGGAGCATGCGATTCCCAAATCGTCGCGCGAGCTGGAGAGCCTGGCCCGGCGCATCGACTTTCCGGGCCCCAAGGAGTTTCTCGCCTACCACGACCGGCATCGCACAGCCATTCGACGGATCTTCGACAAGTATGTCGCGGGCGTCTCCAGCGTTTCGCGCTCGGAGCGAGCCAACCTGCCCTCGCCGCTGGGAAATACCTCGGGATACGACGAGACCTTCTCGGCCACACAGCAATCGCGACATGCCGCCCTGCTGAAGCAGCTGAGCCGCTCGCGGCAGGTCGTGGTTGAGGCCGATCCGCTGGGAGACAGTCGCTGGGAAGTCACGATTGCCGGAATCGATCAACCGGGCGGGTTGTCGGTGATCTCGGGGCTGCTCTTGTCGCACAAGCTCGACATCGAATCGGGCGACATCTTCACCGGGCCGCAGGTCGCTGCCGGAGCGGAACTGCCCGTTCATCGAAAGTTCCTGGACGTCCTGCGAGTCCACTGCACTGGTCAGCTTCCGGACGAGTCGTTCTGGTCGCGGTACCAGTCGGCGCTGCAATCGCACCTCTACGAGGATCGGCCCGAGACGCGAGCCGCTCATCAGGGAAGGCTGGCTCGGCAAGTGGCTGGGTTGATCGAGTTCGATCCCGAAAGTTCCTCACAGCTGCTGCCACTCGAGATCGAGTGCGACAACGACTCGGACCCCACAGCCACAGTCCTGCGCATCTCCGCCGAAGACACGCTCGGCTTTCTCTATGAGTTGTCGAATGCCCTGACGCTCAGCGGGATTCAGATTCAGCGCGTGGCGGTTCGATCGGTCGGCCATCTGGCCAGTGATACGCTGTATGTCACCGATGATGCCGGTCGCAAGATCACGGAACCCCGGCGACTCAGCGAGCTACGGGCCGCCGTGCTCTTGACCAAACACTTCACCCACCTGTTGCCGCAGTCTCCCAACCCCGAGGCGGCACTGCTGCGGTTTCGTGAGCTGCTGGTGCGACTGTTTGAACGCCCCGACTGGACGGAGCAGGTGGCCTCGCTCGACCGGATGGAGGTCCTGGGCGGCCTCTCTCGTCTGCTGGGAGTGAGTGACTTTGTCGGCGAAGAACTGCTGCGGCAGGATGTTGACCAGGTCATTCCTTTCGTCGCCAACTCGCGATCCGATCATCGGGCCAAGTCGCGCGAAACACTGCTCGCAGAGCTCACCGCTCAACTCGCGGGCAGCGCCAGTCTGGAGCAGAAACGCCGCCAGCTCAACGAGTTCAAGGACCGCGAGCGGTTGCGGGTCGACCTGCGCCATATCTTGGGACATGACGAGTCGTTCAGCGAATTTGCGTTCGAGCTGACCGACATTGCCGAGGTCACCGTCGAAAAGGCTCTGGAGTTCTGCCTGGAAGAGCTGGCGAGTCTCTACGGTCACCCGCGTCTGGGAGATGGCTCGCCCTGCCGGATGGTGGTGGCAGCGCTGGGCAAGTGCGGCGGGCGCGAGCTCGGGTTCGCGTCGGACGTCGAGCTGATGTTTCTGTACGAAGGGACCGGACACACGGACGGCCCGCAGACGATCAGCAATGAGGAGTTCCACGATCGCCTGGTCGACCTGTTTGTGAAGTCGATCCAGACCCGCCGCAAGGGGATCTTCGAAGTCGACTTGCGGCTGCGTCCCCATGGCAAGGCGGGCAGCCCGGCGGTCCTCCTCGACACGTTCGAGCGCTACTTCGGTCCCACCGGTCCCGCCTGGCCGTTCGAGCGGCAAGCCTTGGTGAAACTCCGTCCCATTGCGGGAGACCGGGATCTCGGCCAGCAGGTTGTCGCCCTCCGCGATCAGATGATCTACGCCAGCGGCGAGTTCGATATGGCCGCCATGCGGGCGATTCGCGACAAGCAGATTCGCCAGCTGGTCGCTCCGGGAACCTTCAACGCCAAGCTCAGCCCCGGCGGGCTCGTCGATATCGAGTACCTGATCCAGGGACTCCAGCTGCGTAACGGCCACCGCTTTCCGGAGGTTCGCGACCCGAACACCCGCGATGCGATGAAAGCTCTCCAGCAGTGCGGCGTGCTGAGTGCCTCGCAGCGGCTGGGTCTGCGGGATGCCTATCGCTTCTTCCGGCGACTGATCGACGCCATGCGGATGGTCCGCGGCGACGCCACCGACCTGACGGTACCGCCTCGGGACTCCGACGAGTTTCGCTTCCTGGAGCGGCGGATGCGGCTGTTTAAGGACTCGGTCGATCTGTCGGCCGACCTGGAGTCGTACTCCACGCTGGTTCGTGAAGTTGCTGGCGAACTGCTCGCCGTTTGATCGTCTAAGCAGGGTGGCTGGGTCAGCAGCGCAGCGAATGCCCCCGCCACCCCGAGAGAACGGTCGGATCGCCCCAAGGCGGTTCGTACATCAGCCAGCCCCGATGAGTTGCCGATCCCGCGACCCGGAAACAGGTTCTGCCGTTGGTTGTCTCCCCATTCCCACCCCGGTAGCATTCTCGGTTCGGCGCAGCCTTTAGGATGAGGCTACGGCCCTTTCGCACCGCACATCGGCCATTCGACATGAGCACACTGCCCCTCGACGTTCTTTCTGAAGCTGCCAACGTGGCCCGTGGCCTCGCGATTGATGCAGTTCACAAGTGCTCGTCGGGCCATCTGGGGCTGCCACTGGGCGCAGCTGAGATCGGGGCGGCTCTGTTCGGTCAGGCCCTGAGCTACAACCCCGCCGATCCCAAGTGGCTCAACCGCGACCGGTTCATTCTGTCGGCCGGTCACGGCAGCATGTTCCTGTACGCGTGGCTGCACCTGTCGGGGTACGACCTGTCTCTGGAAGAGGTCAAGAACTTCCGCCAGCTGCACAGCAAGACCCCCGGTCACCCCGAATTCGGTGAGACCGTCGGCGTGGAAGCCACGACCGGTCCTCTCGGCCAGGGAGTCGGCAACGCAGTCGGTTACGCCGTCTCCGCGAAGATGGCTGCGGCTCGGTTCAATACGGCTGAGCACACGATTTTCAATCAGCACATCGTGGCTCTGGCTGGCGATGGCTGTCTGCAGGAAGGGGTCGCGTACGAGGCGATCGCCTTCGCGGGACACTTCCAGCTCGACAACCTGATCCTGATTTACGACTCGAACGACGTCACGCTCGATGCGATGGCGATCAAGACCCAGAGCGGCGACACAGCTGCCCGGTTCGTGGCTCTGGGCTGGGACGCGGTGACGGTTGATGGTCACGACATCCCGGCCTTCCTGCGAGTCTACGAAGCGGCCAAGGCCAACAACAACGGTCGCCCCAAGATCATCATCGCCAAGACCGAGATCGCACGCGGCATTCCGGAAGTCGCGGGTACCGCCGGTGGACACGGCGAAGGCGGAGCCAAGTTCTCCGAGGCTGCCCGCAAGGGACTCGGACTGCCTGCCGAACACTTTTATGTCTCCGATAAGGTCAAGCAGCACTTCGCGGCTCACAAGGAGACCCTCGTCGCCCAGTACGACGCCTGGCAGAAGACCTTCGCCGCCTGGTCGAAGGCCAACCCGGACAAGGCCCAGTTGCTGGCCGATGGGATCGCGAAGAAGCTGCCCGAGAACCTCGTCGATCTGATCCCCGAGTTCCCCGCCGACGCCAAGATCGCCACCCGCCAAGCCGGGGCCGATGTCATGCAGCCGCTGGCCAAGGCGCTCCCGCTGCTGATCACCGGCAGTGCTGACCTGTACGGCTCGACCAAGAACTACATCAAGGGGGGCAAGGATTTCGAGCCGCAGTCGAGCACCAGCGATGGCCGGAACATCTGGTTCGGCATCCGCGAGCACGGCATGGGCGCGATCATGAACGGGATCGCCTACGACGGAATCTTCCGGACCAGCGGCGCGACCTTCGCGGTCTTCGCCGACTACCTGCGTCCGTCGATCCGACTGGCCGCACTGGCTCACTTGCCGACGATCTACATCTTCACGCACGACTCAATCGGTGTCGGCGAAGATGGCCCGACCCACCAGCCGGTCGAGACCTGCAGCGGGCTGCGGGTGATCCCGAACCTCGATGTGATCCGCCCCGGCGACCCCGAAGAAACCGCCGGAGCCTTCGCAGCTGCGTTGCAGCGGACCGATGGTCCGACGGTGCTGCTGCTCACCCGGCAGAACATCGCCTCGCAAGCCTCGATCCCGGCCAAGACCCGCCGCGAAGGGGCTGCTCGCGGGGGCTACATCGCCAAGAAGGAAACCGGCAAGCTGGAGACGATCCTGATCGGCACCGGTTCGGAACTGCAGCACGTGATGAAGGCCGCCGATCAGCTCGGCCCCGGCACCCGCGTCGTGTCACTGCCCTGCTTCGAACGGTTCGACCGCCAGAGCGCGGCCTACCGCGAAGAGGTCCTGCCGAAGAGCTGCAAGAAGCGGATTGCCATCGAGGCCGGCGTCAGCGGCCTGTGGTGGAAGTATGTCGGCGATGAAGGTCAGGTGATCGGCATCGACCGCTTCGGCATCAGTGCTCCCGGGGACACGGTGATGAAGGAACTGCGGATGACGGCGGATGACGTCGTCAAAGCCGCCAAGTAGCTCCTGAATTGAAAAGCCCAGCGGCTGCAACCGCTGGGCTTTTTCTATGCGCGGTGAATCAGCAAAGCTCTTAGAGCAGGAGCGGCACGGCGTAAGCCTGCCGAGTGGTGATTCGTCTCGGTGGCTTCGCCCTGCAGCACTGGGAGACCGAGTGAAACCACGAGCCGGAAGCGTGAGCGCCTGGAGATTCCGCTGAGCGTTGATCGCTCCGGGCGCTCACGCTTCCGGCTCGGTGGAGCATCACGGCTTCGCTTCACTCGCCGACACGGCCCCGTCTCCATCGGTATCGAGCTGGCCAAACTGCTCCTTCGTTCCCAGAAACTCCCGCCACGACAGCCGCTGGTCCTGGTTGCGGTCCATCCGCTGAAACCACGGCGGCCCCGCGCTCGTCGTCCGGCGGGCCACCGGGCGGGCACGATTTCGCACGACAGCCATCGGACTCTCATCCCGCCGGGCTCCGGAGAATCCGACTTCCAGGGCCAGCTCCCCAGCCAGTTCGCTCGCAGCCAGACGGCCATCGCGATTGCGATCGAGCGTCTCCAGCCGATTCACGGAGCTGCCGATTTCCCACTGCGAGATCCCCTGATTGCGGTCCTGGTCCAACATCGCAAACAGCGTTAGAGCCTCGCGTACGACCGTCAATTGCAGCTGGCACCGCGTCGCCATCGCCCGCAGATCGCCCGCAGCCAGCAGTTCCTCCCGCGTGATCTGGTCATTGCCGTTCGCATCGACCACAGCGGGGTCGGCCGCGACCGATGTCTCCGCGACGGACGCCAACTCGGCATACTCGGCCCGCGACAGATAGTCGTTGTTGTCCTTGTCGGCATCCCCGAACTGCGTGTTCAGTTCCTGCCGCCGCAGCTGTTCGAGCAGTTCGGAGCTGCGAAAGTTGATCTTGAAGTTCAGACCCTCGAGCTTCACGTTCTCGCTGCGACGGAACGTGCGGACCTCAGGATCATCGCCGGGTTCGAGCCAGCGGATGCCGAAACTCTTGCCATCGACCTTGATCTTCAGCCGCATCCCCGAGCTCCCCTTCTGGAGAGCCTGCTCGATCTCGGTCGTGCTGAGCTGCTGGTCACCGTCCGCATCGGCAGCTGGCTCGATCCCATGCACGCGGGCGATCGGGACGCCGCCCGGAGTCCCATAGCGAGCCGTGATCTCTTGAGCCGCGACTGTCAGAGCACTCGGGTTGCCGCCCCACAGAAACGGCTCCGTCGACTCGATCGCCTCGGTGGGACGAGTCATCGCAGCACTCAGCTCAGACAGCTCGCTGAGCGTCAGCATCTCGTCATCGTCAAAGTCGCAGCGGCGCAGGTGCGGCGTACTGTCCAACAGCTCGGTCGGCTCCAGCTGGCCATCGCGATTGCGGTCGATCAGCGAGAACAACAGCTCGGCGCGGTCGTTCCCTCGGCGATCGACCTGAATGCGAACAGGCTCACCGCAGCGGCGATCGACGAGAATGCGGACCTCTTCGAGAGAAAGAAACCCGTCGCTGGGCGACTCGTCGGCCTGCTTCCACTCGCGACCCAGTGGCTGGAGCTGGCTCGTGGAAGAGTTCCAGACCGGGAGCCTCGCCGCCTCGTCCGGGCTCAGCTTTCCATCCTGGTCCCCATCGCGGGACTTCAGCAGCTGATCCGCGAAGTTGTGGCGAGCCTCGGTGAATTCGTAGTCGGCAACTTCGACCGAGACGACCTCGACGGCCTCTGGCTGAAACACGAGCAGCGTGCCTTCAGCGGCCAGCAGGTTCTGACTCATGAACAGGGCGAAGCAGAAGATCCAGTGTCGCATGAAGCCCCCCGGAGAACGCAGAGTTCTGCCCGCCATGATAGCAGCCGGTCCGCTGCAGTTCCCGAAATCCTGGAACTCCTCCGGAGGTTCGGGCGTCGAAAATCTGTCCGCGCAATTTCAGCCCCTCTTCAGGAAGCTCCCGTGAAACCGTCCTTGCTGCTATTGGCCCTGCTGATTCCCTCGCTCGCCTTCGCGGGCGATTCTGACTCTCTCCCGATGGTGTCGACCAGTGGCAAGGCCGAGATCCGCGTCGTGCCGGATCTGGCCGACCTGTGGTTTGATGTCGAGATCCGGCACGCCGATCTGACCCAGGCTCGGAAGCTGCAGGCGGAACGAACGGAAAAAGTCGTCAAGGCTCTGCGAGCCGCTGGCATCGCCGAGGCCGATCTGCAGACGTCACAGGTCACGATCTCCCCCAACTACATCGAGAACCGGCAGGAGACCGCCAATATCCAGTTCTACAGCGTCTCTCAAACGGTGACCTGCACCGTCCAGGACCTGAAGAATGTTCCAGACATTACTGCTCAGGTCCTCGAAGCGGGAGCCACCGGTTCGCGGCCTGCGCAGCTGCGAAGTTCCGAGTTCCGCAAGCACCGCGACGAAGCCCGGCTGCGGGCGGTCCGCGTTGCGAAGGAGAAGGCGACCGCCCTCGCCACGGAACTCGGAGCCAAGGTCGGGAAGCCCCATCGAATCTCCGAAGAGACTGAAAGCTGGTGGTCGGCGAGCAACGGCATCCAAAGCGTGGGCCGAAGCGGGGACGCTGGAGACGAGTTCACCTCAGCCTTTGCCCCCGGAACCATCAGCATCACAGCCAGCGTCAGCGTCTCGTTTGTGTTGGAGTAGCGAAAGTTCTCATCACGGTCCCTTGGGCGATTGAATGCAGTAAACACGGGCCGCGGTTCGAATCACGAGCCGATCCCCGACAATCGCAGGTGTCGCCATCCCCATGTCGTCGTCCGCGAGCGCGTTGGTATGCAGCAGCTCGAATGTGTCGCCCGCCTTGAGGACGAAGGTCACGCCATCCTCGTTGAGGCAAAACACCTTGCCGCCTGCGGCCCATGGAGAGGATGTAAACGCCCGCCCATCCGGGAGCCTCTGGGGGCTGTACAGCTCCTGGCCATACCGGGCATCGAAGCAACCGATCAGGCCGCGGTCGTACAGCACATAGAGCCGATTGTCCTCCACAAGTGTGCTCGGGTTGTAGGGGGCTCCCTTCGGCTGGGACCAGGCAATAAACTCGTTCGAGGTCCGGCCCTCGGTCAGCGAGATATCCCCTTTCGCCCCAGGCTTGATCGCGTACACCGGACGCTTCTGGTCCATCACATATCCCGAACTCACGAACAGCAGCCCGTTGGCCTCAAACGGTGTCGCGATCGTGATGCTCGACATCCCTTTCAACGTCCACAACAGCTTGCCGTCCAGATCATAGGACCGCACGCCGCCCGACCCGGGGGTGACAATCTCCGTCCGCTGTTCGTTCTTCCAGACGAATGGAGTTGCCCAGTTGCTCTTCTCTTCGCGTGGGATTTTCCAGACCTCTTTCCCGGTCCTGGCATCCAGCGCGAGCAGGTACGACTCCTTGTCGTTGTCATTGCAGTAGTAGAGTCTTCCCTCGTGCAGGACTGGCGAAGCGGCTGTCCCCCAGCCGAATCGAGTCGGCAAGGCTGGCAGTTCGTGCCGCCATTGCTCATTCCCCGCGAAGTCGAAGCAGAAGATCCCGACGTTTCCAAAGCAGCAGTAGACCCGTTCCCCATCGGTGATGGGCGTCTCCGACGCGTAACTGCTTTTGACATGGATCGAGCTCTTGGGCTTGCCCTCATGAACCTGGCGTTCCCAGCGGACATCACCAGTCTCCAGGTCCAGGCACAGCACCTTCCACTGATGAATCGAACCCGGGGGCAGCGGACGATCACCGCCAAAGTACAGCCCCTTCTTCGGAGCCTCGGACTCGCCCGTGTTCACAACGGTCGTCAAAAACAGATGGTTTCCCCACACCACGGGCGACGACCAGCCTCGACCGGGAATGTCCCGCTTCCAGGCCACATTCTCGGTGGCTGACCAGCGATCCGGAATCTTCGACTCGTTCGTGGTTCCCCGAGCCCCGGAGCCACGGAACTGCGGCCAATTCGAATCCGCCAAAACGGTCATGGGCAAAACCAGCCCCCAAAGGGCAACAGAGAATCCGCACAGTGCGGAGTTCATCGTCCATCGCTGAGTCGAACGTGACATACCAAGTCTCGCAGAGTGCGGGAGGTTAGGGCTTCTCGGGAACTATGACATCTGGCCAGCTGTTTTTCAGCATCAGCCCACCTGCGTTCTCAATCATTGTGTGCGAGGTGAGAGAGGCTGTTCCATTCGATAAACTCTCCGACATCCCACGGAGCATCCAGATTGTCTCTCTTCGAATACCCCTTCGCCTCCCACGCGCTCGACCTCAACGGGCTGAAGTACCATTACGTTGATGAAGGGGCCGGAAAGCCGGTGCTGTTTGTTCACGGCAACCCGACCTGGAGCTATGCGTGGCGGCGGTTTGTGGCGGCTCTCTCGCCGACGCATCGGGCGATTGCGGTCGACCATATCGGGTGCGGGTTCTCGGATAAGCCCGAGCAGTATGCCTACACGATCGACTCGCATGTCTCGAATCTGTGCCGGTTGATTGAGACCCTTGACCTGCGGGATATCACCCTGGTCGGGCACGACTGGGGCGGGTGCATCGGCATGGGAGCGGCTGTCGAGTTGCCGCACCGGTTCTCCCGGTTCGTGCTGATGAACACAGCTGCGTTTCGCTCGAAGCGGATTCCGCTGCGGATCGCGGTCTGTCGGATTCCGGGGCTGGGAGAGCTGGCGGTTCGGGGGCTGAATGCTTTCGCCGGGGCGGCCCTGTGGATGGCTGTTGAGAAGCCGCTGTCTCGTGATGTCAAAGCGGGGTTTATTGCCCCATACAATAACTGGGCCAATCGGATCGCGACGCATCGGTTCGTGCTCGACATCCCCCTGGATCCGTTTCATCCCAGCTACGACCGGCTGGTGAGGATCGAAGAGGGGCTGGCGAAGTTTCAGTCCCACCCGATGAAGCTGTTCTGGGGCGAGAAGGACTGGTGCTTTACGACGAAGTTCCTGGACGAGTGGATCGAGCGGTTCCCCCGCGCCCAGGTCACTCGCTATCCCGACGCGGGGCATTATGTGTTTGAGGATGCGTTCGAGCGCATGCTGCCGGAGCTGAAGGCGTTTGTCGCTTGAACTGGCGGTCAGAGATCAGCCAGCGGTTACCGTAGTGTTCTGGCGGATTGATGAATGTCGATTGCAGATTGTCGATCGATGAAGGCTTGGGTTAGAAACGGGCCTTGCGACCTGACAGGTACTTCACCAGCGCGTGATCGAATCGCATGCTGGTATCCAGCTCGACATAGTCGGCTCCCACAGCCTGGCACTCAGTGCGGTAGGTTTGCCGCAGCTCTTCGATCGCCTGCAGGTAGTCGCGTTTGACAGCCTGAGCATCGACGATCAGGTTCTGACCCGACTCGGGCTCCAGCAGATCGACCATTCCGTCGTACGGGAAGTGGACCTCGGACTCGTCGAGGATGTGGAAGATGATCACATCGTGCCCGCGAAACCGCAGCTGACTGATCGCCTTAATCACCGGTTCAGGATCGACGAGCAGGTCGGAGAACAGCATGACCAGGCTCTTGTGCTTGAGCATGCTGGCTGTCTGCCGCAGATTTTTGGCGACATCGGTCGGGCCGGTGGGCTTCGTCTTGGCGAGGAGGGCCAGAATGTTCGCGAGCTGGGTGCGTTTGCTCTTGGCGGGGAGGCTGGCTCGGATCTTTTCGTCAAAGGCGATCAGCCCGACCGGGTCCTGCTGATGCACCATCAGGTAGGCCAACGCCGCCGCCAGGCAGGTGGCATACTCGAACTTCGTCAGGTCCTGCCGGTAGGTATGAGCCATACTTTCCGAGAGATCCATCACCAGATAGCCAGTGATGTTGGTCTCGGCCTGATACTTTTTGACGTAGTAGCGGTCGGTCTTGGCGTAGACCAGCCAGTCGATGTCCTTGGGGTCGTCCCCTTGTGTGTAGCGACGGTGCTCGCTGAACTCGACGCTGAACCCCTGAAACGGGCTGGCATGCAGCCCGGTCAGGAATCCTTCGACAATAAACCGAGCCCGCAGATCGAGCCGTGCGACGCTGCGGATCACCTCGGGTTTCAGGTACTGTTCGGCACTGGGCATGGAATGAGTTCTACCGGCTGGACCCAGGTTTTCCCAGTTCGATTGCATTCCGCCCGCTCATTGCCCGAAGTGGCTCTGACAGGCAAATCCCCTGTTCCGCAAGCGATAGAATGAACTCTGTATTGACGATATGCCGATTTCGATTAGGATGAAAATCGAGCGAAGCCCGTCGGCGCTGGGATCATTCCCGTGCAGCATCCTGTCAAGAGAACCGTATTTTCCCTGGTCGTGGCCTGCCTGTGTTCGGGTGGGTTGTTGGCAGATGAGGTTGTTTCACCATCGCCCGCTTTGCCGGTGGATCAGGTCCAGATCGAAGCTGCGCTGCGTCCCCTCGTGAAAATCGCATCCCAGGGTGACAAGTCGGCTCCGGAGCAGATCGCCAGTCAGATCAAGAGTCTTGCTGGGAAAACCGGGAACGATCCGCGGCTGCACTATCTGCACGGGCTGGCCCTACTGAAGAACTTCCGCCACGCCGAAGCGATCACTGCGATGCAGGCGGGGGCGGACCACAAGGTCTACTACTTTCCGATTCACCACTTCCTGATTTACGAGCAGGTCCGAGAGAAGAAATACGAAGCGGCGATCGAGAGCCTCGTCGACCTGTCGGCCCGCATCGGAGATCCCGGACAGGTCTGGACGAGCGAAGTCGACCGTCTCGACGCGGCTCGCTGGTTGGGGCGGATGGTGGTGTTTCTGTCGGGGCCATGTGGAGATCAGGTGGCCGCCAAGCTGATCTCCCAAGCTGAGCCTGTGATGCGCTCACAACTGCTCGATGTCTATCAGAGGGAAATGGACGAAGGTGCAACTGAAGTGCATGCGGAGCATCGAGCTCTCCAGGTGCAGTTGCTCTCCAAGGTGGACGAGTCTGCAGCCCAAAAGGCCTCGCTTCTCAAGGAGAGCGAACAGAAGCAGTTGAGCCTGAATAATCAGAAGAAGGAACTCTCCAGCTATGAGCGAGAGAAAGCCGCCGTACAGCAGGAGCAACTGAAAGAGATTGAGAGTCAGTTGGATTCCCTGGAGAAACAATATCTCCAGTTGCAACGGACTCATGATCAGATAGTCGCTGCGATCGCCGCTTTACGAGTGCAGATCGCCACGACCCCAATCTCCGCTCCTAATCTTCCCGCGACTCCTGCAATCCTCAATGCAGAACAGGTAGTGGCAAACGCTAATCTCGTCCAATCATCGAACGCCTCTCGAGCCTTGAGGGAAGCGGAACTTCAAGGTTACGTACTCGAATTAAATCAGAATGTCCAAAAACAGGCCGCCATCATGAAGAATGCAGAGGCACGGATTACACAACGGCAACTCCTCCTGTTCCAGGTCCACTCGGAATCGCAGCGGAGTCAAGAATTCGCACATAACCTGAGACGCTGGGAGCGACGGTTATCGATCTCCCACAAGAAAGTGGCCACCAAAGGTGATCGAAGTGCGGTCGCGGTGAAGACTCGCATTTCGCTGCTTTCGACCTACGAATCGATTCAACCGCAAGCCGAGTTGAGCCAACTCGCGATCACTCTCAACGTTGACCCGTAAAGTCCCATCTTCCAAGGAGGTCCGCGATGACCAGCCTTCGACTCACATTGACCAGCTGGCTCTGCCTGTCATTTTCCGCTTCGCTGCTCGCAGATGATGCTCTGATTCGCAAAGTCCAGGAACTGGAACTGTCCGGAGAAAACTCCTCGCGACAATCGGCACTGGCGGAACTCAACAACGACTCCAGCAAGTCGGCACATTGGTTGCGAGGAGAGGTCCAAGTCGGAACGGAGTGGGTTCCCTACCGGAGAGTCGTTGATCACGGTGACCGTTGGGCCGAACTGCACCGTTACCGGAAAGAGCGTGCCAAGAAGGGGGATGGGATTGATGATCAATTCTTCCTTGCGGACGGTTCGCGCCAGCATCAGCTGTTCGATGAAGAGCGAGCTCACCTGTATGGAGTGCTTTTCCAGGACGGTGATAATGAAGAGGCTCGTCAGCGTCTGGGTGACCGGAAGATCGAAGGGGTCTGGATCACTTCCGAGGAGGCTCTGGCTGCTCAGCGATCCGTTGAGCGGAACAAGAGTTCCTTTGAGCGGTGGGGCAAGCAGATCGAACGACAGGTCAAACTGCTGTCAGATCGCTCGGCCAAACGACGCGATGCGGCCCGGTTGGCGTTACAGGAGATTCGTGATCCCAATGCGATCCCGGTGATGGAACAACGGCTGGGGCGAGGCAATGAGCCACAACAACTGGAGTATCTGACCTGGATCTGCCGACTCAACAGCTGGATGGCGTCGGCTGCGATCGCTCGACTGGCCACCGCGTCTGACAGTGCAGTTGTCCGAGTCAAAGCCACGAATGAGCTGAAAGGTCGGCGTCTCGAAGAGTACGCCCCCACAATTCTGGGATCGATGATGACACCTATCTCGATTCGCACGACGACCCGGACGAATGGCAATTGGGTCTTCTATTCACAGCACGCAGTTGCGGAGACCCAGAATCGGCAGTTCGACTTTTACTATCTCGCCCGATATTCTCCCCAATTCGTCACAATCAACGTGTATCAGTCTGGGCAATTGATGGGAACACCACCCCGAGTTACCGAAAACCCCGTAGTCTCAAACTCGATCGACGGTGAGCGAACATTTGCAGTGTTGTCAGAACATGCGCAGGAGCGAGCAGATGAACGGAACCAGCAGATCCAGTCCTGGAATGATCGCTGCACCCGAGTGCTTTCCGAAGTGACAGGAACTCGCGGCATGTCATCACCTCTGGATTGGTGGGCCTGGTGGGAAGATGACCAGGGGTACATGTTCGATTCGAAGCCTCAAGTATTCAGTCAGTACGAGGAAGAGTGGTATGTCGGTCGCCGTCGCGGCCCTGTCACTCGTCCGGGAACGGTTTCTCCTTTCATGCCGTTCGGTGGTGTTACATACATCAGCTGCTTCGCCGCAGGCACCCCGGTGGTCACAGAATTCGGCCCGAAGCCGATCGAGTCGATCGTTCGCGGAGACCGGGTGTTGAGCCAGGATATCGATACGGGAGAGCTCGCATTCAAACCCGTCTTCCAGACAACCTTTAACAGGTCTCCCGGATCAGCCATCGTGAAGTTCGGCGATGATCAGCTGACATGCACTCTGGGCCACCCATTCTGGGTGAACGGAAAGGGCTGGCGGATGGCTCGCGAACTCGAACCGGGAGACCGGTTCCATTCGGTTTCGGGCTCTTTGGATGTCACCGGCGTCGATACTGGCGAGAAGGCCGATGTCTACAACCTCGTTGTGGGTGACTTCCACACCTATTTCGTCGGGAAGAATCCGATCCTGACTCACGACGTCACCGTCCGTCAGCCCACTGACATGGCCCTGCCGGGCTTCTCGAAGGAAACCGCAGCTGTGGTGTCCGAGAAGTAAGTTGGCAGACACGGTGTGTTCACGAAAGAAGCCCGGTCCGTTGGACCGGGCTTCTGGCGTTTCGTAACGAGTCCTCGCCGCCCGTCGATCAGAGACCGGTCTTGGCAGCAGCGGCGGCGGGCTCCGTTTCTGGCTTTCCCTCATCGGAACCGGCGATCAGCTTGTAACCGATCCCCGCGATCAGGAGCACGGCTCCCAGCACCAGAGCGGCGATCGTGATGATTCGGCGATCGAATCGATTGTCGGCCGAGGGTTTCACGACTGGGGGCAGTTGCGGCGCCGCCAGCGGAGCTGTGGGCGGCGCGGCGATCCAGTTGGGATTCGAGACGCTTCCGTCGTCGGTCGCCGGGGGTGTCCGACGGCTTTCGGGCGCGGGCACTGTCGAAGCCGGGGGAACGATCTCGGGGGCCGTTCGGGAATTGATCGCCGGGCGGAGGCCGGACTTTCCCTTGGTCTTACCGCCCGCAATCGGGCGATCGAAGCTGGCGGGCTTGGCGGCCACGGGTTCGGCGACCGGCTCTTCCTTCTTGGCAGCAGCTTCTTTGAGGATCTTGGAGTCGCCGGAAGCCTGAGGCCTCGTCAGAGCATCGAGTCCGGCAAAGCGGGCCACGAGTTCTGCATGGCTCCGGCGCCAGGCATCTCCGCCGTTCTCGACCAGCCACTTCGACAACGCCGCTGCCACTTCCGCTGCCGACTGGTAGCGGTCATCCTTGCGCTTCTGCATCATCTTCTCGACGATCGCTACAAGCGATTCGGGCACATCGGGCCGCTGTTTGCGAATCGGCGGCGGTGACTTCGTCTGATGAGCCAGCAGGCGCTGCACGAGCGTCCCGTCGGTAAACGGCGGATGCCCCGTCAGTGAGAAGTAGAGCGTACAGCCCAGGCTGTAGATATCGGCCCGCTCGTCGACGGCGTGGCTGTCGACAGCTTGTTCGGGAGCCAGGTAGTCGGCGGTGCCGAGCACCTTCTCGTCATGCTTGATCGTCAGTGACTCGGTCTCAGTATCCCGGAAGAACCGGGCCAGCCCGAGGTCCAGCAGCCGCACAACCCCTTTGTTGTCGACCAGCAGATTGCCGGGCTTGATGTCGCGGTGAATCAGTCCGGCCTCGTGGGCGTGCGAGAGACCTTCGGCCGCCTGCCGCAGGTAGTCCGCCGCTTCGATCGCGGTGAACTGCGTCTTCGACTCCAGCAGCTTCTCGATGTCCTTGCCTTCGACATACTCCATGACCAGGAAGTGAATCTCGACGCCGCCTTCGTTCTCGGTGTCGACATCGTAGGCCCGGACGATGTTCGGATGGTCGAGCGCGGCCACGGCCTGGGCCTCGCGCTGGAACCGTCCCAGATAAGAGGTGTCCCGGACCTTGTTGGCGGGCAGGACCTTGATCGCGCAGCGGCGTTTCATCCGCGTATGCTCGGCCAGATAGATCGAGCTCATCTCGCCCTTGCCGAGCAGGCTCAGCAGCTTATACCGGCCGAGCAGAAAGCCTTTGAACTTCCCCTGCATCAGCTTCTCGGACTGCCAGGGGGTAATAACCCCTTTGGTGATCAGCGCATCCGCGAGCACGGCAGAGTTGGTCGTGTCGACCCCTTCGCCGCGCAGCGTCTTAATCAGCGTTTCCAGGGTGTCGGAATCGGTCAATCCGCTTTGCTTCACGCCAGCGAGGAACGATTCGGCTGTCAGTTTCAGGGACATGGTTGCTTGTCCTGCCATGATGATCTCAGAAGGGAACAACCCTTCCCGAGAATCCGAACCGGGAGCTTGCGGTCCCGGAGTCACATCCTTGTACGTCTCTCGTCAATTCCTTTTACGAGGCGCTCCGACCGGCGACTATGGGAGGTCGCAGATCGTAGTATCAAACTCATGTTGCTTGATCGGGACGACCGGAATAACCGGTACAGACCGGTCAGGCTGGCTCGTGGCCGACCACTCGCACGTCGATCACCAGTGTTTCTCCGGCCAGGGGGTGGTTGCCGTCGACGACGGCTTCCTTCTGGCTGAGCCGCTGAACCCACACATCGAACTTGCGGTCCGAGACGATCGCTGTCAGTTGATCGCCGACCTGTACCCCTTCAGGAAGGATCGAGGCGGGAACCGACTGAATCAGATCGGCGCTGTGCCGACCGAAAGCCCGTTCCGGCGGTGCCGTGATCGTGCTGACATCACCGACCTTGAGCCCCACCAGTCCCTGATTGAGAGCGGGCAAGACCTCTTCGGAGCCGACGAGGAACTCGAAGGCCCCGCGATGATCGCTGGTCTCGATCACTCCCCCTTCGAGAGTGCGCGACGTGTAGTGGATTCGAACCCGGTCGCCCGGGGTAATCGTGGTCGGCATTGTCGATCTCCTACAGGTCATCCAGAACATGAGACCCGGTCAGTGTCGGCGGCTCCTCTGCCGCTTGTGCGGCGAGTACCAGGCCCTCGAGCTGATCGGCCTCCAGACCTCGCCCGGTGCTGCGCAGCAGTTGCGAGTAGTTCTCGCGCGCCCGGTTGAGCGCTGCCGATCGCACAGGAACCTCCCGCTCCAGAATCTGAATCGCCCGCTGAATCACGGGTTCCGCAGCTTCGTACTGTCCCAGCAGGAACCGCACACCCGCCAAGTTGTCCAGATGTTTGGCCGTCTCGGGCGAGTCCGGGCCATGACAGAGATCGCTCAGTTGGACGCAGCGTTCCATGACCTCGCTCGCTTCGGCGAACTTGGACTGCAGATAGAGCACCCCCGACAGCTGGCTGAGCCAGGGCAAGGCCGCGGGGCCGGGGTGGTGCTGAATCAGCTGGTCGAGAATCTGGCGGGCCGGGTCGTACTTCTGTTGCTCGATCAGGACATCGGCCAGACGCGACTGCATGTCCGTTCGCAGTTCAGCGGTGACCGGTGGCTCTGCAGCCAAGACCGTCTGGAAAGCCTGCTCGGCCCCCACGGGATCGTTGAGCCGCTGTCGCAGTTGACCGAGCAAAACCCACGTTGGGATCGTCTCGGGGTGCCCGGTAGGGAGAATGGCGTGCTGCGTCTCCAGCAGTTCTTCGGCTCGTGGCAGAGCTTCCGCGACCAGGTTGCGTGCCAGCAGGTTCTCGGCAATCAGTCGCAATGTCTGGGCCAGTTCCAGCCGGGCACATGAACTGGTGGCCCGCATGATTGTCAGGCTGCGTTCCAGCAGTGGAAACGCGGCGTCGTAACGTTTCTCACGCTGAGCCAGTTCGGCCAGCCCGAGCATGCAGCGGGCGGCGATGCGATGGTCAGGCCCCAGAACCTCATCGGTGATCGACTGAGAGCGCGTGAGCATCAACTCGGCGCGGCCCAGATGGCCGAGCCGAAATTCGTTGCGAGCTGAAGCGATCTGCAGCCCCAGAAGCTGAGCGTGGCGTTCGCCATGAACTGCCGAGCTGATTTCGATGGCTCGGGAGAAGTGCGTTCGCGCCGCTTCGTACTGTCCGGCGTTGAATTCGACTTCTGCCAGGGTTCCCAGGGTCGTAGCCACTTGCGGATGAGTGGCAGACAGGCAATTCTCGCGGATGCGCAAAGCCCGCTTTAACAGGTCGATCGCCTCGGCATGGCGATGCTGATGCAGATACAGGTATCCGAGATTGTTGAGGATCTGGGCCACCTGCGGGTGGTCGGTTCCCACGAGTTGCTCGCGGATCGCGAGTGACTCCAGCAGGCGATGCTCGGCGTCCTGATAACGTCCCAGCGAGCGCAAGGCCTCGGCCAGATTGTTCAGGGAGGTCGCCAGCGAAGCCCGATCGGGCAGCGACTTCGACTGCCGCAGCTCAATGTCCCTTTCGTAGAGCCGGACCGCTTCCACGTATCGACCGCGGGCCACATAGACAGCTGCGAGATTAGAGCGGGTTCGGCTCAACCGTGCATCGTTGGCCCGCAGGGAACGTTCCTGAATGTGCAGTGCTCGTTCCAGGAGGCGTCGGGCGGGCTCGAACTTGTTCTGGGCAAAGAGACTCTCCGCCAGATCGTTGAGAGCTCGTGACACTTCCGGATGTTCGGGGCCGTAGGTCTCTTCCAGGCTGGCCAGGGCCTCGCGAAACAGAGCGTCCGATTCGCGATAGGCCCCGCGAGAGGACTTGATCACGGCCAGGCGATTGGCCATCTCGCCAATGAGTCGATGCCCGCGCGAATGAGTCAAACGCCTGACCACTATGGCCCGTTCGTAGACCGGCTCGGCTTCGGCGAGACGGCCACTGAGATAATAATGCTCACCCAGGAAGTTCAGCGCCACGCCGAGTTCCGCATCCGACACGCGGGGTGAAGCGTCTCGGATCGCCACCTCGCTCTGGAGCAGCTTCTCGCAGGCGGGCAGGTTCTTCAGTTGGAACTCGACACGCGAGAGCATCAGCCGCGACCGCATCAGCAGCGGGTGATCCGGCGCGAGCAGAGGAGTGCGGAGTTCCACGGAGCGCTGAAAGCGATCCCGAGCCTCCGTGTTGCGCCCCAGTCCGATCGCAACTCCGCCTTTGAGAAACTCCCACTGGGCGCGGAGCAGGGTCAGATGTTCGGAGGGGGCGGCCGATTGACAGTTCTCGGCCACCCGTACGAGTCGCGAGTCGGCGCGATCGAAGCGGTTGTCATTGACGTCCGATTCGGCGATCGCGAGCAGCAACTCCGTCAGCTCAGGGTGTTCGATCGGACAGAATTCCACAGCCTGCCGCCAGCGACGGCGGGCCATCTGGTACTTCTCTCCGTGAGCGCAGGCGACGCCCAGTTCGACCAGCGGCTCCATCAGACCGGATTCCTGCTGAGCCGACTTGGCTGCGTGGTCGAGGACCCGCTGCCACAGCTGTTGAGAGACTTCGGGCAGCAGCAGGTCGTGGGCCGCATCGGCTCCCTGGCTGATCAGCGGGAGTGTCAGCGAGTCCACCTTCGGCAGGGCGGCCAGATACTGGGCCAGCTGGACTCGACTCGTGGCATAGTCGTCGGGAGGAGACGGGGCCGCGCCGCAGACCAGCTCTCGCAAGCGATAACGTGGAGCCCGAGACGGCAAAGTCTCGGCAAGCCGGGCCACTGCCGTTCGCTGAATCTCGACGGAGAGCAGCGACAGGAGTTCAGTGCGGGCGGGAACTTCCTGGTGTTCGAGATCGCGACTGGCTCGCATGAGCCCGAGCTGCAGCAGATGCTGAAGCGTCTCGGCCTCAAACTTTGCGGCCAACAACGAACGAGGGACCGGTCCTGGACCCAGGATCGCAGCTGCGGCAAGCACCGGAAGGGCAGCAGGGATCCGATCTTCGAGCAGAGCCAGCGCGACGGAAAGGACAGCCGCCAGTGGCGTCTTCGCAGCACGCTCGCCCAGCAGTTCGCCGAGTTGTTCGATCTCGATCTGACCGTACCGCATCAGACGACCGGCGAGGTCGGCACAGAGCGGGTTGCCTTCGAGCAGGCCCGCGACTTCGCCAGCCAGCTCTTGCTCTGCCGAGTCTCTCCAGGCTCGGCCCAGTCCCATGCGCAGGAGTTCCGCCGCGTCCGACTTCGAAAGGGCTCCCAGCGGCAGCGGCGGAGTCCAGTCTTTGGAGTCCACATTCGACGGGTCTTGAAGTACCGCAATCAGCTGTCCGGTCCCGACTCCTTCAAGCAGATCCTTGATCTCATCCAGATCGGTGGCATGATCGACAACCAGCAGCCAGCGATCATGCTGTCCCAGCCAGCCTCGGACTGCGGATGTCAGGTCAGATGCCCGTCGAAACTCTTTCTGCCGCAGGTCAAGCTGGCTCGCCATCTCCGCGAGCGACCGACGCCAGCTGGCTGTGTTGTGCCCCTGCAGGACGAACAGATGGTCGAATAGCGGTGCGACCTGCGTGACCAGTTCGCGGAGCAGAGCGGATCGACCGATCCCAGTACGGCAACGCAGACCCAGGTCGAGACCAATCAACAGTCGCGACTCGGTCTGCAGTCTCGCGATGAGATTGCGCAGCAGAGCATCTCGACCGAGCAGGCGGCTCGGTGGAAGTGCAATTCGATCAGCTGCGGAAAGGCTCATGACGAAGTGACTCAGGGTGTGACAAGTTGACTCAAGACGCGGCGACTAGCTGTCAAAGTCCATGATCCAGCCTTTGGGTGATTTGGGAGGCGCAGGTGGCGGAGGCTCGCTTTCGGCTGCGGAGGCTCCATGCAGCTGACGCAAGCGGTTTCGAATTCGTTCCGCTTCGCGTTCGCGGCGTTTCACCAGGAGGTCGCGAATGCGGTCGAGTTCGAGAATGCTGGCTGAAGCACTGGAGTCGTGGTTGACCTGCAACTGCAGTCGGCTGAGTCGCGTCTCGACACCGGCCCGCTCCGTATCGGGGAGAATCTCCAGATGCACGGAGTCGGCGACCAGCTGCCGGACTTCCGCCAGCTGATGCAGGAACTCGGCCTTTTTGCGAGCTCGATCCTGACGGAGGACCGATTCGAGGGCATCGCGCTCCTCGGGAGTCCAGAACGCCAGCGACAAGATGCGTTCCGCAGCCGTATCGTTCCCCTGGGCCAGTTGCATCTTGAAGGCGGCGGCCCAGTCTGGCTGAGGTTGAAACAGGAACTTGAGAATCTCTTCTTCGACGGTATGGGGATCGGCTTCGGGGTCCCAATTGGTCGCCAGACGGAGTTCGGGAATCTTGAGGAATTCCGAGTTCAGCAGATGGCGGGGATCGGGCTCCCGTGTCTCGGTCGAAGTCTGTGGATCGACCAGATCCCGGATCTCCTGCACCGAGAGCATCAGGCAGGCAACCGCCATGCGGACCTCGAACGAGGTCGTGCTCTGTGACAGATTCCGCAACTCCTGCATGACTCCTTCGTGGCGGCTTTCCACTTCGGAGCGCAGTTCCACGGCCGCCTGAGGCAGGTAGGTCTGGGGCTCCTGGGACGAGGCCCCTGTGTGCAGGCCGATCCACCGCTGAGCAAAGGTGGTGACCTGGCGCAGGTAGGCCCGCACGCTCGGATGAGTGAACTGGCTGGAACCATGCTCATCGGCCGAGAGTCTGGCCGCGACATCTTCGACTTCGGAGCGGACCCGTGACAGGTCCGCTCGGCGGTCTTCCAGCACTGGCTGAATGAGCGACTCCCCGAGGCGCAGTGCAACCTGCCAGCTCATCCACTCGCCGACGGCTTCGGTTCCGCGAACAGTAGACGCAGCTCGCAGACTCCAGTGAGTCTTCTGAAACAGCGGTTGTGCGGCCTCGTACTTCAAGGCCACGGTTTCGGCCTGGGCGCTCCAACGAGCAATTTCCGCACGCAAGGTCGACAGCTGTTCGGCGTAAGGGACATTGTCGCGAGTCTGTTTGAACAGGCCCGGAAAGACTCCTTGAATCCGCTCGCCATACGTCCCGATGCGCGAGCAGTAGTTGTAAAGCTGGACGCAGTTCTCTTTGAGGTCGAAGTCCCGCAGCACCGCTGCGGCGCGACTGGAGGGAGCGATGATGGCCGGTCGGAGCGTGGCCGCCCGAACCATCAGCGACATGGCCAGATTCCAGTCTCGATCACTCGCCGTTTCGCTGCGGCGGGGACACTGCAGATCTTCCTGGAGCAGGCTGGCCAGTTGCCCCTTCGGAAACAGCAAGGCATGCCCGAACGTCCAGGTGCGAATCAACCAGGACGGGACGAACCGGCGTTCTGTCAGCGAGCGTGCCTCCAGCCCGCGGGCGAGGTGGTAGGCGAGTCCAGAACGTCCCTCGTGAATCAGGTGGAGAATGAGATCCGGCAGCAGCGTCAGTCGGTCCGCTTCCGGACCATTGAAGATCTCCATCGCGAGCGCAGCACTGGCCCCTGAGGCGTCCGAGAACTCAGCGGAGTCGAGTAGCTGCTGTGCCAGGTGGGAGATCGACTCGTCATCGATCTCCGGAGCTGTCGGCACGAGCGTGTTGAGAGGGGTGCGGCTTTTGCGACGAATCAGTTCATCGTCGTCGCTGTCGTCGTCAAAAATGCTCTCGTGATCGCCAGAGTTCCTCGGCAATTCGGCAGCCGATTCCCAAACATTTCCGGGAGTCGAGGGGGCCGCGGGAACCGGAGTGGATTCGGCAGCGGGTGGAGATTCTGCTTCGCGCCGAATTCGCTCCTCCAGTGACACGGGAATGATGTCGTCGAATACGGAAGCTGCGGGCGGCGCGTCGTTGGTCTCGGACGGTGCCAGTGATTCGATGTCCGATTGCTCGGCGACTGTCAGGCTCGATGCGGAGTCAATCACGAGCGGCTCACGGGCCGGCTCGATCGCCTCGGGCAGGGAACTCAAGCTGTCGAGCGACGCTGATCCCGAATCCGGGATCATCAGCAGGACGCTGCTCTCGGACTCGGCCCGCGCCACGGCACGCTCGATGACTGATCCGGGGACACTGCGAAATGGCAGTGTCATGGGATGTGGATCATCGACCGGCGGCGACTCGGACGATGGAGCCGGTTCACTGGCCACGGGTTCGGGAGTCACGGGTTCGAAAGTCGCCGGGATGTCGACTGCGGGTGACGGCGGCTCCGCAGGGCGATCGATGACGAGACGACCACGCGTCGCAGCGATGGCCAGCGTACGACCAAAGCTCATTTCCAGGGAGCGATTGAACGCACTCCAGTCTGCGTCGGACAGCGAGTCCTGCTCGCGGATCAGACGCAGCAGATGGCACCAGGGATGAGTCCCGGTTTTCAACGCTTCGATCTGCTCAGCACTCAGCTCGGTTCCATGTGCGGCCAGGACGAGGCAAGCTTCCGATTGGATCGACTCCAGCTCCGAAATGGTGGCTCCATCGCGCGGAGTAATCGACAGCACGTCCCGGGCGACCTGGCAGGCGTGAACCGCCTGTTCGCGGCGCACCAGTTCGGCCTCCAGAGCCTCCAGGCTGACGGTTGCCGAGAGTCGAGTCGCTGGCTGACTCGCATTCCACTGGGCGATCAGCTCCTGAAACCGAACCCGGTATTGAGCCAGTTGTTCGGCCAGTCCGATGCCCGGCGCTACACCATCCGCTTCCAGTTGTCGCGCATCGGAATTCAGAAGATCAGCCAATTGCTGGCTGCTCTGACGCATCTCACGAACGCGAGTCTGGAACGTATCGGAATCGATCGACATGGCGGAGGTCCTGCGGGGCGTGACGATCAGTCAGCGGCGATCGAGTGAATGTTGTCCCCTTCGACGACGTCCATCTCGCTGCGGGACTTGCCCTTCGAGACACGTGACGAAGAGCTGGACTCATCGGCTGTTGCTTCGAGCAGTGACTCGATGAGTGTGCGGTAGACCGCCAGCTGAACATCGGGCGATTGAAAGGCATTGACCACGGATGCCATGGACGGCAGGTTGGTCAGCAAGCGACGATATTGTCCACTGCTCATGGGTTAATCCTTCGATTCCAGGGATGCCAGTTGCACGCGACCGCGAGCGATGGCGGTGGCAACGGGTGTTCCAAACTGTTCCTGAACGAGACTCATCTCCGTGGTCCAATCGTCATCTGACAAGGCCTCGGGGGCCTGCAGCAGTCCGAGCAGACGACACAGGGGATGGCGATGACGTTCGATCTCTTCGATCAGCTCCGGGGACTGCCAGGGAGAGTCGTGAAGGCGATTGCGCAGCTGTGCAGCCACGTCCCACACGGGTTGCAGCAGGCTCTGATCTCCCGAGCCCACCCGCAGGCGCTGGACCGGTGCCAGAGTCTCGATGGCGACTTCTGACCGCCGCACCATCTCCTGACGAGATTCCACCGAACCCCAGACGGAGCCTTCCGCCGTCGGATCCAACTCCAGGTCAAACTGCAGACTCTTCAGCTGCCGCCGATAGTCTTCCAGAGATGTTTCCAGTTCCTCATCCGCCGGCACACCGGGAGAGAGCAGTTGTGTGGCTGCGCTCCGCATCTGTTCCACCAGAGTGGATCGAAAGCGATTCAAATGCTGAATGCGCTTGTCGAGTTCTTCTCGAGGGAGATGCACGAATGAAACTCCTGGAAAACCCGTGTCGACTGTCGACGAGGGCCATATCTCGCCCGCCTCTCAGGAAGGCGCGGAGGCGGGCGATCCATGGACGACTGATGAGAATCAGACCTTGGGACGAGCAGCCACAGGAGCGGCAGCGGGAGCGGCCGGAGCCTGACGGGCGGCTTCTGCGCGTGGTCCGTCGGCTTCGCCGCCGACCTTACACCGGCCATTGAACGACGAGCCAGACTCGACATTCAGGCTCTTGGTGATGATGTCGCCGAAAATCTTGCAGGTGGCCCGAATGGTCAGCGAGCCCTTGGACTCGACCGTTCCGGTGATCAGTCCGGCGACTTCGGCTTCCGATGCGAGGATGTTTCCCTCGACATTGGATTCCTTGCCGAGGATCAGACAGCCGGTGGTCTTGATGTCCCCCTTGACGGTGCCATCCAGACGCAGGTCTTCGTGGGAGACGATGTTTCCCTCGATGACGGTTCCTGCCGAGATGTAGTTCTTTGGAGCTCGAGGAGCCGGAGCCTCGACAGCCACTGGAGCCGGCATGGCGACAGGAGCGGGGGCTGCGGAAGCCGCCTCGCGGCCCTTTGGAGCGTTGGTCTTGTTTCCGAACATGTGGCCTTCCCTTTTGTTGCAGATCGCGAATGAGTGGTCCGAACAGATCGAAACCACATCCCAAGGGGGCTTGAACGCAACTGCCGTGCGGACTCGTTCGATTTCTCTGGGTTCGACCGCCACAACCTCAAACGCGGGCAGACACTACCGGGTTTAACGATTCTCCGGCCCAAAACTGGGGGGAATCACGCTGGAAGCTGCCGCGACAAGTTCGCTTGCCATGGTGTCAACGGGGCGAAACACATTGGTGCGCTGTTGCCGAAATGCCACTGTCGCGAGGCGATGTTCCCCAGACGCCACAGACTCGGACGGAGCAAGCGTCATCGACGAGGGGCAACGAATCCAGTTCACAGTCTGGATCGATCCCCCGGTCTGGTCCCCTTCCCAGGTACTCTGCATCCCGGTCATTCGCTGACCCGATTCATCGAGGGTCAGGTTCGTCGATCCGACCGCGTGACCCCGCTCGCGACGCTCCACAAACAGCAGGTGCAGCCCGCGGCGAAAGACCACGCCTTCGGCGGACCAGCGACGGTTGGCGTGGTCGACCCCTTCGGCTCGCAGTCGAGCTCCAAGCTGCGTCAAACAAACGGTTCCGACGATCTTCCCGAGGGGATCACGACTGGTATCGACGACCTGCCAGGTGGTCCCGTCGAAGTCGACTTCGGCATACAGCCGATCGAACCGTTCGGCCCGGACACCGACTCCGCGATCGCGCCCCAGGCGGTACGCTTTCCAGACAGCGATCAAGATCAGTCCGAGGCTCGCCACAGCCATGGCGGCGACGTAATGCGACGAAGTCCAATGAGGCATTGATCTGTTCCCTGCGGACGAACTGATGAAGAGATTTCATCAGTCGCAACCGGTCCAGAGAACATGAGGATGCAACCCGTGCGCCAAGCGAATGAGACTGCCTGGCGCGGATACTGCCAGCTTCGTAGCGTCACTCGCGTTCAGGCTATTGAACAGGCGTGGCCGACTCGGCGGATTCGACGGGGAACGCTCCGGGAGCGATCGGGGCCGCAGCCTCCTCCTCCTCGGGGACCTGTACGTCCGTCGCCTGCCCCTTCAGGCTCGGGTCCATGCGGACAGCCTGAATGATGTCCGCACTGGCCTGCTGGATTTCGCCGCTGGCCTTACGCTGCTGTCCGCGTTTGAAGTAGGCCTGCGCAACTTGCGAGTCGAACCGCTGAGCCAGTTTGTACTCGCGGATCGCTTCATCCAGTTTTCCTTGCTGAGCGAGGATGTCACCCTTGATCGAAGAGGCATCGCTGCTCGGACCGGTGGCCAGAACCTCATCGCAGGCCTTCAGCGCGTCGTCGAGCTTCCCCTGATAGAACAGGACCGTCGCCCGCCCAATCACGGCTTCCTGACAGTTCTTGTCGAGAGCCAGCGCGTCTGCATAGTTCTTGAGTGCGTCGTCCCATCGCTGCACTTTCTCCAGGTGGCGGCCCCGAGCGACCCAGTTCATGGCGTCCTTGGGATGCGCGTTGAGTGTGCGATTCAGGGCATCGAGTTCATACGACCACTCGATGTGATCCAGGTCCTTTCGAGCCAGCTCCGGCTGTCCGCTGGCCATGTAGGCATCGGCCCGTTGCTGATAGTGCTCCATCACAGCCGGCTGCATTTCGATCGCCTTCGTAAAGTCGGCGATTGCCTCGGCATGACGACCGGCCAGAACGCAGGCTTGAGCGCGATTGTTCCAGGCATTGATGTACTTCGGGTCGATCTCGATGGCCTTCGTGAAGCTGACGATGGCATCGTCATACTTCTTCGCCCGTGAGAGTGCGAAACCGCGATTGTTGTGGGCGTCGACGTACTTGGGATCGAGCCGCAGAGCGGCATCGAACTCGACCACAGCCGTGTCGAAGTCTTCCTGAGCGATCCGGACGAGCCCTCGGTTGTTGTGTGGCTGTGGATAACTCAAATCCAGTGCGAGGGCGGCGTTGAAATCGGTCATCGCCTCGTCGTAGTTCTGCTGCAGCAAGTGGAAGTAACCGCGCGTGTTCAGGAACTTCGCGTTGTCCGGTTCCAGCTTGATCGCCGCATTCAGGTCAGCGATGGCCCGCGTGTATTGTTTGGCATCGGCCAGCAGTGTCGCGCGGGTTGTGTAGGCTTCGACGAGCCGGGGATTGGTTCGGATCGCTTCGTTGAGCAGCTTGGAGGCGTCGTTGAAGCTGCGTTTCTTGATCAGTTCCCTGGCCATCGCCAGAGCTTCGTCCGGCGTAATCCGCTTGGGCCCCGTCGAGGGCATTGCTGCGGTTTCGGGCGCGGATGCCGGGGAATCCGCTGCGGCCTGAGGAGCAGGCTCGGCTTGGCCACAACCTGTCAAACCGGCGAGAAGCACCCAGCCAATTGTCTTGCGCATGTTGACGTTTCCATCCCTGGACCTGTGCGGCATCCTGACCGCCCGTGAACTGCTCGCGGAATCGTCCGGGAGCGGCTCGAACATGGAGCGGCTTGTACTGCCACTCTGGCTTCAGGGTCAATCCCGAGTGCAAGACGAACCATGAGAGGGTGTGCGAGGTGGCCTGAGCAGGATCATTGGGCTCTCCGAGTCCAATTGACCGGGCGACAGAGGGGAGTCAGGCGGGGGGCCGAAGTCGTCGATTGCAAAGTGCGTCCGGCACTCCATCGGCAATTCCCCTCGGAACTCCTCTTGACCGAAATCGCATTAGCGGTGAAAACTGCCGGTCCGGAAGGATCCGGGCTCGCGGAAGCATTCTGCTTCTGCGGGATTCAGGCAGGAGCCGCTGCGCATGTACAAGCTCTTATTGGCGACACGTTATCTCAAGACCCGCACGATCGCTCTGGTGAGCATCATCAGCGTGACGCTCGGCGTGGCGACGATGATCGTCGTGAACAGCGTCATGGCGGGTTTCAGCGGCGAGATGCAGGACCGCCTGCGCGGGCTGCTGTCGGACGTGGCCATCATCACGCACAACTCGGACGGGTTTCAGAACCCCGAAGAGATCATGGCGATCGTGAACAGAGCCTGGGGGGCCGAAGTCGTGGCGATGACCCCCACGGTCGAGATGTGGGGGATGATGACTTTTCACGTGATGGGGCAGGATGAACAGCGTCCCGTCCGGATCGTCGGCATCATTCCGGAAGGGAAAAACCAGGTCAGCCCGCTCGCGGAGTACCTTCTGAGTCGTCAGGGGAATGACCTGTCGAATCGTCCGAAACCCGATGGCCCGGAAGTTCCGCTGAGCGCGCCGGTGAGCTGGGAGTTGTCACCCAGTGCGATCTCTTATCGCAATGACATGGCACTGCATCAGTCTCTGCGGATTCCGGCCATTCTTCCGGCGACTCAGGAGCCGGTTCAGGTCGCTGAGAGTGAGCCATCGACCGTGTCCGATGCCCCGATGTATGACGCCGAGAACCCGTGGGGGACTTCTGAATCGACCGCTGCCCCGGTGGACCCCTCTCAGCCACTGCCCGCCTGTGTCTACATCGGAGCGGGACTCGTCAGTTATCCCCAGCGCAATCGTGAGACCGGTGAGACCGATGTTCGTGTCCTCGTGCATGCGGGGGACGATGTCACGATCTCGACGCTGAAAGCCGGGACACCGCAGCCCGTCAGCTTCAAAGCGACCGTCGTCGACCTGTTCAAGTGCGGCATGAGCGAGTACGACTCGAATCTGGTCTTCTGCAACATCGAGCAGATGCAAAAGGCCCGCGGCATGCTGACTCCGCCGGACCCGACTCACCCCAACGAAAACCTCGATTGGCGAAAAGGCAGCATCAGCGCGATCCAGATCAAACTGAAAGACTACTCAAAGGCCCCGCTGGTCGTGCAGCGGCTGCGTGACGAACTGGCCGGGATGGGTGTTACGGTCGAGACCTGGGAACAACAGCAGGGCCCGCTTTTGCAAGCCGTGGCCATCGAAGCTGCGATCCTGAACGTGCTGCTGTTCCTGATCATTGCCGTGGCTGGGTTCGGCATTCTGGCGATCTTCTTCATGATTGTGGTCGAGAAGACCCGCGACATCGGCATCATGAAGGCCCTGGGAGCCAGCTCCCGCGGCATCATGTCGATCTTCGTCCTGTACGGTCTGACGCTCGGAGTCGTCGGCAGCGGAGCTGGTGTGATCCTGGGGCTGTTGATCGTGCGAAACATCGACGCGGTCGAGAGCGGGATCTCCTGGATCCTGGGACACAAGGTGTTCGACGAGACGATCTACTACTTTCATCAGGTTCCGACTCAGGTGAATCCGTTTACCGTAGTCTGGGTGGCCATTGGAGCTGTGGCGATCGCCGTCATGGCCAGCATCCTGCCCGCCCGTCGAGCCGCAGCCCTTCAACCAGTTCAGGCGCTACGCTGGGAGTAAGGAAGGTTCGAGGTGAGAGACGAGAGGTTAGAGAAAAACCTTGCCGATCTCAGTCACCAGCTTCTGCCCTCTTCTCTCTAACCTCTAACCCCTCGTCTCTAACCCCTCCTCCAAACGATGCCACAAACACTGGATCAGCCCATGGCTTCTCTACTTCCGATGACCAGCTGCCAGCCTCGTGTGTCGTATCTCCGGTCGGTGGCGCTCAGCAAGACCTACACGAAGGGGCCGGCGAAGGTTCCGGTCCTGCGAGGAGTCGATTTGTGCGTGGGGCGCGGCGAGTTCGTGTCGATCATCGGCAAATCGGGGTGCGGCAAGAGCACGCTGATGCACCTGTTCGGGCTGCTCGATACGCCTGACACCGGGGAGGTCCGCCTGGAGCAGAACCGGATCGACGACCTGCCGGCCGCGACGCGTGATGAGCTGCGAAACCGGATCTTCGGCTTCGTGTTTCAGTTCTATCACCTGCTGCCGGAACTCAATCTGATCGAGAACGTTCTGTCGCCCATGATGATCCGGCACAGTGCCTGGGACTATTGGAAGCGGCGGAAAGAGTTCACCGAGACCGCCAAGGCGATCATCCAGAAGGTCGGTCTCGATCACCGGTTGAAGCACCGCCCGTCGGAGCTCTCTGGCGGGGAAATGCAGCGGGCAGCCATCGCGCGGGCCTTGATCGGACAGCCGGAAGTCCTGCTGGCGGACGAGCCGACGGGGAACCTGGATGCTGTTACCGGGCGGGAAATCATGAACCTGATGACCCGATTGAACGAGGAACAGGGGCTGACTATTATCATGGTCACCCACGACGAAACGATTGCCCGGCAGGCGAACCGCATCGTGCGACTCACCGAAGGCCGGATTCAGGGACTGGAAGAGGCTGCGTGAACCCAGGGTTCGCGACCGTGTCCGGTCATCCGGCGACTCCTCGGCGTGCGAGCTTCGCACGCCGCCTTCGTTTCCTGCCCTGTGTTTCATCGTGAGGCCCCCGTGCCCGAGCGGCACACGACTCCTTCGAGGTTCCCATGTCTCAGCTGATCTTCCTGAATGACCGCCTCGTTCCCAAAGAGCAGGCTGTCGTCAGCGTGTACGACCATGGTTTGCTATACGGCGACGGAGTGTTCGAGGGAATCCGGGTCTACGACGGGCGGGTTTTCCTAATCGAAGAGCACGTGGAGCGGCTCTACGAAAGCGCCCGGGCGATCCGGCTGGTCATCCCGATGACGCCGGAGCAGATGGCCCAGGCCCTGAACGACACGGTGAAGGCCAATCTGGCGAATCTGCCGGGTGGCGATGGTTACATCCGGCTGGTGGTGACGCGCGGAGCGGGGACCCTGGGACTCGACATTCGCAAGTCGTCGAATCCGCAGATCATCATCATCTGCGACACGATCAAGCTCTATCCGGAGCAGATGTACAAAGAGGGGATGCAGATCATCACCGCCAGCACGATCCGGAACCATCCGGGCGCGGTGAGTCCCCGGATCAAGTCGCTCAACTACCTCAATAACATCCTGGCCAAGATCGAGGGGACCGACGCCGGTTGCGAAGAGGCCCTGATGCTCAATCACAAGGGAGATATCGCCGAATGCACCGGCGACAACATCTTCATTGTGAAGCGGGGTGTGCTGAAGACTCCGCCGAATGACGCGGGAATCCTCGAAGGAATTACCCGCAACTGCGTGATTCAGCTAGCCGAACAGGCGGGAATTCCGGTACAACAGGTGACGCTCCAACGACACGATGTCTACACGGCTGACGAGTGCTTCCTGACGGGGTCCGCGGCAGAAGTGATTCCGGTCGTGTCGGTGGATGGTCGGACGATCGGTACCGGAACTCCCGGACCGATGACACAGGATCTTCGCCAGCGCTTCAAGAAGTTCACGCGCGACAAGGACTGAGGCCAGCGGACTTTGCGGGAGTCGGTCGAACATGCCCGGACTACCTCGCCGTGATCAGACCCCTCTGATCTATACGGTCTTCTTCCTGCTCCCACTTTGCTCGGCGCTGCTGGGATCGAAGCTGAATCTCCCGGCAGTCGCCATTGCCCTGTCACTGCCGCAGATCGCGGCGGCCTCTTGGATGCTGGGTGCCCCCGGGGCGATTTTCTCGTCACTGGTATCGGTCCTGGGCTGGTATGCATTTGTGGCGATCGGTGAGATGCCGGTGGAAGCCGTCGACAGCACCTCTGCGATTGTCGGTACTGCCATCGCGCTGGCTTTTGGTCTGCTGGTCAACCGGCTCAGTACGACGATTGAGATGGCGCATCTGGCGGCGGGGACCGACTCGCTGACCGGGCTGCTGAACCGGACCGGGTTTTCAGAACGGATTGAGAACGAGTTCAATCGCGGGTCCCGCATGGGGGGAGTGCTGGCGATCGGATTCATCGATTGCGATAACTTCAAGCGGTTCAATGACTCCCGCGGTCACATGGCGGGCGATGAACTTCTGATGGCCACCGCGAAACGCCTGCGGCAGAGCGTCCGGAGCTACGATGCCGTCGCCCGGATGGGAGGCGACGAGTTCGCGGTCATGCTGCCCGAAATCACTCCCCAGAATGCGGAGATCGTCGCCAAGCGGATTCACGATCAGCTGCGGGCCATGGTCCGCGACGCCGAATGGCCCGTCTCGTTCAGCTTTGGCGTCGTGGTCTTCCTGAATCCTCGCCCGGTGAACGAGATGCTGCGCAAGGCTGACGAGGCGATGTACGAGGTCAAACACGCTGGAAAAGATCAGTACCTGATCCGGATTGATGAGACTCCGACCCATCCCGAGATGCGAAAACAGCCCGCGTGAGCACTGTCGCTGACGGGTGCAGGTTCAGTCGGCAGGCTTTAGACTGCCCGAGTTCTCCCGCACCTCTGTTCTCCGGCAGCATTCCATGGCCCAGAGTCACGACCACGATCACGACCATAGTCACAGCCACGACTGCGGACACGATCACTCGCATGATCACGATCATTCCCACTCGCATGACCACGCGCACGATCATGACTGTGGGCATGACCATGATCACGACCACGATCATGACGATGGCCCGCACTGGCAGACTCTGGCTGATCCTAAGGAAGTGAAACTGCCCGGTGGGCACGATTGGGCCATTCGCTGGACAGTCCTGGAAGACGGCACGTCGGCCGGGGTCGAGGTCTTCGAACTCAAGAATGGCCCCATGTCGATCTGGATCTCGCCAACGCGCGGCATGGGGATCTGGAAAGCCGAGTACAAAGGGATCCCGATCGGCTGGGAATCGCCCGTGCGTCGCCTGACCCATCCGCGGTTTGTCGACCTGAAGTCCCGCAACGGGCTCGGGTGGCTGGATGGTTTCAACGAACTGCTCTGTCGCTGCGGCCTGGCCTTCAATGGTCCGCCAGGAAACGACCCCGGAGCCAAGAGTCCGATCGAGTCCGACCTGACCCTGCATGGCCGGATCGCCAACCTGCCCGCTCATGATCGCGAGATCGATGTCGAGGAAGACACACACTCTCTGAGAATCACCGGGACCGTCGACGAATGCACGATGTTCGGCCCCCAGCTGCGGCTGGAGTCGACCGTCCGCACGGTTGTCGGCAGTCCGAGCTTCGATGTGATCGACGAGGTCACCAACCTCGGCGGATCACCGACCGAGTTTGAGCTGCTGTACCACAACAACATCGGCGAGCCGTTCCTGGGAGCTGGTTCGAGGATTGTCGCTCCGAGTGCTGAGATCGCCCCGCGCGACGCCTGCGCTGCCGAGGGTCTGGCCACGTACGACACCTATCTGGGCCCGACGCCGGGTTATGCCGAGCAGTGCTACTTCTATCGATTGATCGGAGATGCGGCTGGGGAAACTGTCGTGCTGCTGCGGAACGCCGACGGCGATTTGGGGCTGAGCCTGCGGTTCTCGACCCGCCAGCTGCCGTGCTTTACGACCTGGAAATGCACCCAGTCGGAGAAGGACGGATATGTGACTGGCCTGGAGCCGGGAACCAACTTCCCGAACCACAAATCATTCGAGCGCAAGATGGGCCGCGTGATCTCTCTGGAGCCGGGACAGACCTACACGACCAAGCTGCGGTTCTCGGTCCACGCATCGAAGAGCGAAGTGGCTGCGGTCGAGAATGAGATCGCTCAACTGCAATTGCAGCACGAGCCGAAGATTCACCCGCAACCGGCTCAGGGATGGTCCGTGGAGTAGGTCTGCGATGGCACTTTTGCTACCTCCCGATCTGCAGTTTCGCTGGGTTCTTCCGGTCCCGCGCGTCGAGAAGCTGCCGGGTGATGGCCAGTTGCTGGCCTCACTTCCGGGGTCGGCCACACTCACGATTCCGCGCGAATTGGAGGAGCCCAGCCCCGTGCGCTGGCAGGCGGCGTGGAACGATCGGGGGCTTATGATCTCAGCTGAGGTCACCGGACAGTCCCGCTGGGTGTGTGACCCGGACCGACCGCTGGAGTCGGACGGGATGCAGATCTGGATCGATACTCGCGACACGCACGATATCCACCGCGCCAGCCGGTTTTGCCATCTGATCTGTGCGATGCCGATGGGGGGCGGCGATTCTGGTCGCGAGCCGTGCGCTGTGGCCGTGCCGATTCCCCGAGCCAAGGAAGACGGCAAGCTGGCTCACACGAACCACTTCCTGGTAACGGCGGAGAAGTCGAAGGCCGGCTACCGCATCGCGGCCTGGATTCCGGGTCAGGCTCTCAACGGATATGACCCCGGGGCACAGTCTCGAATCGGATTCTTTGGGATGCTCAAGGACCGGGAACTCGGCAATCACCCGCTGGCCCTGACGAGTGATTTTCCTTTTGACGGCGATCCCAGCCTGTGGCTGACACTGGAACTGACGCCGTAGCTCAGGTTCACGAGGTCGGCTTACTCGACAGACCGCACATAGGGTCGCGGTGTTGCCTGGGACTTGAGTCCCGTGGTTTGCAGCTCGCGTGTGGATGGTCCGGGTTTGACGGTCCGGGTGACTCGCGCTTCCGGGGCAGCCTGCTCGGCAGCACCGACTGCCGGGCTGTCTCCCAGTTCGCCCTCGACGAAGTTCAGGAACTGGCGGCTGGGCTTGTGGATGAAGATCACCTTGTCACTCGCTGGGCCGCCGGTGCGGCTGCGAATCACGACCATGACTTCGGCATCGTCGGCGGCGTAGGCCTCTGCTGCCGGAGCTGCGGCCTGCTGTCGAGGTGGATCGAACGCAAACCCGGCATCGCCGGTGTCGGTTCCTCGGGGCATCGGAGCCGCTGCCCCAGACTTCGATTCGGGTGCCGACTCGATCGGGAGCTCGGTCTGGACCACGGCCTGATCGGGAGCATCGGCAGGCGCCAGGTGAGCCAGGCTGTATTTGTTGAGCAAGTCGTGAATCGGACGCAGACCGCAGTAGACGCCACGTTTTCCGGTTTCGTCCGCCGCGAAGCAGACTCCGACCAGGACCCCATCGGCGTCGAAGAGCCCGCCGCCGGATCGTCCTTGAATCGGTGTGCCGGTACAGACGACCGTGTCGGGACCTTTGTAACGATTGACCTCGGTCACTCGCAGCTGCTCGCGCGAGGGTGCCTCACCGCCCCCGCAGCCGATGCTGGAGACCTGGGCCCCCGCCTTGGGGGTCTGGCCAATGCTCGCTACGGGAATCGCGGGATAGACATCTTCGGAGGTCCGAATCGAGATCAGGCCGACATCGGCCTCGGGATCACCCCCGATGATCGAGCCGAGATAGGTGACCGGCTTTCCGTCGCGGAACAGGTCGACTTCGACTCGCGTATCCTCATTGGCTCCGCGGAGTACGTGGCTGCAGGTCAAAATGATGGTGCGGCCCGGTCGGCTCTCGATGACAGTCCCCGACCCTTTGACCTCGGAATCCCCGGTCACGATTCTCAGGCGAGCACTGGCGTCCATGGGAGACGGGGGCAGAACTTCCACCACAACGGCGGGAGGCATCGGATCAGGATCGTTGCCGCGTACATCAGCCTTGGCGGGAGTCTTGGGCTTGGAGAAAGGCCACAATCGGGAGCCTTCAGGTTCAGTGACCTGCGTCTCGCGTGAGCGTGTTCGGGGACCGGCCTGACCCAGAGAACCGGGACGCGGGATGGGGGCCGCTTCGCCGAGTTGAATCGGAAGGTTCCCTCCGTTGGGAGATCGCCGGGACTCACCGCTGGGGATGCGGGCCAGCATCTGGCGAATCCGGCTTTCGGACTGGCTACCGGTCAGGCGTTCGACTTCTTTCCCATCGACGATCAGTACAAAGGCCGGGATCGTGGAGATGCGATATTGCGAGGCCGTGTCCTGATCCGCATCGACGTCGATGGAGTGGATCGGAAGCCCCTCTCGCTCCAGCTTGGCGACGAGCGGGGCCATCTGCTGGCAGGGGCCACATCGCTCGGAACTGAATTCGAGGATTTGACCTCGTCCGCTGACTCCGAGGGACGAGATCGTCAGTACGCAAAGTGCAACCAGATTCATCTGCAGCGGCCTCCATGCCGGGTATGTAAATCTTGCAAACCTTCCGTGAAGGTGATGCAAAAGTTACAGGCAGATCCGCAGCTCTCAAACGTTGCCGCTTGAGTCGCTGCAGAACGATGTGTCACCGTTCAGGGAATTCCCTGATGAGACATCGCTTCCTCCGGAAGCGACACCTCGGGGGCGTGTTCCTGACCAGTGAGAGAGGGAGGAATGCAGAGATCGTGCCGAAGCGTGACATTCACGAGGTTGTAAATACGGGATGTCCAAAGAGGCACGTCGGGCAAGCCCGACGGCTATCAAGGAACTCACTTCACGCGGTAGCCGATTCCCTGCAGCAACGACCGAAGACGATCGAGGTGTTCGCCCTGGATTTCAATATCATCGCCCGCGAGGGTGCCGCCTGCGCCGCAGGAGTTTTTCAGTCGCGTGAGGAGGCCCGGCAGATCGTTGTCGACCGCGGATAGCCCGCGGATCACGGTCACGCGTTTGCCGTTCTTGCGGCTCTCGATCGCGAGCCGGGCTGTTTGCTTTTCCGGCGGGATGCGGACCGGTTCGGGCGGAGGACAGCGGCACTCCGCCTCCAGCTGGTCGCAGCGCTCACAGCGTGGGGGACGGTCGAACTCGGTCCCTTCGAACAGTCGCACAGCGTGCTCCCGGCTGCTCGGTGAAACTACAGGAGAGAATCGAGGAGCATGCGGAGCTTGCGAAGCTCCAGGGCGCGCTGTTCGAGATCGGTCCGCCCGGGAATCAACTCGACGGACAGTGATCGCGAGTAGCCGGTCTTGCGCAAGACCGCGACAAGGACGCTGAAATCGACCTCACCCAGACCGACCTGGACCTGCACGTCGGAGACAGTTGAATCGCGAAGGTGCGTGTGGAAGGTATGTGCCGCGACGAGCTCCATGACCTTATCGAACACAATCGGATTCACGTAGTAGCTGGGGTCGAACGTGAGGCCGAGCCCCTTGACCGAACCACACAGTTCCACGGCGTTGTGCAGGTCCTCGGAGAGCCGCCCGCGTTCGGTGCGGATCGAGACCCGGACCCCTTGCTGGCTGGCCATGGCGACCAGTTCCTTCAGGCGATCGATCTCGGAATTGAACGGAGTCCCCAGAGGTGAGGAAGGGACACTGATCTGCGTGACACGCAACAGCTTGCTCGCCCGGCAGATACCCTCAAACACGGCTGCGGGAACGTCATGGGCCAGGTCAAAGGCGATGGCCGGAATGCGATTCTGGTCGCGAAACTTGGTCGCGAACTGCTCCGGCGAGGCGGCAACCTCGGAGGGCTTCAGGTGGCGGGACTCTTCATCCAACCAGATTTCGATGCGATCGAACCCCAGTTCGACCACTTGATGGCATGCTTCCGCGAAATCCATTTCCGCGAAGCATCGTGAAGACACGGCGACAAACACAGCTGACACTCCCTTGCGACTGACAGACGGAAACAAACCAAGCCGCCGCTGGAACAACTCCGGCAGGATTCGACACGTCATTGGGTCAGTCTGGGTAATTTATGCCGAAAAGTCAGACTCTGCAACGTGTGTGGAAGAAACTTGTGGTAACGGGTCTGCGTTCCAGATGGAATACTCGTGTTGCAGGGAATGAATGACCGATAGACAGACAGCAAGTCTTTCTGCAGGGACCGCGAGGCCCGCAGAGGTCGATACGAAACACGGGACCGACGAGTCCGACTGACGGGGGGGAACCATGCCAATTCGGGTGATGATTCGAGGAGCGTTGCTGGGTCTGGCGGTGACCGCCTGTGGCTGCGGATCGACCGGCATGGTCACCCGGGGTCAGGATGCGCATGCACCCGCTCCCGGGCAATTTCAGGCACGAAACACGCCCGCGGGCATGATCCAGGATCATGTCTATGGGACGAATACGACCTACTACACCGACGGAAATGGAGTCCGGGACCGGATTCATCAGGCGGCCTGCCGTCAGAATGGCTGCCCCCCAGGTGGAGCGAGTTGTCCTCCCGGCCATGGCGGAAGCTGTCCGCATGGATATCACGGCGGTTGCCCGTCGTGTGGTCTGGGTCGGGCTCCGGATTGGTATCCGAAGCACCACTTCAGCTACTCGTACAGTGTTCCGAGTAACCTGACGTACCCGCAGCAGAATGCGGTCGGCGGAGCCATCGTTTACCCGTATTACACTCACAAGGGCCCAAGCGACTTCTTCCGCCAGAAGTAGGCCGCTTTCGGTCGGTGATACCGCCAACTTGACACGGTTCCGAGACTCTCGGGACCGTGTTTGGCATTTGAGGAGATGAGAAAATCCATTCGAGTGCCAGTGCAATCGACATATTCCGCAATCTCTCCATCTTTCGCATTTTTCACGTAGTTTCGCTTTTCCTTTCTGCTTGCCTCGCAGTAGTATTTTCCGAGCTTCTCCCCTAAGACCCGCAACCCGGAGAGTTTCCACGGTTGCGCATCCCCATCCAGAGGAATCGGCCATGTTGTCTTGGTTTCGTCGTCGCGCTCAGATTCGTTTCCGTCGTAATTCCGTGCAGAATGTGGCGGGGATGATTCGTGAAATGGAGTCCCGAACACTGCTGGCCATGACTATCAGCGCCGGGGCCACGACCCTCGACGTGGTCGGGACGACCGGTGATGACACGATTACCGTCTCGACGAACGGGACGAACTTCTTCGTCAACGCTGTGGATACCGGGTTCGCCATCGCGGGTCGCAACTTCATCAACGTTGCCGGTGGGGACGGTAACGACACGATTACAATTGATGCCTCGCTGGGGGCCGGTCGGACGAGCTTCCTGACGGGGGGAATCGGCAACGACACCTTCGTGGGCGGGCTGGGCAATGACAACATGAACGGTGGAGCCGGTGCCGACTCCTACACCGGTGGGGATGGCAGTGACAACTTCACGATCGATGCCGACGATACCTCAATCACTGGTGGCAACGGGTTTGACTCGGTGTCTGCAGCAGCGGGCAGTGCTGGCTTGAATCTGGTTCTCACCGCCGGTTCCGGCATCGAATACATCAGCGGCTCGGAAAACGGCGACATCATCAACGCTGCCGCTTCGACCACCGCGATTACCATCCTGGGACGCGGCGGTGCTGACACGATCACCGGCGGTACCCAGGCAGACCAGCTGCAGGGTGGCAACGGCGACGACACCATCGTCGGCGGCGACGGTGGGGACACGATCTTCGGGCAAGGCGGAGCCGATTCGCTGGACGGCGGAAACGGCAACGACAATCTGCAGATTGATGAACTCGATACGTCGATCATCGGGGGGGCTGGAATCGGTGACACCGCTCAGGCTGTGATCACCGGCAATGGTCTCAATCTGATTCTGGTTGCCGGAGCCGGAATCGAAATCATTCACGGTACCAACAACGTTGACACAATCGACACGAGTGCGCAGACGACGTCAGTCGCTGTTTACGGATATAGTGCTGACGACGTCATCACGACCGGTGCTGGCAACGATACGGTCTACGGCGGTGCTGGAGATGACACGATCATCCTCGGCAATGGTAACAACTTCGTCTATGGCGAAGCGGGTGACGACACGTTCACTGGCGGAACCGGGACCGACACGGTCGCCTACAACAATTCTCCAGCAGGAGTGTTCGTGGACCTCGGTGTGGGGGTTGCTTCCGATGGCTGGGGAATCAGCTCGGATACCTTCACCGGCTTCGAGAACGCAGTGGGTTCCAGCTCTGACGATCAGCTCATCGGTGACACAGGAAACAACCACCTGAACGGTCTGGGTGGCAATGACACCCTGATTGGTGACGCTGGCCTGGATACGTTGCTCGGTGGTCTTGGAAACGACAACCTTGACGGGGGCCTTGGAAATGACAACCTCCAGGGTGAAAACGGCGATGACACCCTTCTCGGTGGTGGTGGTTCTGACACGACCGTCGGTGGAGCTGGAATCGATACCGTCAGCTACCAAGGTTCTGCAGGGGGCATCACGATCAGCCTGCACACTCAGACTGCTTCAGGTGGCGATGCTGCGGGCGATTCACTGTCCGGTCTGGAAAACGTGATCGGCACTGAACTCGCCGACAACATCACTGGGTCGACGCTGGCGAACCGCCTCGAAGGCCGTGGCGGCAACGACACGATCTTCGGCGGACTGGGTGACGACTCCCTCTACGGCGGAGATGCGAACGACATTCTCCACGGTGGATTCGGAAACACCGCTGCAGACGGGACCGATCTGTACGATGGTGGTGCCGGAGACGACACGATCAACGCCGAATCGGGTGAAGCGGCAGTTGTGGGCTTCACCGGTGGAACCGGAACTGACACGCTGCAGCCGAAGGACAACGCGGTCGCAGTCAACTGGGTTCTGGGTTCGGCAGCCGTCGAACGGGTCTTCGGGACGCCGCTCAATGACATCCTGGACTTCACCGGTGCGACCGTCGGAGTCCGAGTCTTCGCTCTGGCTGGAAACGACAATGTGACCGGCGGCACCGGCAACGATACGATCACTGGAGCCGCAGGCAACGACACGATCTTCGGCGGAGACGGTAACGATTCGATCGGCGGCGATGGCGATGCCGACACGCTGATCGGCGGAAACGGTTCCGACACGATCACCGGTGGAGCCGGTGACGACACCCTGTATGCGTTCCTGATTGGTAACGACAACGATGGCGTTGCCGACAACCTGCAGGGTGAATCAGGGCTGGATGTTCTGAATGGTGTTGGTGGCCAGGACTTCCTGTTCCAGTAACCCTTTCAGCGACAGTCTGAGAAACGACCAGAGGGCTCGATCCAGTATCGAGCCCTCTTTTTTTTGCGCGAGTTTCAATCTCCGGAGAACAGTTCAGCGACGAAAGACTCGCCCAGTTGCGCTGCGGATGGCCCCGGTCAGGAAATCTGGATGCAGCGATAACCACCACAGCTTCGTGAAGAAGCCCGGGTTCAGGAGCTTACGAACTTCCGCCTCGCCATTCCGGGGAAGTTCCAGTGGCCGTGCGGGATTGATGCCACCGATGGCATGAACCACGACATGGAGGCTGCCGGGAACTTTCAGAACGCGGGTAACGCACTCGTCCACTCGCAGGCCACAGCGCATCATCAGATAGTGCAGCGAAGGCGCGGAGAAGAAATTCACGTGAGTGACCGGTTCCTCCTGCAGGGGCGGCTTCTTCCAGATCTCCATCGGCACTTCCACGTAGATCCGGCCTTCGGGCGTCAAGTGCCTGACCAGGTGCGAAAGCAATTCCCAGGGCTGAGCGACGTGTTCGATTACGTGGCTGCAGACGATTCCATCGAACCGTTCCTCACTCGGCAACTCGTCCAGCGTGTCGCCAAGCTTGGTGACCCCGTCGACCGTGTCACGAACGTAGTCAACCAGAAAGCAGCGATCTCCGCGGTCCACAAACCCTTTCAACAGACGACCATCTCCTCCGCCAAAATCGAGGATCCGATTCCCGGACGGTTTGGGGAGAGACTTGGCAAACTTTTCGAACAGGGTTCGGCGACGGATCGCGTTATATTCGCTTTCGATGGGCGGTATCGCAGTGTCCGGGCCCAGCGTTGTCAGGAACCGGTACTTGTCATTCAGTTCCTCAGCAGTCGGCCGCGGCGCATAGATGATGAAACCACAGTCCTGACACAGCTCACTCGACGCCGTGAACTCCTTCGAACCGGGCATCCAGACTTCGAACAGCACCCGTAGCCGTTTCTGCACAATCGGATCGTTCGACTCACCCAGTCGCCAGGTTCGCTTTCCCAGGGTTTGCCAGTGATGGCCACCACAGACGGGACAGGGCGGGGATGGCTGCATCAACGAATCCTTCCGGGGTGACTGCGACGTGTAAGTAGATACTCTGCGGGGCACC
>JBIIOI010000027.1:0-71855 GCA_044337025.1 Planctomycetaceae bacterium
CCGCGTTGTTCCAAGGCCTCGTTCATGCCGCCTGCATGGTCATCGTGCTCAGACGGTTGTAGAAAACGACCATCCGGCGGCGACCCGCTTGAAAGCCCTGCAAACAGGTTTTGAAACCGGCTCTAGTGAGAACTCTCCGTCAGGGACATCGCTGGGCTATATCTTCCTCAGAAGCATTCCCGAGCCGGGACAGGTCCTCCAATACGAGATCGTGGGCGACACGAGCGGCGGCAAGTTCCTGATCAACTCTGCAACGGGAGAGGTGACTCTCGCGCCGGGGGCATCGATCAACTATGAAGAAGCCTCCAGCTATTCGTTGACCGTTCGTGTTTCGGATGTCGCCAACCCCGCCCTGTTTCACGAAACCGTTCACACGGTCAGCGTCGGCAACCGGAACGATGCCCCCGTGATCTCATCGGATTCGTTCTCAGTCGCGGAGAACACCCCCAATGGCTCAGTCGTGGGAACTGTCATTGCAACTGACGAGGATGCGAATCAGACACTGACCTATTCGATCTCAGGAGCTTCGGCAGCGGGTGCCTTTGCCATCAACGGTTCGACGGGTGAGATCACTGTCGCCGACGCTTCGTTACTCGATTTCGAGTCGGGCCAGAGCGTGATGCTTACGATTTCCGTTACGGATAACGGAAATCCCAACCCCGCCCTCACGACGACTCGCGAGATTGTGATTCATCTCACCGACGTCAACGAAGCTCCCGTGATCGCGGATCAGTCATTCGCCGTGGCCGAGAACTCACTGAACACGAACCGTGTCGGGTTCGTGACCGGCAGCGATGTCGACGCCGGGGCGTCATTGACCTACTCGATCACCTCGTCGTCACTGCCCGGGGCGTTTGCGATCAACCCGGTCACCGGGGAAGTGACGGTCACGGACGGTTCGCTGCTCGACTTTGAAGCTGTGACGAGTGCGACGCTGGTGATCACCGCCACCGACAATGGGACCCCGGCCTTGTCGGCGAACGCCACAGTGACCGTCGCGATTACCGACGTCAACGAGCTGCCGATTATCGTTGATCAGAACTACACGGTCGCTGAGAACGCGGCCGATGGAACGGTTGTGGGTACCGTGATCGCTGGCGACGTTGATGCCGGGCAGGCATTGACCTACTCCATCAGCCACAGTGCTCCGATCTCGGGAGCTTTCGCCATCGATGCCGTGACAGGGCAGATTACCGTTGCGAACGGCTCGCTCCTGAACTTCGAGGGGGTGTCTGCCATCGCGCTGACGGTGACTGTGACCGATAACGGAAATCCTGAGCTGTCGCACTCCGCCATCGTGCTCGTGACACTGACCGACGTGAATGAAGCTCCGGTGATCACCGACCAGTCATTCACTGTCGCTGAGAACTCACTGAACACCAACCCAGTCGGATTCGTGACAGGCAGCGACGTCGACGCCGGCCAGTCGCTGACCTACTCGATCACTTCGACCTCGCTGCCTGGGGCATTCGCGATCGACGCAGTCACCGGGGAAGTGACGGTTGCGGATGGTTCGCTGCTCGACTTTGAAGTTGTGACGAGTGCGACGCTGGTGATCACTGCCACGGACAACGGCAACCCGGCCTTGTCGGCGAACGCGACCGTGACCGTGGCGATTACCGATGTCAACGAGCGGCCGATCATCGTCGATCAGAACTTCACGGTCGCTGAGAACGCTGCCAGTGGGACCGTGGTCGGCACGGTGGTCTCTTCGGATGTCGATGCTGGCCAGTCTCGCACCTATGCGATCACAGCCAGTGCTCCCGTCAGCGGAGCCTTCGCGATCAACGCCACCACCGGTGAGATCACAGTGGTCGATGGCTCGCTGTTGAACTTCGAGGCGATCTCCGCTGTGGCGCTCACGGTCACCGTGACCGACGACGGGAACCCCGCACTGTCGTCTTCGGCGGTAGTGGTGGTGTCTCTGACTGACGTGAATGAAGCTCCGGCGATTGCGGACCAGTCATTCACCGTGGCTGAGAACTCAGCCAGCGGCACGATTGTGGGCAGCATCATCGCGTCCGATGTGGATGGCGGGCAGTCGCTGGCCTACGCGATCACGGGATCGACACTGGCGGGAGCCTTTGCGATCGATGCCACCTCGGGACAGATGACCGTCGCGAACGCAGCTCTGCTGAACTTCGAAGCGGTGACCAGCGTGACCTTGACGGTGACGGCCACCGATAACGGCAACCCGGCCTTGTCGTCCTCGGCACTCGTGACGATCTCGCTCACCAACGTGAACGAGGCTCCGACGATCGCCAACCAGTCGTTCAGTGTGGCCGAGAACTCCGCCAATGCGACCATCGTAGGGGACGTAACCGCCAGCGACGTCGATGCCGGGCAGTCACTGAGCTACTCGATCGCCGCAGGGAATACCGGAGGAGCCTTTGCGATCAACGCCGCGACGGGCCGAATTACAGTCGCCAACACTGCCGCCCTCAACTTCGAAACCAACCCGAGCTTCGCCCTCACGGTGCGCGTGACCGATAGCGGCAATCCTGCCTTGTCCAGCACAGCCACCGTGACGATCAACCTGACCGACGTGATCGAAGCGATCATCATCGGCCTGGATGTCGTTCCGGGTGACGCGACGAACACGGTCAAGCTGAACAGCCGGTTTAATGTAGCGATTCTCTCGACAGCCACTTTCGATGCCCGCACCCTCAGGGTGAACAAGATTCGGTTCGGCAAGACCGGTACTGAGGATTCGATCACTCGTGACAAGGACGGAGACCGTGTTTACTCCTACCGCGATGTCAACGGCGACGGCCGACTCGATCTGGTGGTCAACATCACGACGAGCCGGACAGGCCTGACCTTGTCCGACACACTCGTTCGGTTCAGCGGCCTGACCAACAGCGGCCTGCAAGTCCTGGGCAGCAGTTCAGTCCGAGTGCGAAGGTAAGTCCCAAGATGTCGTGCTGAGGAAACCCCCGTACGGCTCTGTGCGAGATTGGTCTGGTTGGCCGGCGCGCTGAGCGACTCCTCTTTACGGCACAAACCAGAACATCACGATCGCGACGGCGGTCGGGAACAGGGCTCCCAGGAACAGGTTCAGCGGACTGATGCCGGTCCCTTCAAAGGCTTTGGACGACTGCAGGATTCCTGCCCCAGCGGGATTGGGGGCGTTGGCGATCACGGTCAGGCCACCGCCCGAGACGGCCCCGGCCGCCAGTGCGTACTTCAGTTCGGGCTTGAGGCCCTCAACGAGCGAACCCAGATAAGTCAGGGCCGCGTTGTCGGTGATCGCTGTCAGTGCCGTGGCTCCGAAGTACAACAAGGAACCATCCATCTTGGCGATCAAAGGCTGGAGCCAGTACTGTTGCAGGTCGCCCATCGTCACCAGTCCGGCCAGGAAGAAGCCGACCAGCAGGCCCTCCTTCAGCTTGAGCGGGTCCTGGTACTCCTTGGTGGCTGTCACCAGTCCCAAGAAGATCATCAGCACGCCCCAGATGATGTCTGGATGGTGCGAGAACAGCACGATCATCGCCAGGAAGCCCAGGTGCAATCCGGTCAACCAGTTGGGCACCGGGCCTCCCTCGGCGGGAGCAGGCTGCACGGCAGTCAATTCCTTACGAAAAATGCTGGCAAACACCACAGTGGAGACGAGACAGGCCAATGCGGCTCGCCATCCAAAGTGGGTCAGCATGTGTCCCGTTCCCCAGCCCCACTTTCCGGCGACCATCACAACCGGCGGGGCGGCGAAGTGGGTCAGAACGCCTCCGATCGAGACGTTGACGAACAACAGCCCCAGCGTGGCGTACGCCAGCTTGGGGCTGATCCCCTGATCAAAGTAGCGCCGCTTGAGCATCATGGCCAGCAGAGTCATGGCAGCGGGCTCGGTAATGAACGAGCCCAGCAGGGGCCCGATCGACAAGGCCGCCAGATAGAACGAGAGCCCCTCCGGCATCGGCATCAAGCGGGCCACGAAGCTGATGACCTTCTCGGCGAGAGCAACCACTGGGCGCGTGGCTGCGACGACCATGACAGCCATCACGAACTTGGGTTCGGCGTAGTTCAGCTTCTCGATGTAGGCGATCGCCTGCCCCAGCGAGCCTTTGAAGACCATGATCCCCGCGAACAACGCGGATGCCCAGACTCCGAACACGACCTCGGTCTCCGCCAGGAAGTGGTACAGGTTCTCCTGGATCGACCCTTCCGGGTACTGGTGAGCCAGATTGGCGAAGCGTTTCACCGAGAACGTGTGCAGGATGGCCAGCGCGAACAGGATTGTGGCCAGGACCTCCACGCCACGGGTGCGCTCGAAGGTCACTTTCTGGTGCTCAGAGTGGGTCTCGGCGGCGACCGCTTCAGCGGCGGGTTTCTCGGTTGTCGGCGCGTCCGCGGCCTGCAGGCCGGAGCCACCGATGAAACCCAAGGATAAGATCACCGCGAACAGGACCCGAAACGCGCCGCGACACACCCTCACCCCCAGCCCCTCTCCCGGGGGGAGAGGGGAGCCAGAGAAGAGGGGACAGCTCAGGCAGTTGAGAGAGTTCAAAGGTCGGTCCTTCCAGACAGGCAGAATGTGCCGTTTCCGGGCGAGCGGCCGGGATGGGCGTCGAATGGATTCGCGGAATTCGCTGGTGAACCGAGGAGTTCTCCAACTCGCTCCGTCCCCCCAAAACCGCGTATTGCCTCAAAATCGGAATCGGGAATATAGTCCGCCCCGCTCAGCACTTCCGTCACTCCGATTTGGGCAGCTCATCCTATGTTGCACGACGCGACATTGAAATCGTTCCGGATCGCCTGCGCCCGGATTCTCGCCACACTGGCGCTGGCAGGCTTGGTCCTGCCGAGCTCATCCAGTGCGGCAGATGCGTTGGGTGTGCGCGTTCCCGAAGGGTTTGAGGTCACTCTCTACGCCGACGATGATCTGGCGCACGACGTTTACTCGATGACGATCGACTCGCTGGGGCGCGTGGTTGTCTCGGGAGCTGGGTATGTCCGGATCCTCGTCGATGCTGACAACGATGGCCGGGCCGAATCGTTCAAGGAATACGCCAGCGAGCCTAAGACCGGTGCTCAGGGGATGTACTTCCACGGGCGCGACCTGATCTGCCTGGGAGATCAGGGACTGCAGCGGTACACCGACCGGGATGGCAACGATCAGATCGATGGCCCGCCACAGGTCTTCGTGAAGCTGCACTGCGGCGGAGAGCATGATGCCCATGCGATCCGCAAAGGTCCCGATGGCTGGTGGTACCTGCTCAACGGCAACATGGCCGGCGTCAATGAGAAGTACAACGCCCTGCCACGTCCGCCCGTCGCCCAGCCACGCGCCGGGACGTTGATGCGATTCACCCCGGACCTGTCCAAAGGGGAGATCATCGCCCATGGGCTGCGGAATTCTTACGACTTCGACTTCAACGTCTTTGGGGACATCTACACGTTCGACAGTGACGGCGAGCGCGAGATCACGCTCCCCTGGTACGAGCCGACGCGGCTGTATCACCTGGTGCCGGGGGCCGACTGCGGCTGGTTTGCCAAGAGCTACAAGCGGCCCGAGTATTTCCTCGACATGCCGCCGGTGCTCGACTCGTTTGGTCGCAGCTCGCCAACGGGGCTGGTGACCTACCGGCACACGCAGTTCCCCTCACAGTTTCACGGGGCGCTGTTCGCGCTCGACTGGACCTATGGCCGGATCTGGGCGCTGCCGATGCTGCCGGATGGTTCGACCTGGACCACCAAGCCGATCGAGTTCATGACTGCGGTGGGTGAGCACGGGTTTGCTCCGACCGATGCGGAAGTCGGGCCGGACGGATCACTGTTTGTCTGTGTGGGAGGACGCGGCACTCGCGGCGCGGTCTATCGAGTTCGCAAGTCCACGCGCGAGCCTTCTCGTATCCAGGCCCCCGCCAGCGAGGGCACGACCGAAGAAGAAAAACTGGCTCAGTGCCTCACCGCACCGCAACCATTGGCGAGTTGGTCCCGCATGCGTTGGGAACCACTGGCCAAGGCGATGGGGCCACAGGTGTTCATCGAAGCAGTTCTCGATGCCAGCCGTTCGCCCTCCGAACGCGTTCGGGCGATCGAGATCCTCACCGACAAGTTTGGCGGCCTGGACAGTGACACGCTGGCTCGGCTGGCTCCCTCCAATGCCCCGGCAGTGAAAGCCCGTGCCGCCTGGTCGCTGGGGCGAACGAGCCCGGCCACTCCCAGTGTCGAGTTCATCCGTTCGTGCCTGGCTGACAAGCAGGCCCTGGTCGTCCGGATGGCTCTTGAGTCGCTCGAAGCTGCGGACGATGCGGTCCTGAAGGAACTGGCTACGCCAATCGCCGGACATCTGGCCAGTGGCGATCGCCTGATCCGTCAGACGGCTGTTCGCATCCTGTCGCGGGCCTCCAATGAAACGTACCACTTGATTTCCGAAGAAGGCGTCAAACGCGGCTGGCAGGCGGGGGTCTCCGCAGCTGTGGCGTTCACGAATCGCCGCGGCAAGTTCCATAGCTACCCGGTCGATATTGCGACCCGCATTCTGCGTCGCGACCACAGCGAGGCGCTCAAGCTCGAAGCAGCCCGGCTGTTGCAGCTGGCTCTGGGCGACCTGATGCCGCCGGAAGACAGTGTCGATGAGGCCTACCTGGGATACACCAGCCGCTACGATCTGAGCCAGTTCCCGGAGCAGATGACCGCTCTCAATGACTCCTACACCGAGTTCTATCCCAGCGGGTCAGAGCTGGTCGATCTGGAGATCGAACGGGCGATGGCGATGTCACAGCCCTCGGACCCGGATCTGCTGCAGAAGATCCTGAATCAGATCACGCCGCAGTCCCATCCCGTGGCCGACATTCATCGGCTGCTGGTGATCTCGAAGCTGAAGGTGACTCCGTTCCCGACTCAGCAGCAGGCGATCGCGAATGCCCTCGTCACGCTGGAGGTCAAGATCAAGACCCGCAACTTGCCGCAGGACAGCGATTGGGACGACCGCATTTCGGAGCTGTTCGCCGGGCTCGTCAAGCAGGACGAAGCGCTGCCCGGGGCCTTGCTGGCGGAAGCCGAATTCGGGCGACCGGGGCATGTGATCTTTGCCTCAAAGTTCCAGCCCGAGCAGATTACAGCCATGTCGAACGCCTTTGTCGCCAAGGCCAAGACGATGCCCGACTATGTCTGGACCAGCGACGTGATCTTCCTGCTGGGCGGCAGCCCGGACGAGGAGCTGCGCAACATGGTTCGCGAGCAGTTCAGCAACTTTGCGTTGCGGAACTCGGTCCTGATGTCGCTGGCGGAGAACCCGACCGCCATCGACCGCGACAAGTTCATTGCCGGGCTGGATGACACTCCGACCGATGTGATGGCCGATTGTGTCAAGGCCCTGCTGCTGCTGCCGGCCAGTGACTCCGGTCTGGAGAACGTGGCGCTGCTACGGGCCTTCCGCAAGATGACACCCGTCGACCAAGATCGTCAGGTCCGCGACCAGCTCGAAGAGATGCTGCGGCGGAATCTGGGACAGAACTTCGGGTATCGAGCCGGGGCCGATGGGGATGCTCAGGCTCCCGTTGTCGAACAATGGACCGCCTATGTGCAGTCGAAGTTCCCCGACGAGTTTGCTCGTCAGTCGGGTGATACTCAGCAAGGCGTTGAGGAACTGAAGCAGTTGCTCGCGACCGTCGACTGGACCCATGGCGATCCGGGGCGTGGGGAAGTGCTCTTCAACAAGCGAGCCTGTGTGCAGTGCCACAGCAGTCGCCGGGCCCTGGGTCCCGACCTGCAGGGAGTCGCTAACCGCTTCTCCCGCGATGACCTGTTCACAGCCATCGTGCTGCCGAGCCGGGACGTCTCGCCGCGATACCAGACCACTCTGATCGAGACCAAGGATGGCCGCGTCTTCACCGGTATGGTCGTCTATGAAGCGATCGACGGCGTGGTGATTCGAAACGCCGCCAACCAGACCTTCCGGATCGAAGTCGACAACATCGAAACCCGCAAAGCGCTTAGCCAGTCTCTGATGCCCACCGGGCTGATGAAGGATCTGGGGCCCAGTGACTACGCGGATCTCTACGCCTACCTGCGAACTCTCAGCGTGCAGCAGACTGCCGAAGCTGGGAATGAGCGGGCCGTCGTCGAGTAACGGTTCCCCCGAGCTGCCGGTCGCTCCCCGGCACCCTATTGACAACTTGAGGATTCCCACGTCATGGATCGACGAATGCGAGCTGGTTTCTGCATGCTGCTCTGGGCGGTGATCGGAGTCTCGAACATCCGCGCTGCAGAGCCGGATCGCGAGCTCTCGGCTCTGTTCCAGAACTGGGCCACGCTCAGCCAGGAACGCGGCCGCGACGGAATGATCGTGCGTGCGCTCCAGCCGATTGTGGGGCCGCTCCGCGAGGAGTGCCTGGCGCAGCGGTTTCGCTGGGCATTTCGCAGCTCAACGGAGCTGGAAGCTGTCCCCGTCGACGCCAGCGAAGCGATGTTTGTGCCGCGCGTCCGGATCACGATCGACAACGAGGGTCTGCCCACGCACGTCACGGTCGGCCAGTTGACGCGGGAGATCTGCGACCTCGTGCGAGCCGATGTCGCCCGCATCCAGTCTTTGGAAGCTTCCGCGGGAGATGGCCAGATCGTGCCCGTCTCGTTCGAGCAACCGGTCGCTGCCGCTCCGCCGGTCAATGCCCGTCTGCAGCAGGTTCTGTGCAGCTGGGCTACCCAGTCTCAGAAGGCCAAGGCCGTCAAGACGGCCTTCCGCCGCGTCGACTATGACATTGCGACAGAGATCGAATCCCACAGCACGGGCGAGTTCGTCTACGCCGCGCCGCGTCTGGGGTACTACCGCACCGTTCCCACGATTCGACCCGCAGCTGAGAGTGCGCGCCTCGGCGTACAGGGAACTCCGTTCGTGCAGTTGCCGGGAGTCTCGCTCTCACACTTCTGGAGCGAGAAGGAGTTGATCGAGATCGACTCGGCAAACAAGTCCTGCGTCGGTTATCCGCTGCCGAAGATTCGTCCCGATGGACATGGGATCGCATCCTTCGACAACGCCTGGCACCATCTGCTGGCCCCTCAGAAGTCGCTGCCGTTTGTCGTGGGGCTGGACGAGAAGGAACTGACGACGAACTATCAGTGGCAGATCGTGTCCGAGACCGCCGCGGCGATTACTCTGGAAGGCACCCCGATCGCTGGCCCGGATGTCGGACACTATTGGCAGGCCCAGGTGATTCTGGACCCCAAGACCTGCCGCACCAAAGCCACACGGATTACCGATCTGGCCCGGACGCGCGAGACGATTCACCAGTTCTATGATCAGGTGGTCTCGCAGGATGTGCGGGCCCTGGGGGACTGGAAGCCCGATCTGACCGCCCTGACGCGAATCGGTGATCCGCCGGGCTCCGAAGTGTCGCCGATCCTGCCCGTGAGCAACGAAGTTCAGGCCGGAGAATGATCCGCTGAGGACACGATGTTCCGTGACCTGCAGAACCCGCGCTGGATCATCGCCAAGGGCGTCCTGTTCCTGCTGGCCGGGGTCATGGCCAGCACATTGCTGCTGGCCGAAGTGGGATCACTGCGGACGGGGCGCTGCATGGCCTGGCTGTGTGGTGCTTCTGCCGGTTCTACTACTTTGCCTTCTACGTCGTGCAGCATTACATCGACCCGCAGTTCAAGTTCGCGGGACTGGCGTCGGTGTTGGTGTACCTGTTCAGGAAGCCAGGAACGCCGAAGAGCTGACGTTTTGGGCGGCCACTACTCCGGCACGTGAATGCGGGCCTTGATGTGCTTCAGGTTGGCGACGATCGTGAACGACATCAGCACCAGCAGCGTCCAGGCACTCCACTTGCTGACATGCACGCGGGCCCAGGCTCCGACCTGATGCGGATAGGCCCACAGTCCAAAGAACGTTCCGAAGTTCTCGGCCAGCCAGATAAAGAAGCCAATCAGAATCAGTCCCACGACCAGCGGCATTCGCAGCTCATACCGGTAAGGCCGGAAGGTCACTGTGGAGCGCGCGTAGAGACCCAGGGCGCAGGCTGCCAGATACCACCGATAGTCGCCGATGAAGTGATGGGTAAAGAAGTTGGCGTAGAGTGCCAACGCAATCGTCGTGGCCATCCAGTAGGGCGGATGATGAATGATCTTCAGGTCGAACAGCCGCCAGGCCTGGATGATGTAGCTGCCGACAGAGGCATACATGAATCCTGAGAAGAGCGGCACGCCCCAGAGCTTGGTATAGGCGAAATCGGGATACGACCAGGAGCCGATCGACTTGGAGGTCTTGAACAGCTCCAGCCCGATCCCGAGCAGGTGAAAGAGCGAGATCGCCTTGAGTTCGTCGCGGGTCTCCAGCCCGGTCCAGACCATGGCCGCCTGAATCGCCAGCGCAATGATCAGCAGCAGGTCATACCGTGGTATCCCGAGGAACCCCGCTCGCGGCAGCAGCAGAACGGCCAGAAAGAACGACCCGGCGAAGATGCAGGAGAACGCTTCCTTCGCGGTGAAGTACGCGAACTCCAGCAACCAATCGCGCCAGGTCGACGTGGGGGCAGTCGGAGTTGTTACAGCAAGTTCAGTCATCAGGTCGGCCACCCGAAGAGAGGTTTGCCTCAAAATCGGATGTCTGAGTGAGAAATGCAACTGAGCGCGCCGGCACTACAGCGATGGTGCTTCCTTGAATCGGGAGAGGATCATCCACAGATTTCGCAGATTCACGAAGATTGGCAGAGGCGGAGAGCCCAACGAAGTCCGCACATGTTGGGCCAAGGGATCTCTGCATCCTGGAACGGTCTGAAAATCTGCGCGAATCTGCGAAATCTGCGGATCTCTCTCGCCGCCGTCCCACCAGTTGGCGAAAGGGTCCGCAACGGCCGTATTTGCTCTTGGTGATGAGCGATGCGCCACTGCGAACAGGGAGCCTTTGAGGTGCCGTCATCGGGAACACCGGTCGAACTTTATCGGAGACTTTCTCAGAATCTTCTTGAGTCGTTCCGATGCGCCGATAGGATGAAACAAGATCAGGGATGGCTGCTCGGGGATTTTCGCTCAGGCAGCGGAGTGCCTCTCAAAGACTGAGAGCGTTCAGCAAGGAGGAATCATGTCCCATCGTTCACATATTGCCGTACCCGAAGCGTTCGAGTGCGAGGAGGCGCTGGCTGCGCCGCGGTTCAGTCTGCTCCCCGCTCATCGAGTGGAAGAAGAGGTGACCCGCACTCTTCGAGAAGCTCCGGGCGTGCATGTTCAATCGCTCTCGGTGCATCGCACTGAGGACGGGGTCTGCCTGCACGGCGTCGTCGAAGTCGATGGGCCGTGTACCGACCTGGGCTCGATTATTCGTCAGGCTCTGTCGATCGATCAAGTCGTGAATCGCATGATCATCAAGCAGAGACTCTGAGTTCGACCGGGCACTACCCCACGAGTTCCTGCCGCACGAGATCTTCGTACGTTTCACGCTGCCGGATCACCGACACTGTGTCACCGTCGACCAGGATTTCGGCGGCTCGCGGGCGGCTGTTGTAGTTGCTGCTCATCGCCATGCCGTAAGCCCCGGCGCTGAAGGTGCAGATCAGGTCACCGCGCTCGACCGGTGGAAAGGCCCGCCCCTTCGCAAAGTAATCGCTCGACTCGCAGATCGGACCGACGATGTCGGTCGTCTCGCAGCCTGGAATCGTCGCTGCTTCATAGTCGGTCGGAGCAGGCACGCGCGGCGTCACGGGCCACAACCGGTGGAACGAGTCGTACATCGCCGGACGGACCAGATCGTTCATGGCGGCGTCCTGAATCACGAACAGCTTGCCACCTTCGCGCTTGGTGTAGATCACCTCGCTGATCAGGACGCACGAGTTCCCCACAATCGAGCGACCCGGCTCGAGGGCCAGCCGGCAACCTGCTTCCTTGATGATCGGGACGATGACCTTGGCATATTCGGAGGCTGGGGGCGCTTCGTTGCCGCGATAGCTAAGGCCGAAACCTCCGCCGAGGTTGATCCAGTTGGTCTTATGCCCACGGGCTCGCAGGTCCTGGACCACTGCGACTGCTTTGCGGGCGGATTGCAGATACGGATCGGTCGTCATGATCGGCGACCCGATGTGCATGTGAATCCCGCGTAGCTCCAGATGCGGATCAGCCAGGACCTTGGCAGCCAGCTCGTTGTGCCGCTCGATGTCCATGCCGAACTTGTTCCCCTTCTTGCCGGTCGTGGTCTTCTCGTGCGTCTTGCCATCGATATCCGGGTTGAGCCGCATCGCGACGGGGGCGACTCGGTTCATCGATTTGGCTACGGCGGAGATCGCGTCGAGTTCCCCTTCGCTCTCGACGTTGAACATCAGGATGTTCGACTCGAGGGCCTGGCGGATCTCGGCATCGGTCTTGCCGACTCCGGCGAAGACCACGCGCGTGGTGTCCGCTCCGGCTCGCTGCACGCGGAACAGCTCTCCTCCCGAGACGACATCAAACGAGCTACCGGCTTCGTTGAGGACCTTCAGCAACGACAGGTTGGAGTTGGCCTTCACCGAGTAACAGATCACTGGCTCGAGCTCGGCAAAGCCGGTCTTGATCGCCTGGAACTCATGCAGCAGCTTGGCCTTGGAGTAGATCCAGACCGGAGTGCCAAATCGCTGAGCGATGTCAGCCACGCGGACGTTTTCACAGTGCAGTTCGCCGCTGCGGTATTCGAAGGTGTTCATGGTGAGAGTTCGTGTCGTAGCAGAATTCGTCAGAATTCTGGCGTGTGAATGAGAGTGGAGTAGCGGGACGGCAGAATTCTTACGAATTCTGCTACGGTCAATCCAGCGCAATGACGTGGTTCGTCATCCGCTCGTATCCGGTGGCTGTGATCAGGTAGTTGTGCTCGATTCGCATTCCGCCGATCCCTTCCTGGTAGGCTCCGGGCTCCAGCGTGACGACATCGCCTGCCTGCAGGATATCGGTGCTTTCCGGGACCAGAATTGGCGGTTCGGGGTGAGCCAGGCCGATCCCATGGCCAGCGTGATGGGTGAACAACTCGGGACGCCCGGCATCGGCAAACGGCTTGAAGACCGCGGCGTGGACGGCACTGGCCTTGGCCCCTCCTCGCAGCTGGGCTTCGCCGCCCTTCATCCCGGCCAGACAGAGGGCATGCATCTCGCGGAGGGCCGGGTTGATCTTGCCGACTGCAAATGTGTTCGTGAAGTCGCCGCGATACCCATCCAGCAGGACCGAGAAGTCGAGGATGTACAGGTCGCCTTCCTGCAGCGTGTAGTCGGTCGGCATTCCGCCGACCTTGGGCTTGGTGGCGTTCGTGGCTCGGAAGTCTCCGTAGACCAGACCCGGACGACCCGCAGCTGCGATGCTGGCATCGGCGACGGCCCGGTAGAGTTCGAGTTCGGTGACACCGGCCCGCACCTTCTGGCGGCAGGCTTCAATCCCGGCCTCGCCAGCTTTCATACAGTGCCGCAGAAGGGCGAGCTCGTCGGCTTCCTTCTGACGGCGGCAGACACGGATTGCCGTGCCTAAGTCCGTGAACAGTGGCCCCTGATCTGGCTCCTGCGAAGCGTTCCGGGACTCGGGAGGCACACCGAGCAGATCGGCAGCTGCGACGGGCAGGACTTCGGCCTCAACCAGGCCTTTACGGCCATTGAGGTCCGGCTGCAGCTGCTTGAGAGTTGCCAGCAGAGCATGATCGCGGTTGATGACCGAGTGTTTGTGGTCGTACCACTTCTCAACGATTTCGCGGTCGACGAAGGGCTTGTGGACCCCGGCCCGCAGGGCGAAGTTGTCGCCCAGCAACGTCGCACGACCGGACCGCTCCAGGCAGAGCCACCCGCGTTCGCCGGTTGAGAAGCTCAGCGGCTGGACCCAGAAATTGCACAAGTACTGCACGTGCCGGGGATCGGCGACAAGAATCCACTCGACATCGGCGGGCAACGAAGCCCAAAGCCGCTTGCGGCGAGCCAGACAACCTTCGAGAGTCAACATGGGGCGACCTGATGGATGATGTCCTGTTCGCGAGGACTGCGGGCCTCGGCGGACGGTTTGGCAGGAATTGCATAGATTATCGAGAGGCCCAGCAGATCGCACGCGGCCCGACTCAGGAACCGCGTCCACATCGCAAAAGTCGTGTTTCGGATGGGCCGCGTCGTGAGTTGCGGGGGCAGTCTCAACCCCTCTCGCCAGTGGTGAGCGACTTTCCGAGTTACGGTTTGGCCGTTCGGTCGCTGCCCCGGACTTTGATCAGACCGGCCTTTTGCGCGGCGGGCAGTGGGTCTTCGTAGGGCAGGGCCTTCAGGAACTCGACCAGATCGGAAATCTGTTCGCGGGTGAGGTGGCTGGTCTTGCCGTGCTGGTCCTGGGCGTTGCGAGTCGTCAGCACCTCTTCGAGTGTGGCGGCCTTGCCATGATGCAGGTAGGGAGCGGTGCGATAGACCCCGATGAGCGTGGGGGTGTCGTACTTCGGCTCCATTTTTTCGGTCGGGTCATCGTGGCCGGTACCGACATCGTGCATCTTGCGATCCTTCCCCGGCTGGGAGTCGGAGTAGAGCGGCCCGCTGTGGCACTTGGCGCATCCGGTTGCTTCGGAGAAGAACAGCGCCTTGCCGCGCTGGGCCGCGTCGCTTAGACCTTTCTTCGCGTAGGGACTGAGAGCGACACCGTGCGAGTTCGTGTAGACCGCCAGCGCATCGAGCGCCTCCGAGAGCCCCTGGTTCGGAGCATTCAGCGATTCGTGAATTGCTCCCCGAGCCAGACCTCGCCCCTGCATCAGTGGGCCGCGGATCGTGTGCTCAAAGTCCTGGACCTCGTCGCGATCGGCCGACCAGTGCAGCGGATGAGTCCAGGCCAGACCGAACAGGGCCTGCGTATCGCGGAGTCCCTCGGGCTGCTGCCAGACGCGGCCGTCCTGCTCGCCATCCGGATGACAGCTGGAGCAGGAGATCCAGCGGCGGTCGGCCATCGGCTGTTTGGCCGAATAGAACAGCTGCTTGCCCAGCAGCGTTTCCTCGTCGAGGGGGCACTGGCAGACGGAGATCGTGGCCACTGGCTGGAGATCGCGCGTGCTGTACTGCACGACGTTGAAGTCCAGCGCGTTGTAGACGAACAGCGATTCTCCATCGGGCGAGACGCGTACCGCTCGCGGGTTCGAACCGACCTGTACGGTGCGGCGGTGAGCGATCTCGCGGTAGTTGTCGTCGAGGATCATGCTGACGAACATGTCATCGGTCCCGCCGAAGATGGCATACAGCGTCTGGCCGTCGGGTGAGACAGCCACCTCCCAGGGATTGGCCACTACATAGACGCTCGTGAACGAGTCCATCTGGACGCGTTTGCGACGGGTTTCGGCCTGGGAGTCGATGTCGGCGATGGAGATATACGGGAAGATCGATCCTGATCCGTGGGCGATCGTGTTCTTGGAACGCTGATGCGGCAGATAGACCTTGGGCCGGGTCGGGTGGACCGCGAGCTGTCGTGCGAGATTGTCCTGGGGCGATCCGACCCACTCTTCGACCGCTTTCCCGGTGGCTCGGTCGAAGGAGCGGATCACGCCGGTGTAGTACTCGCTGACGTAGAGCCGTGTCTCATCGGGGGCGATCGCCAGCCCCTTGGTGAACTTGCCGGCCTCCCACTGCCGGAGCGTCTGGTGAGTCACCGTATCGATCTCCAGGATCTGCCCCGGGAAGCTCAGCGTGATGTAGACCCGGCTGCCATCACGGGTCGACACGACTCCATACGGCTCGTCGAAGACAGCGGTCCGGCCCAGTTCCTGGCCTTCGTCGGCATTCAGAAACAGGACGACATCTTCGTCGTGAACCGCGACCGCCAAATTGTGCGTCGAGCCCAGAAAGCTGACACCCTCTGGGTGCTTGCCGACGGGGATCTCTCGCACCTTCTGGTGTGTCGACAGTTCCACAATCGACACGGACCCGTTGTCCCGATTGGAACAGGCCAGCAGTTTCCCATCGGCGGAGATATCCATCAGGCTGTTGGAGGACCCGGCCCAGGACGAACCGCACAGGGCGGCGAGAAGTATGGCAGCCCGCCAGAGAGAACAGGTCATGGAGGTCACTCCTTCGAGGTCATTGCGGGGCGTTTAGCGTCCGTCACGGTTCCGCCGGTCCAGGTAGGCCCCGAGGGCCTTGTGGTACGGTTCGTTGGTCAGCAGCTTGATATAGTCGATTCCGACGTTGCCGCACATCTGCGAGAGCTCTTTGAGGAACTCTTGATACTGCTGCAGGTAGAGCGACCGCAGCCGGTGGGGATCGACCAGGATGCGGTGCGTGTCGAGTTCCAGGCTGCGAAAGAGCGTCGGCCGGCTGAACGGGAAATCTTCTTCCTCGGGGGCCACGACCTGCACGAGGACCACTTCGTGTCCCAGATGGCGAAACTGCTTGAGCGATTGCGACAGCGGTTCGAGTTCATCGAAGAAGTCGCTGACGATGATCAGCAGGCTGCGACGCTTGAACGTGGTGGCCAGGCGATGCAGCACCTCGGCCATGCTGGTCTCGTTGCCGGTCTGCCAGGTCTCCAGCGTGTTGACCAGCCGCTGGAAGTTCATGCGGTTGGTCGAAGGTTCCTGGCGGGAGCGAACCTCCGTATCAAACGTAATCAACCCGACGGCGTCACGCTGCGAAACGAGCAGATACCCGAGCGAGGCTGCGACCGCCCGAGCGTAGTCGAATTTCTTGAGGGTGCTTTCTCCGTACCCCATGCTGCCGGAGCCGTCGACCAACAGGTAGGCCCGCAGGTTGGTCTCTTCTTCGAACTCCTTGATGTAGTACTTGCCCGTTTTTCCGAAGGCTCGCCAGTCGATGTGCCGGATCTCGTCGCCGGGGTAATATTGACGATGTTCCACGAATTCGACGCTGGAACCCTTAAACGGGCTCTTATGTTGGCCGATCATGTAGCCTTCGACGACGAGCCGGGCGACAAAGTCGAGATTCCCGAACTTCGCGAGAGCTGTCGGGTCGTCGATCGGAATCTCGTCGTTACTCATCGGGCGTGGGTCCAGGCTCAAACGTTGGAATGCCAATGGCTTACAGCCAATGGAAAATCGAGAATGGCGGGTGAGCGGGGCAACCTGTCGGTGTCATTGTGGCAATCGCGCGAACGGCTGGGAATTGTGTTTCCGTAAGTTTGGCAAGTTCCAGCGCCCCGGATGGGAATCGAGAATCCCTAAGATTGCGACCGCAACTCGGCTCCAGTACACTGCGGGGCTTCCGTTTTCCTCCACATGTGGATCCCGTCATGGTCTACCGTCCGCGCACCAAGGCGAAAATCGCCAAGAAGCTGAAGCGTTGCACCAAGTGCAACGCCCTGGTCAGCTACCGTTCACGCTGCAAGAAGTGCCACAAGGCTGTCAGCTAACCTCCGTTCACCCAAGGGTTTGCGATGAGTGCAGAATCCCGGTTGGTGGAGCTTGGTCTCGTTCTTCCCCCGGTTCCGAAACCGGGTGGGGTCTATAAGCCTGTCGTGCAGGTGGGAAACCTCCTGTACGTGTCCGGTCACGGTCCGATGCGCACTGATGGATCGCTCATCACCGGAAAGGTCGGCCTCGATCTTTCGGAAGAAGAGGGCTACGAGGCGGCCCGCGCTGTCGGCTTGACGCTGCTAGCCACTGTCCGCAACGCCTTGGGTTCGCTCGACAAGATCCAGCGAACGATCAAGACCTTGGGAATGGTGAACTGCACTCCCGACTTTCTGCGACATCCGGCGGTCATCAACGGGTTCAGTAACCTGCTGAAAGACCTCTACGGAGACGACGGAATCGGAGCCCGCAGCGCGGTCGGCATGGGGTCACTCCCCGGCAATATTGCTGTCGAAGTGGAAGTGATCTTCGAACTGAAGTAGCCAGCTTGGTTTCTGGCCGGGCACTGTTACAATGAATGTTCTGAGGGGGTGGCAAGCTGCCCCTCACGCGGTGGGACCGCATGAACCGGGTCAGGCGGAAACGAGCAGCCCTAAGTGTCGTGTTACCAGGTGCGTGGGGGGTGGCTTGCCGCCCCCTTAGCCATTGATCTCGTCTCAATTGTGCCGCAGCAGAATTCGTCAGAATTCTGAACTCCCCTAGCCGTTCACGTTGGAACCCGCAGTTGAGGACCGATCGCCCCAGGGACAATAGCGAACGTGTCTGAGATGATTTTCCCTCCCGACGCATTACTCCTCGCCATCGAATCGTCCTGCGATGAAACCGCAGCTGCGGTCGTAACTCGCGACCTGCAAGTCCTCTCCAGTGTCGTGGCCAGCCAGAATGAGCTGCACGAACGCTTCGGCGGAGTGGTTCCGGAGATTGCTTCGCGTGCCCATGTGCAACGGATTCTGCCCGTCATTGATGAGGCAGTCCGCAAGGCGGGCATCTCGCTGGCCGACCTGACCGCGATCGCTGTGGTGACCCAGCCGGGCCTGGTCGGCTCGCTGCTGGTCGGACTCACAGCTGCGAAGACACTGGCGCTGGTGCTGAATAAGCCGCTCGTTGCAGTGAACCATATCGAGGGGCACATCTACGCTTGCAGGCTCGCTGCGGGGCGCGATCTGTTTCCGTGCATTGGCCTTGTCGTCAGCGGCGGGCATACGAACTTGTATGACTGCCACAGTGCGACGGAGTTCGAATTGATCGGCGCCACCATCGACGATGCGGCGGGTGAGGCCTTTGATAAGGTGGCCAGCGTCTTGGGTCTGCCCTATCCCGGTGGCCCGATGATCGAAAAGGTCGCAGCTGCGGGGAACCCCGCAGCGTTCCGGTTTCCGCGGACGTTCATCAAGGAAGACCGGCTCGACTTCAGCTTCAGTGGCGTGAAGACCTCGGTGCTGTATGAAGCCAACGGACAGCCCGGTGCCCATGTGCAGCCACCCGCGCTGACTCCCAAGAGAGTCTCGGACATCGCAGCCAGTTTTCAAGCTGCGGTGATAGATGTCCTCGTCACGAAGTGCCGTCAGGCCCTGCACCGGTCCGGTCGCCGCGTGCTGTGCGTGGGAGGAGGAGTGGCTGCCAATGGAGCCTTCCGCACAGCCCTGGAAGAGATGACCCGCCGCGAGAAGGTCGAACTGCACCTGAGCCCGCGTGAATACTGTACCGATAACGCGGCAATGGCTGCTGTGGGCTGGGAACTCTTGGCCGCCGGTCGACTGGCGCCACTGGATGAAGATGTGGTGCCGGGCCTCGTGAGGCTCACAGACTCTTAGCGACCGCCTTCGCCGCGTTATGTGTCGCGGGTTTCGAACCGCAGTGGAGCATCCGCCCGGGGGTTGGTCACCCGCAACGAGACCTTGCCATCCAAGAGATCAGTCAGCAGGTCTCCGCAGACGTCAGCTCGCCAGCCGGACAACAGCTTCGGAGTCTCACCCCGCTGCTTGTCGAGAACGTGCCAGCGAATCAACTCGTCGATGTCGGACATCGTGCCGACCAGCGCCATTGATAGATTCATCTCCGCGCAGCGATTCGCGAGCGCGAGGCTTAGCAGCTTCGACAGGACGTCGTCCACAGCTGGGCTGGAACGGCTTGACGGGAACTTGGGCCACTCATCCTGTGGCAAGGCCAGGGCCTCGCGGATCGTGTCGACGATCTCCTGGGCAAATGACTGATAATCTCGCCGCTGCATGCCGCGGGTCAGGTTCATATCGTGAACCGACTTCGGCTGTCGGCGGATCAGCTCCATCAGCATGTCGTCGCGGAACAGCACGCGGGGCGGCTTGTCGTACAGCTCAGCGGTGCGTTCGCGCCAGTCGTACAGTGCCCGGGCGACGACCTGTTCCTTGGCCGAGAACCGCTGCACGCCGCTGAGGCGGCGCCACCCTTCGCGGTCCTGCTCGGACTGCACCTGCTCGATCAGTCGTGCGAACTCTGCATGAGCCCACTCGAGTCGGCCCTGCTTCTGGAGGGATGCCTCCTGACGCCGCCAGATTTCGACGAGGAACTGCACATCCTCGACAGCGTATTCGAGTTGCTTGGGAGCCAGCGGTCGCCGCTCCCAGTCCGAGCGGGTTTCGTGCGAGCTGACGTTCTTGCCCGTGACCTTGGGGACCAGGTTCTTGTACGCCAGCGGGTAGCCGCGGCTGAGGAGACCTTCCGCCACTTGGACATCGATCAGCTTCTGCGGCAGGGTGCCTCCGAACCGCTGGCAGAAGCGAATCTCTTCGCGGCCCCCATGCACAATGATCGTTGTCGTGTCGTCCGCCATCAGCTGCCACCAGCGGCTCATGTCGGGCACCGCGAGCGGATCGACCAGGTATGCACCCTCGGGCGTCGCCAGCTGGACCAGGCAGAGCTTGGGACGGTAATAGCTCTCGGAGACGAATTCCGTATCAAACGCAGCCACACCGAGCCGGGCGATTTCGTCGCACAGCGCATCAAACCGGGCCTGACTGCCGATCAGGTCGGTTTCGTTCGAAGATTTGGGCTGCGGCCGGGGTCGGTCCATCCCTGAGGATTCCAGACTTGGTGTTGGGGAACGAATACAGAATAAGCTGTCCGGCCTCAGCTTTCAGCTATCAGCCTGTGGAACTCTGGCCAGTTTGCGGATTTGACAGCTGCCGTCTGTGAAACTGGCCAGAATTTTGAGCGGCCTTGTGTCGTTTTCTGGTTGACCGCTGACGGCTGAAGGCTGACAGCCCTATAATGAAGACGCCTCATCCAGAGCAGGCCAGGCGATCGCTGTACGATTCACTCGTATGGAGGAAAGTCCGGGCTCCACAGGACACGGTGGTGGGTAACACCCACCGTCCGCAAGGACCGGGACAGTGCCACAGAAAACAAACCGCCTCGCGGCTTCGCAAGGAGCTTCGCGGTAAGGGTGAAAAGGTGCGGTAAGAGCGCACCGCGGTTCTGGTGACAGAACTGGCAGGGCAAACCCCACCGGGAGCAAGACCAAGCAGGGCGAAGACCGGATGGAGCCGTGTGGATTTGCACGTCGAGCAAGCTCGACGGCTAACGGTCCACGCGGCTCCATCCGGTCACGGAGCGGTTCGTTCCGTTTGACGTCCGGGTCGGTCGCATCGAGCTGTGCGGGTAACCCGCAGCCCAGAGAAATGATCGCCCACGACAGAACCCGGCTTACCGGCCCGCTTTGGATGGGGCATTTTGAGTGGAGAGACGAGAGAGGAGAGAGAAGAGCCAGAGGGTTTCTTGCGCCTCCTGCACTCGTCATCCTCAACACCCGCTGAATCCGTCGCGAGTTTCTGGCTCTCGTCTCTAACCTCTCGTCTCTCATCTGCCCATGCTCGACATCCTCTGTGAAGACGGACCGGTGATTGCCGTCAACAAGCCGCCGGGAGTGATCTCCCAGGGGGCTCCGGTCGGCACACCGAGTCTGGTCAGCATGGTGAAGGACTACCTCAAAGAGAAATACAACAAGCCGGGCGATGTCTATCTCGGCGTGCCGCATCGCATCGACCGACCGGTATCGGGGGTCGTCGTCTTCTCCCGCAACTCGAAGTGCGCAGCTCGCCTGGCGGAACAGTTTGCCAAACGCGAGGTCCGGAAGACCTATGTGGCTGTACTCGAATCCCCTCCGCCCGAGGACGCCGGCACGCTACGCGACTGGCTCTACCGCATCCCGAATGAGCCGAAGGTGATTGTCTGCTCGCCGGACCGGGCCGATGCCAAGGAAGCTGTGCTGCATTATAAAGTGCTCAAGCGAGTCCGCGGGCGGGCGCTGGTGGAGATCGATCTGGGCACTGGCCGCATGCACCAGATCCGGATCCAATTCGGCAGCCGCGGCTGGCCGATCGTGGGGGATGACCAGTATGGAGCGAAGGTCCCCTTCCCGGGACACCGACTGGGCGGAGAGTCGCCGATCGCCCTGCACGCCGCCCGCCTGACGATCCTGCACCCGATCCGCTACGAACCACTGCCAATCCTGGCCCCGGTCCCCAAGTCATGGAGCGAGTTCGGATTCGGCAAAGTGGAACTGGCCCCCGACCCGTAGGACGGGCACATCGGCCCGTCCGAAGCTGTGCATCAGCAGATCCCCTCACTTCTTCTTCGGCGCCTCTTCCGCTGCGGCGAACTGCTCCAGATTCTGGCCCTTGATCACGGCTGCCAGCAGGTCGGGGAGTCGGTCCGGGACGCAGGCGAAACAGGGCATTCCCATCTTGGCGAGTTTCTTGGCCAGGTTCTCGTTGTAGCTGGGCTTGCCGTGGTCGGAGATGGCCAGCAGACCGACCGCTTTGACTCCGCTCTCCAGCAGGGCTTCCATCCGCTTCTCAAACCGAGGCTGATTCGGGCTCGTATCGTGCAGGTCGGCCAGCAGAATATAGAGCGTCTTCTCCGGCGTATGCATGAACCGTTCGCAGTAGCACGTCGCCATCCAGTAATCCTCCGCTCCGCCGAGCTGGATGCCGAACAGCAGGTCGACTGGATCGGTGCAGTGCTCGGTCAGGTCGACGACATCGTGGTGGTTGAAGACGACGACATGCGTCTCGACCGCCGGAATGCTGGCCAGGATCGCGCCCATGATCCCGCCGTAGATCAACGACGAGGCCATCGAGCCGGACTGGTCCATCGCGATGATGATGTTCCACTCGTTCTGGCGGCGCTGGCGACTGAAGAACGAAATCTCTTCGGGGATCAGCGTCCCCAGTTCCGGCAGGTAGTTTTTGAGGTTCCGCCGGATCGTCCTTGGAAAGTCGAGGTTCGCGAAGCTTCGAAACGGGCTGCGGCGCTGGCGGTTGAGGGCGCCGCGGATGGCCTGGGCGAAGCGGTCTTCGAGACGCTTCTTGACCTCCTCCACAGCCCGCCGCACCAGATCCCGCGCCGCCTCTTTGGCTTTCTCCGGGACCATGTTCTTCATCTGCAGGATTGTGCTGGCCATCTCCAGAGACGGCTCGACATTGGCCATCAGCTCGGGCTCGAACAACAGCTCCTTCATCCCCTTACGTTCGATGGCGTCCATCTGAATGAGGACGACGACATCCTTCGGAAAGAAGTCGCGAATCTGACCGAGCCACTTGGCCACCCGGGGGACCTGACGCCCCTTGGCCGCTCCATGCGGGCCGGGCCCGGTTCCTGACTCCCACTCCTCTTTCGAAAGCTCCTCTTCGCCCTCTCCGGAGTAGATCATTCCGAGAGCCTCATCGATCTCGGCTTCTTCGTCGGACAGCAGTGAACCGCCTGCACAGCCGCCCATTTCGCACAGTGACTCTTCGGCGGCCTTGCCCAGGATCAGCCGCCAGCGCTGGATATCTTGCTTGTGGTCCGTGGTCATTGGTCCTGAGTCCTTCCGGCTTCACGTTCCCCGGAGCCCTGACGATGGGGCGGATCCGGCTTCGAGCGTACGATCTGACCGGTGGAATGTCTACACGGGCAGCTCTGCGATGTGCGTGCGATTGCAAGTCGATTCGACCATCGGCACACTGACAATCTCGAATCACCTCATCACACAGGAATCCACAGATGCGACTTCCGATTCGATCACTGGCTGCGTGCGTTCTCCTCATTGCAGGAGCCTGGGGAATGACGGCGGAATGGAAGAGCGGCATCAACTGGACGGAGCCTCGTCTGGTCGACACCAGCAACCCGGTTCCTTCCGATGCGAAGGTTCTGTTCGACGGCCAAAGCATGGATGCCTGGAACGGCGTCAAGAACTGGAAGATCGAGAATGGCTATGCCCAGGTCGGCAGCACCGTCCACACCAAAGAGCAGTTTGGGGATGTCCAGCTGCACCTGGAATTCGCGACTCCGGAAAAGGTCGAAGGCACGGGCCAGGGCCGGGGAAACAGCGGGGTCTACTTCATGGACCGTTACGAAGTGCAGATCCTCGATAGCTACAACAACACGACGTACTTCGATGGTCAATGTGCGTCGATCTATAAGCAGCGTCCGCCGCTGGTCAATGCCTGCCGCAAGCCCGGCGAGTGGCAGACCTATGACATTGTGTTCCATGCCCCGCGATTTCGAGCTGACGGCTCGCTGAAGTCGCCCGCGACGGTCACTGTTCTGCAGAACGGTGTGCTCGTCCAGGACCACACGATCATTCAGGGAAGTTCGCTGTGGGATTCCCCGCCTTCGTATTCCCCGCATGAGCCCAAGGGGCATCTGTCGCTGCAGTACCATGGGAACCCCACGCGCTTCCGCAACATCTGGGTTCGGGAACTGTAGAGCGCAGAGGCAGTACGCGGTGCGGTCGGCTGAGAGCTGACAACTGAAAACAGTTCCCGGCCCGTTCCTTTCCCCTTGGTCACGGATATGATTGCCGGTGAGCCCTCTGAAACCGGTTCGGGAGATGACTGTGCCTCAAGCAATTGCCAATCCGGATGACCTGCGGGCCTTTGCGGCCAAGCTCAAGCAGTTCAACACAACGCTGTCAGACCAGGCCGCCATGCTGCTGTCGAAGCTGGACGTGCTGGGGGCCTCGTGGAGGGACCAGGAGAACATCAAGTTCACCGAAGAGTTCAAGGAACATATCCGGCTGCTGGGCCAGTTCGTCGAAGCCAACAACCAGCACATCCCGTATCTGCTGCGAAAAGCCGATCGGCTGGATGAATATCTGCAGCAGAGGTAAGGCTGGCGAGGCACGTCGGGCGAGCCCGGCGGCTAACTTTTCTGACCTCTAACCACTAACCACTCCTCTCTCCTTATGTCCGGTAACGCCAAAGTTACGTCGATCGAAGCTGTGAAGGAGTTTGCTCCTGCACTGGCGATGATGCAGGAGGAGCTGAAGGGAGTTCTCTCGTCGGTGCAGATCGAGATGCAGCGGGCGATCGAGTGGATCGAGCAGGACCGGCCCCGCTACTGGCAGGTCCAGCTGAAGCGAGCCTTTGACAAGGTCGCCGAGACTCGCACGGCACTCACAACGTGTCAGATGCGAACCGTCGCCGGTCGCCGTCCGAGCTGCATTGAGGAAAAACAGGCCGTTGATGCAGCCAAGCGGCGGCTGGAGTTCTGCCAGGAGCAGATCGAGCGCGTCAAACGCTGGGGAGTCAAGCTGCGACACGATGCGGATGAGCTGCGCGGGCGGCTGGCCGGGTGTCAGCGGCTGGCGGAGTCGGATATCACGAAGTCGATGGCCCTGCTGGCCAACATCGTCGAGAGCCTGGAGCGTTATGCGGGGATATTTCAGGCTCCCAGCACGGGCGAACTGCCTGAAGCACCTGAGCCGGGCGGAGCGGAGAGCTGAGGGTTCTACTCAGGGTCCCCCATGCGGCGCTGCATCTCTTCGGGGGAGACATCCTCGATATGAGTCGCAATCGACCAGGTGTGACCGAATGGATCAACGACCATTCCGGAGCGATCTCCGTAGAACTGATCGACGAGCGGACGTTTGAGTGTGGCCCCCGCTTCGAGGGCCTTGAAGAAGACCTCTTCGGAATCAGGGACGTAGATCAGCAGGCTGACCGGGGAGCCTCCATAGTGGCCCGGTCCCAGGGCATCCATGTCGGGGAACTCGTCCGCCAGCATGATGTGCGAGTCGCCGATCTTCAGTTCCGCGTGCGCGATCTTGTCCGGACCGGCATTCAACCGGAACAGCTCCACCGCTCCGAAGACCGACTTGTAGAACTCGATCGCGCGGGCCGCATCCCGCACGACGAGATACGCCGTGATCGAATGGTATCCGGTGGGGATTGGAGGAACGCTCATCTGTCTCTCTTATGTTCGATGTCAGAGGGCTCGCGCAGATCACGGCTCGGCCCGTGATCGGTAACGCAGATCACGGCTCAGTCCTTGATCGGTAACTCAGTGGCCCGCGTCCCAGAGTCGCCGTTGGCGGTCCTCGACCGGCGGGAACTCTTTGTGGAGCAGGCTGGGCTGGATGTCGACGTTGTTCTGGTACTTGCCCTCGGTGTACTCGCGCGTCTGGCCTTCGATCGTGTGGTAGAAGATCTGGCAGATCTCAATCCCGGGGTAGATCCGAATCGGCTGCACAGCCACCAGCTCCAGCGTCCAGAAGCCGCAGAATCCGATATCGCCGAATCCCGCAGTGATGTGCACGAACAGACCGAGGCGACCGACCGAAGAACGGCCCTCCAGCATCGGGACGAGGTTGTGCGTCTCGGTCCGCTCCAGTGTGCGGCCCAGATAGAGCTTGTTGGGATGGAGTTCGAGCCCCTCGGGAGGAATCGTCAGTCGGCGATGCCGGTTCGGCCGCCGCATGTCCAGAACGATCTCTTCGTACACGAGCAGTTCGTTGTGGAGCCGCAGGTTGTAGCTGTTGGGGTTGAGCTGAGTCGGTTCGTAGGGCTCGATGACAATGTCCGAGCCGAGACGTGCCTGAATCTCATTGCCGCTGAGGATCATTTTCCGGGTGCCATGATGGCCAGGAACAGGCAGACCGAAGCCGCCTGGAGGTCTTCAGAGAATAGCGATCCACAGAGCGGTCTGTCAGCCAAGAGGCTGGGGGAGATGCGTGCCCACAGGGCGTAGCCCGTATTGCGAGACTCGCCGTGCCCTCGCGTGACAGGCTGCAATGTGGTTGTCACCATGGAGAGCCAGCGGTCGAAGTAGCCCCTTCGACGGCTGCTCGGTGTCCCGGATTCTCGGACTCACTCCCGTTCTGAATTGGGGGCCGGCCAGATCGTGCTGAGGATGTTTTCTGCGGAGAGCCACATGTTCAGACTCGTACTTCTTGCCTTTGTGTTTCTTCAGTTCGGGACGTTGATACCCACCTCTCTGGTCTTGGCACAAGCCGAACCGGCAGCTGCGCCGGCGGAAGAAAAGCCGCTCGTCTTACCACTGGTTTATCGATCACCGGGGGCGCGAGCTCTGGTGGTCGGTAACGGGATTGAGTTAGAGATGATGGGCAAGCTTCTGTTGGAGAACAAAATCAAGGTCGACCGCCAAGAGCGAATCGATCTCAAACAGCGGGACTATTCGGCTTACCACCTTGTGGTGGGGTTGAGCAACTTCATGGACGGCTACGGTCAATCCCTCACCCCGGCGGACTTCGATCCGCTGGAACAGTTCGTTGCAAACGGAGGGCACCTGCTGCTGTTCGGAACGTATAATGGGAAAAACAGTCAGAATCTGCAGCGGTTCGGAATTACGACGAGTTACTTTCACGGGAGCGGGTTTCGCGAGGTCCCAGGCCGGTCCGAACTCTTGCTCGACGGATTCGAGAAGATCATTCCTGCCAACAACAAGATGACCAGTGCCGGGAACTTCGAAGTGAGTACACCGCACGTTGTCTTACTGAGGCGTGCCGCCCACGACGTGTTGCCCGAAAGCCCCGCGCTGGTGACGCTGGTCTACAAGAAAGGCCGAGTCACCTTCTCGCAGGTTGAACCGAGTTGGGTTGGGGATGAATGGTTCATCACCGTGCTGGGAACGTGGGCCATTCGCGGCGGCCCGACCTCGGCGGAGCAGTTGAATGAGAAAGTGGTGCTCTCCGAACGGGAGCTCGCAGCGCGCCGGAAGTATCCGATTCCGTCCGATGCTGAATTGCAGACCGCAGAACTGGCGCTCCGCGAGAAACTGCGAGACGACATTGCCTCAGCATTCACGCCCGAGGACAAGCTGACGCTGGCGACCAGGCTGTTGCAGGCCAGTCAGGCCGAATCCAGCCCGTCCGCAGCCTATGCCGGATTGAAACTGGCTCAGACCTTTTACCTCGAATCGTCGAGTCCGCTGAAATCGTTTGCGGCGATCCGCGAGATCCAAAAGCAGTTCCAGGCGGATGCCTCCCAGATCGCACTGGAGACCGCGAAGTCGCTGGCGGATAAGGCGACGGACCCGGTGACGGCCGTAGAGTTTATTCAGATCTGTCTGGATCTGACGGAAGAGATGATCGACACGAGTCATTACGACATCGCAGCTGCGATTCTCGAACTGGCCAAGCCGCCTGCTCAACTGGCCAAACACAAGCGGACGCAGAGTCTGATCGCGGCGCTGAACAAGCGGGTGGGGATTCTGCAGACGGAGAGTGCGAAGATTCAACCGTTCCTCGAAACTCTGCAGACGGCTCCCGACAATCCCGAGGCCAATCTGGAGGTCGGTCGGTTTCGTTGCTTTGTCGCGCGTGCTTGGGAGGCGGGACTCCCTCATCTGGCTGCGGGGAGTGACGTCGCTCTGCGTCAGCTGGCCGAAGGGGAGCTGAAGGGAACCGATGACCCGGCAGCATCGGCGATCCTCGCGGACATGTGGACCGCGCAATCGAAGAAGCTGCCGGTGGCGATGCGTCCTGCGGCGCAGTCGCGGGCCAAGGCCTGGTACTGGCGGGCAATCTCCAAGTCATCGGGGTCGCAGAAAGCGGCGCTGGAGAAGAAGTCCGACAAGATTGTGACCGGAAAGTTCGAACTCCGAGTGGCCCTGCCGACGTGCGACACATCGAAGCTGACGCTCACTCGCGACAAGATCGACTGGACGACCAAACGGACACCCCCTGCCAGCGTCGAAGTCAATGACCACTACTGGCCGGTCGCTACTCAAGGGGAACTACCGAATCGCGGCTCGACTCGGTATCTGCCCGAAGAGGTGAACCTCGAAACGGTCGAGCTCGACACCAAGGGGGTTCGCGGAAAGGTGGTACTGGAGTCCGTGTCTCCCGAGGAGCTGGTCCTCACTGTCGAAGCCCGATCCGACAGCGAGTTCGTACTCCGATTCGGTCGGTGAAGTCGGCCAGAGATCTATCGGCCCCGGCGTTCCTGGTCGGTCTGTTCCAGCGAGGTCTGCCAGCGAGAGCGGCGGGTCACGGCGTCGATGATCCCGGTCAGAGCGCAGAGCCCTCCAACGGCTGCCATCAGTCCGCAACTACTGCGGAAGACGGACGAGAGCGACTGCGCATCGGAATAACTCGAGAGCCGCTGCAGACCGAACCAGACGAATCCGGTGATCAGCAGCCCTCCGAGCGTCAGCTTGAGCGACAAGAGCGTGGCCCGTTCCCATGTGGACCAGCCGAGCAGCCGCTGCAGTCCCGAGACGGGGTTGATGCGCTCCTCATGCGGCAGCGGAGTGACCGGGCTCCAGACGATGCCCACCTGCAACAGATCGAGGACCAGTGCTGCGGTCCAGGCTGCGGCGAAGATCCGAACGACCTCCAGTCCGATAGCCTGCAAGTTGCCGATGCTCGGTCCCGATGAGAGCAGCGCGGGCTGAAAGCACTCCGCCACCAGATTCTTCAGCGAGGCCATAAGCCGTGGCAGCGACGAATACCCGATCCAGGCTGTGGCCAGCAGAGTCACCCCGGCGGTCAGCTCCGGGCTGCGAGGCGTGTAGCCCAGCCGCCGGGCCTCCTCCAATCGGGGTTTGCTCAGCGGAGCGGGCTCAGAGGAGTCGTTCATGGCGACACCTCGGGCGTGGGGAGAGTGATCGATTGCTCAAGTGCTTGATCGATGCGCTCGGTTTGCCACGGCAGCACGACCAGCAGCAGCCCGCAGCTGAGCAGCGCTCTCATGGGGGACAGCGCGGGAGCGATGCCGACTCCCAGCCCGCGTCCCAGCAGTGCCAGACCGCCTTGAACCAGAGCTGCGATCAGACAGACGGGGATCGCGACTCCCACTGCCAATTCGCTGCCGACGCGGAGCAGCCCCACGATCCACTCGGGCAACTGTCCGGGACTGATGACGCTCCCCAATGGAATTTCAGTGAGCGACTGAATCCCCCGCTCCATCACTGCCAGATCGCCGCCTCCGGGTGCTGTGGTCAAGATGAACCATGCTCCCAACCACGCGAGGATCTTCGCGGTTCCGGAACCGGAGTCGTCCGCTTCATCGAGCAATGGTTCCGAGGTCAGCCCGGTCGTTGTCTGCTCATCGATCCAAGTCCCGGCTGCTGTCAGGGCCGAGGTGATCACTCGCAGGCCGATCCCCAGTGAGAGCCCAGTGAGCAGTTCGCTCAGGGCTCCACCGATCGACCAGACTGCAGCGGTCGAGTCGCTGAACCCGGAGAGGGCGACTCCCAGGATGATGGCCAGTCCAATCCGCGCTCGGACCGGTAGCTGGCCGATCCAGGGGAGGGCCAGTGTCAGCCCGGCCGCCCGCAGCAGCGCCAGACCGAGGATCGGTCCTTGCACAGTCAGCAGGGATTCAAGCGGGGCAGGCATGAGGGCGACGTTGACCTTTGTGTGTTATCCGCCCGCGCGGGCGATCGTATCTCGAGTGAACTCACCCAGCCGATCAACCATCCACGGCAGCAGGTACAGCAGTGCGACGGCTCCGATGACCAGGCGGGGAATCGTGGCCAGCGTCGGGTCCTGCAGCTGGGTCGAGGCCTGCAGCACGCTGATCACGACCGCGGCCGCCAGCACGCAGGCCAGGACCGGCCCGACGACTGTCAGTACCACCCACAGCCCGGCGATCAGCGATTCCAGTCCCAGGTCACCCGACATCATGCGGCACTCACACTTTGCAGCAGCATCTGCACCGTCAGGAACCAGCCATCGATCGAGACGAACACCAGCAGCTTGAGCGGCAGCGAGACCCACATCGGCGAGAGCGAGGCGAGTCCCAGTCCGGTCAAGAGCGACGACGTCACCAGATCGATCACGAGAAACGGCAGGAGGACCTGCAATCCGATCAGGAAGGCGACCTTCAGCTCGCTGAGAACGAACGCGGGAAGCAGCACACTGATCGGCAGGTCTTCGTAGTACTGCGGCTCCGACTGAGATAGCGATTGAAGACGGGCTTTCAGAAACAGCGCAACGGTGTTCTCGTTCCCGGCCACTTGAATCTGCGAGATCATGAATCGCCGGACCGGAGCCAGCGTGCGCGTGACGGCGGCACCTAGGGCTTTCCGCTGCTCCGCTTCATTCTCGAACTGCGCGGACTGGTAGGGGACCACCCCTTCCTGCCAGGCGGCCTCCCAGACAGGAGCCATGATGGCGATGGTCAGCATCAGACTCAGGCCGGTAATGACCTGATTCGGGAGGATCTGAGCCCCGCCGATCGCCTGACGCAGCAGTCCCAGCACGACGACGAACCGCATCCAGCAGGTCGTCAGCAGGAACACCGAGGGCAACAGCCCCAGGATACTGACGGCCAGCATCACCTGGACCGAGGGGCCCAGGCCTCCGGCATTGAGCCAGCTGGAGGGTAACCAGGATGTCCAATCAGACATCGGCCACCTCTCTTTGAGTCGCGTCGTGCTCGCTGCGGACCGGAGACACGGAGCTTGTGGGCGCTGGTCGCCGCATGGTGGAGATCGAAACTGCAGTTGCGGGCTGCTCGCGCGGATCGCCTTGAGGGGAGTGGAACAGGTCTTTCCAGGTCGGTCGGCTCTGAGTGGCTGGGGGGCGGAGTTCCGCCATCAGCTGGGCCACTTCGGCGGGGTCTTCGATGGTGGTCAGTGTCGACATTCCCGAGGGAGTGGCGCCCACCAGCAGGATTCTGGAGCCCAGCCGAATCAGCGCCAGCTGCTGCTGCGGGCCGAGAGCCTGTCGGGAGAGCAGTTCGAGGGAACCCGTGGAGCGACCGGGCAGGGCACCGCCGCCTTTGAGGTATTGCCGAGCGATCCAGCCCACAGCCAGGATGCCGAATGACCAAAACAGACTCGGTCCGAAGCTGGACCGAGGGGCGGTCGCTGAGTCTCCTTCGTCTGCGAAGTCGGAGGTCGGCAGCGGGGTCTTCCCCCGGACTGGCAGTTCGGGCTCGACCGGTTCGACCTCGGCGACGGACTCGCGCCGGACAACCGTGGGCTGAGGGTTCGGTTCGAGAGTGTCGTAATAGGGACTGGGGCGCGCGGCTTCTTCGAATTCCGCCTCGATCTGGTCGATTGACCGGGTTCGCGACTTGGAAGCTTGCGCCCAGAGGCCCGGTCCCCAGACCGCCAGCAAGGTCAGCGCCATGACGCAGCGAACAAACTCGCGCCGAAATGTCATGCCGCGCCCTCCTGTGGCTGTTGGTCCAGGCGGCTCCCAGCCACCCTCGACCGGCAATCTTCGCCCGCACTGCGATTTCGGTCAACGGGAATCGGTGACTGTCCACGGTGCGACTCGCACCACTGCCCTGCACGTTCCTTGCAAGCGGTAGAAGAATCGTGCCCCGCAATCAGGGCGACATTGACCGCACCGGAATACTGATGACCAGTCCCGCGAACTTGGCCACCTTGGTCGGGGGCTTGAAGCCGCCCTCGTGGCAGCTGATGCAGCCCCCCGTCAGAGGAATTGGGGTGGCCCGGCGCAGATAGCCATCCTCGATCTTCTCGAATTCAGATTTCCCGCTGGCCAGTTCGCGCGCCGCCTGTTTCTCGAAGTCGGTTTCCGGCTCGTGATCGATACTCATCGCTCGCAGGTTGACGGCGATCCAGCGTGCATCGGACTTCGAGCGGGCATTCATCTCGCGAAAGACATCCTCCATCGCGCGAGCCGGGATCGCGGACTTGTCGTCATGAAAGTAACGGTCGTGAATCACGTCCAGCGTACTGGAGTAGATCTCATGCATCATTCGGGCTCGATCGCGAGCGACCTCGACCGTGACGCGGTCCTGCTCTTCGATGACCGGTTTCGGTTTGCCTGTGGATGGCTTGGCCGGATCGGCAGCCAGAGAGACGGCCAGTCCGAATACCGCACAGGCCACAAGCGCCGCTCGCGGCCAGGAATTGAGCTGGGGCATCGAATCACTCCCAAGGATAAACGTCAGGAGCAGGCTGCAATGTCGCACAACGGGACCAGATCGCCCGTCGATCGCAACAGCTGTCCGATCGTGACTCGCGAGAACGCGGTCTCGGTCGCGGCATAGGCTCGATCGAGTTCTTTGTGCAGCGGACAGAGCGACGTGTGAGATGGCAGACCGAGCGGACAGTGGCGGATTCGCTCGAGCGGCGACACCGCGTTGACGACATCCAGCAAGGTCAACGAATCCGCTTCCCGAACGAGGCTGTAACCGCCGCCCGGCCCAGGTCTCGACTGCACCAGTTCCGCCCGGACCAGATCCTGCAGCACCTTGTGCAGATAGCGCCGCGGCACCTGAGTCCGCTCCGCCAGAAAGTCGGCCGCTGCTGGCTGGGACGTGTCCGCAGCCAGACAGGCAATCATCCGGAGGGCGTATTCCGCAGTCTTCGGCAGCATCGGACAGTCCCCGTTTCGGTCTTGGCTGAATTGTGCATAATCAGGTGCATAATTCAAGAGGAGTTTGGATCTTCTCAGAGTTTGGAGTCGCGTCCGGCCCGTCAGTTTGATGGTTGTAAGACCCTCTCCCGGTGTGAGGGATCTGTGGATTGCTCGGGATACCAGACCGAGTCCCCGTACTTTGAACTTCGGTTGCCTGACGTTTCGATACCGACAGCATCATCGGACCCAGGCACACGGATTGTGCGGATCCGTCCAGCAGATTCATTCGGGCAATCTCAAGGAAGGGATGCACGATGTGGCGAACGACTTGTCTCCTGTGTGGAGTTCTGGCTTTAACAGCTCAGGGCTGCGCTTCTACCAAGACTTCGAACACGGCCCGCACCGGGACCGAGCAGCTGTTGATCACCAATGCGGTGGATCAGGCCCTCGATAAGATCGACTTTCGGGCCTTTCGGGGGCACACGGTCTACCTTGATGATCGATACGTGGAGTGCCTCGACAAGCAGTACGTGATTGCCTCCGTGCGGCATCGCATCCTGCACCAGGGGGCCATCATCGTTCAGAAGCCCGAAGACGCCGAGGTCCTCGTGGAAATGCGGACCGGTGTCATCGGAACCGATATCGCCGAGTCGTTTCTCGGAGTGCCGGAGATCACCCTGCCGGGCATGTTGACCTTGCCGGAAGTGCGGGTTCTGACGCGGCAGGTTCAGACAGGCACCGCCAAGCTCGGGATCGTGGCAGTCGATGCCAAGACCAAAGAGGTCCTGGGTGAGGGCGGAATGGCTCTCGCCAAGTCGGACGACAACAGCTGGTTTGTGGCCGGAGTTGGCCCCTTCAAGACCGGCTCGATCCATGGTGAGGTCGAGCGGATGACCAGCGGTCCCGCAGCCATGATGCGCGATCAGCTGCCCGCGACTGTGTCGTTCTCGTCGCCGGTCGCGACCGAACCGCTCCAGGAACCGGAGCTGCAGTACACGACGACTCAGGCATCGATCGAACCCGTTCCTCCGGCTGAGGAGATCCAGTAGCCGAATTCCCGGCCGAGTCGCGAAGGAGCAGGTCACCCTCATGGAGAACATCCTTCTCCACTTGCGAGTCTTCCTGTGGACTTACGAACCGGAGTACGCACGCAACTATCCGGGTTTCCATCTGGCGGCTGTGCCGGACTCGTGTTCGGTTCTGGGGAATTGGCTTGAACAACACAGGTCGAGTGAACTTGGAATCCAGCGGACCATTCCACTGACGCCGCTCCGCGCGAGGACGGTTCCCCCGGTTTCGGGGAAGCTCCCCTGCCGGTGCTTCATTAAGCTGAAGCTCACGCTTCGTCCCAGCGCAGACGATTTGTCGGAGATGGTCATCCACTCGGAAGGCGACCATGTGAGTCTGGAGATTTCGTACTCCAGACTACCCGAGCTGATTCGGGGTTTGCGAGATATCGAAAACGGAAACGGGGACTACGCGATTTCCGCGAAGTCCCCGTCAGATCGTGTCGTACACCAGCTGTGGTTCTGGCCCTGTCATGGAGAGTACTGGGCCAAAGACTGATCAGCGTTTTCCGAATGACTCTCCGCGCGGCGGGCTGCTGGTCACCTCGGTTCCGATGTCATTGAGGCACTTGATCCCCATGTGCTCCGGGCTGCAGTTGATCGCAGTCTGGATGTTCACGAGGACGTCGTACTTCTCTTCCAGGTCGATGATCTCGCGGCGTTTCTTGTTGATCAGGTACTCAGCCACGCGCGATTGGACTTCGACCTGGATGCGGCGGACATCGGGGTGATTCGCCTTTGACATCAGGGTTCGCATGACTTCGATCGCCATACTCTCGGCGGTCTTGACCTGTCCCACGCCTCGGCAGCAGGGGCAGTCCTCATAGATGCTGCGGCGCAGAGACGGCCTGATCCGCTGACGGGTCATCTCGATCAGACCGAACGGGCTGATCCGCAGGACCTTGGTCCGGGCCCGGTCGCGCTCGAGGCAGTCGTGCAGCTTGCGCTCGACGCTGCGGCGATGGCGTTCATCCCGCATATCGATGAAGTCGTTGACGATCACTCCGCCCAGATCGCGGAGCCGGATCTGGCGGGCGATTTCCGCAGCTGCGGCCATGTTGACCTGGTAGGCATTCTTCTCGGCATCGGAGTCGGAGTTGCGGAAGTTCCCGCTGTTGACGTCGATGGCGACGAGGGCCTCGGTCTGGTCGATGACGAGCGAGCCCCCCGCGGGGAGCGGAACACGGCGGCTTTGAATGCGGCTGATCTCTTCTTCGATCTTGTACTGACCGAAGATCGGTTCGCGGCCTTCGTAGTGCTTGATCCGCTCGACATGCTTGGGCAACACGACTTCCATGAAGTCGCGAGCCCGCTCGAGCGCGTCGGGCTGGTCGATCCAGATCGATTCGATATCCGCGGTGTAGATGTCGCGGATGGTCCGCGTGATCATGTCCGACTCTTCGTAGATCACGCCAGGGCCCTGGACCTTTTCGAGGCGACGGACCAGCGTCTTCCAGAGCCGCAGCAGGTAGTTCATGTCGCGGTGCAGATCGTCCGCCGAGCGGTCGACGCCTGCGGTGCGGACGATGAAGCCCAGACCTTCGGGCGGAGTGATGTCCCGCAGCGAGCGGCGCAGGCGGCGACGGACATCTTCGTCTTCGATCTTGCGGCTGACGCCCAGCCGCTGCAGCCCCGGCATCAGCACCAGATAACGGCCCGGAATGCTGATGTAGGTCGAGAGGGTCGGTCCCTTGGTGCCGATCCCTTCCTTGATGACCTGGACCAGGACTTCGCTGCCGCGCTGGAATATCTCCTGGATCGGCGGCTTGAAACGCACGCTGCGCTCGTTGATCTTCTCGCGACCACGGCCCGGCTTTTCGCGTTCCGGAACCAGGTGCTTGTAGTATTGGTACTCGACGTCACTGACGTGCAGGAAGCCGTTGCGTCCAATCCCGAAGTCGACGAACACCGCCTGGATGCTCGACTCGATATTGACGACGCGGCCCTTGTAGATGTTGCCAACGATCAGCTCTTGGCTCGATCGTTCAACATACAGTTCTTCGAGGACTCCGTCCTCGACGATTGCGATCCGGCACTCTTCGGGCTGGATCACATTGATCAGCATCTCTTTTTTCATCGGTTGCCTTTCGGAGGGAAAGGCGAACAGCGTGCTGTCGGTGGAGACGTCCGGGCGGTCCCTGCCAGAGGTGGCGGGGACGAGCTCGGAGCACAACGGACTCGATTCTGGGCAGAGGGGCCTTCGCTGATTGATCTGCACGGACGCCGCACCGGGCGATTGCAGAATAATCGTGATCGACCGCGAACCGCAGATGCAGTCCGGTGGTCTCATACGGAAGGGCCGACTCCAGCCGATGGTCGGTCACGCAGCTCGTCCGTGGTGAATTGAAATGCGGTGGAAGCAAGCGTCCAATCGCGCAAACTATTCCCGAGGCTGCACCGCAGCCTGACCGGGAAGTCGCGAAGGACATCCAATCGAATTTCACACCAGTTTGAATGACGAGCACTCTGTTCGCAAACACTGAATCCAGAACTGGCCAGTCAATCGAAACGGCAGCCAGGTGGCTACTCTTCTTCGTCCGACGTGGCCAACAGTTTTTTCACTTCGCCGAGCAGGAACTGGTCGATCTCTCTCGCCAGATCCATCTCGGAGGCCCGTACGGCGATTTCCCAAGCGCGTCGCGTGGTAATTCGTCGTATCAGGTCCTTGATCTCAGGGATGGCCTGGGGAGTCACGCTCAGTCGCTCGACACCCAAGCCGATGAACAGCGGTACAAACCGCGGATCGGAACACATCTGTCCGCAGATAGTGACGCTGATTTTGGCCTTCGCGGCCGCATCTGCCACCATCTTGATCGTTCGGAGAATCGCGGGATCGGCCGAGTTGTAGTATCGGGCGACCGCAGGATCCGAACGATCTGCTGCGAGAGTATACTGAATCAAATCGTTCGTGCCGATGGAAAAGAAGTCAACTTCCCGGGCGAACTCCGGAGCCATCAGGGCGGCCGAGGGGACTTCGACCATCATGCCGATGGGGATATCCGAGCGGTGTGGAATCCCCGCCTCCAGCAGATCCTCCGCCGTGTCCCGCAGAATGGCCTTGGCCTCGCGCAGCTCCCCGAGCGACGAAATCAAGGGAAACATCACGCGGATGTCCCCGTGCAGGGCCGCGCGCAGCAGGGCCCGCAGCTGGGTTTTGAACCGCTCTTTGTCGTGCAGGCTGACGCGGATACTGCGAAGACCGAGCTCCGGATTGGCAAAATCGCTGAAGACGCTTTCCATCATTCCGGGAACCTTGTCAGCTCCCAGATCGAGCGTCCGGATCACGACCGGGCGGTCCGGGAAGGTCTGCACGACCTGCATGTAGGCGTCGAAGTGGTCTTCTTCGGTCGGCTCGTCCTCGCGATTCATGTACAGGAATTCGGTCCGGTACAGACCAATCCCTTCCGCTCCGCGCTCGCGGCAGTGGATCGCTTCGTGCGGAAACTCGATGTTGCCGAAGACCGGGACCCGGACCTGGTCCGCCGTATAGCAGTCTTTCTCGCTGAGTTTGACGAGCCGCTTGTCTTTGGATCGCTGAATGCGGGCATTCCGCTCGGAGAGCAGGATTGCATCGGCATCGGGGGAGATGATCACGCTACCGTCGTCGCCGTCGACAACGATGATCTCGCCGCCGTTGACCTGATCGAGGAACCGACCGAGGCCGACAACCGCCGGAATCTCCAGAGCCCCCGCCAGAATTGCGGTGTGGCTGGTCGGACCGCCGACTTCGGTGGCAAAGGCCTTGACGTACTTGGGGTCCAGGCGGGCAGTCTGGCTGGGCGTCAGATTGTGAGCCAGAATCACCACCGGCTCACTGAGGACCAGCGGGCTGTTGGCTTCGAGCCCCGACAAATGCCTCAGCAGGGAGCGCTCCAGATCGTGCAGATCTTCGGCCCGTTCGGTCAGATAGGGATTATTCAGGGCCTTCAGAGCCCGAGCCTGCTTTTGCAGGACCGCTTGCACAGCGGCTTCCGAGGAGCGTTTCTGCTGACTGATCAGCGCCACGACTTCGTCCAGGATCATGGGATCCTGAGCCAGCTCAAGATGGGCCTGAAAAATCGCTCCGTATTTATCACCCAGGCGGGATGAGGCCTCGTCGGCATGGGTCGAGATTTCGGCACAGGCGTCGGTAACCGCCTTGCGAAAGCGGGCCACTTCCGAATCGACTGCTTCCTGGGAGACCGTTTTCTTCTTGAAGGAAAACAAATCGCGGCCAAGCACCAATGCGGGCGCACTGGCCACACCGGGACTGACCGCGATTCCTCGTCTCACCAGCATCTGTGTCTCCGTCGATCACGGAGATCCGGTCTCCGATGTCGCAGAATTCGGCAGAATTCTGCCCCCTAGACTTTCCCGGCAGACACCAGAATTCTGATGAATTCTGCTACCTGTCCGTCATGAATTCGTCCGCGAACAGCCTCTCGACGAGGTCCGCCATCGCTTCGGCACCCTGTCCCTCGACCACGAGAGTCAGTTCCGTGCCCATCGTGGCTCCGAGCAGAATCATGTCCATCGGGGACTTCGCGTTCGCCTGCTGTTTCCCGTTGACCAGTTTGACAGAGCCTGCGAAATCTTTAACCGTTCGCGCGATCACCGAACAAGGCAGCAAATGCAGCCCGTTGGCGTTCTTCACGATCAGGTCCCGACGAACAATCATCGGTTCAAGTTCCACGGAGTCCGCACCGGACATGGTTGGGCTCTCTCCCCTGGCAAGGGTCAACACGGTTGTGTCCTTTGGTCTGAGATCACTGGCTGCTCCACCGGACTAACGGCGGATCGTTCGTGAGTGTGAGTGCAATTCGAATGCCGAAGTGCCACGAACACTGACTCAGACAGCTGAACTCCCCTTGGGTTCAGGCTCAACTTGGGTTCCGTCTCAGAATGGCTTCTCATCTCCCTCTTTGAGCAGATCCATCACCTGCAGCGGAGTCTTCGACTGCCGCAGGAAGCTGCAGAAGTCGTCGCTCTTCAGGTGACGAGTGATCGTTTCCAGGCCGCGCAAGTGTTCACCGGGACGATCCGGCGGCGAAATCAGCAGGAAAATGATGTGTACGGGCTCGGCATCCAAGGCGGAAAAATCGAGTCCTCCGACCGATAGAGCCACTGTCGCGACGATCGAATCGACCGACCCGTGCTTGGTGTGCGGGACCGCGACGCCGCGGCCAATGCCTGTCGAGCCCAGCTCTTCCCGCTTCATGATCGCGGAAATGATCGCGTCGGTGTGTTCCGCAGCCACTTTGCCAGCGGCTCGCAGCGAGTTCACGATCTCCCGAATGGCCTCTTCTTTCGTCGTGGCCTGGAGATCGGTGATCACTGCATCAGCTGCTACGATTTCCGTCAGTTTCATCGCCATTCCTCAGTCGATCCGCCAGCCAGAGATGTGGATTGCCGCAGAGATGTGGTCTGTCACCATCCGGGCCGACGTCAGCCGCCCGTTTGCCATGGAATCCCCGTCGGGATTCGCCCCCTGAATCAAACTCGGGCTGAAGCGTGCCATTCTAGGTCGGACCGCCACACGCCGCCAATGCCAGAGCCTCGGTTTTCCGCGTCCCGGCTGCGCAGGAAGCGGGCAGAACTGCTTAGACATCACCCTTGACGTATTCGTTCAAAGGCCGGTCACGGCGGTGATCCTGCACCTTTTCCTTGTACTTCACAATCTGGTGTTCCATCTTGTGCAAGGCATGATCAAAGGCCGCCAATGCGTCCGGATTTTCGTGCGAGGCGACAAAATCGTGTTTATGCTCAGCGTCGACCTGAATTTCCACCTTCACGTTGTCGGCGACCTTCAGATCGATCGTGACCACGATCGCCGTCACCCGTTCAAAGTAGGTCAACAGCTTGGCCGCTTTCTGGGAAATCTGTTCGCGGACTTCGTCCCGGATATGTCCGTGACGGCAGGCGATTTCGATCTGCACGATGGTTCCCTTCGCTTGGTGTCAGCCTTCAGTGGTACAGAAGTGAGAGGCATTCGTTTTTTCAACGCTCGCCCGCCCGCTCCATAACCATTCAGTCTATGTCACACAGCATCTTCGGGGAAGTGCCACATTCTCATCGAGCAAAATTCAGGGGGTATTTCCGCATTGGTGACGGAAGATCTTTCCAATTGTCAGGGGGGCTCGCCCTCTTCTCTCTTGAGCAGCCCATGAGCCTCCAGCCGGCGATAGAGCTTCGCGCGCGGTATTGCGAGGATCTCCGCAGCCAGCTGCTTATTACCGCCCGATCGTTCGAGCGCCAGAACGAGATGCTCCCGCTCGACCTGCAGGAGTCGCTCCTCCAGTGGAACCTGCGGAACCGACGGCAGCGGGGCGACTGTCTGAGCATCGCGTCCCGCTCGAAACCGAAAAGGCAGATCGGCGACGGTCATCACCGAACCCGCACAGCGGACGTGCGCCTCGCTCACGACCGCAGACAGTTCATCCAGGTTCCCCGGCCAGTTGTAGGCTCGGAACTGTTCCCAGACATCCGGGCTGAGTCCCAGGAGTTGCTTGCCCGGGTGGTTACAGCTCTCCAGTGCCTGCTGGGCCAGGAGAGGAAACTCGTCCCGCCTCTCGCGCAGGGTCGGAAGCGTGACCTCGATGACAGTGAATCGATCACGGAACTCCGGGAGCAGCAGCTCGCGCTCGACTAGATCCGAAAACCGCTCACTGGAGCTGATCATCCACCGGACCTTTTCCGGAGCGGCATCCGACGAAATCCACTCAATCATGCGTGCCTGCCAGTCAGTCGGGAGCGATTCCACATGCTGCAGCAGGACGGCACCCAGCCTCAGAACGGGAATCGGAGGGGACTCCAGCTCGGCCGTCATGATCTGCGACAGCACCTTCGAGAGTTGGTCCCGGGGCAGTCGGCAATCGACCGGGACAAACGCTCGCACGCGTGTTTCTCCCGCATAGTGAACCGCCCGCGACAGGAACTCCTTCCCGGTCCCCACGGCCCCTTGCAGCCCGACCGTGGCATAGGACCCGACCGCCAGCTGCAGCTGAGTCAAAACGCGTCGCATCGCCGAGCAGTGAGCCACGACGTCGGCCAGTGCGTACCGTTTCCTCAGCTCCGCTTTCAGGGCTGACAACTCCGCATGTAGCCGCGAATCGGGGGAAGGCGAACCGAGATGCACCGCATCTGGAGCTTCGATCACGCCCAGCCACCGCAGCGGCTCATCCGCTCGCTCCGCCGGAGCTGCCGGCAGCAAGGGAAAGAAGCGGACCACGCGATCCAGGCTCTGCCCCGTGCGGGTCAGCAAATGGACGCGATGCGTGATCGCCTGGGGCTCAGTCGGGGGGCAAAGGGCGGACAGCAACGTGCCGGGTTCCTCGGCGTTCCCATCGCTCCGCCACTCACAGACCTTCCCGATCAGATCCGAGGCTGCCCACCCCGTCACGTGTTCGCAGCCCTGATTGAAGAACAGCACCACCCGCCGCGCGTCCACAACGAACACCGGCAGCTGGGACTGGGCCAGCCATTCAGGGAGACCACCACGACGAGGGCGACGGGGCATGAGGGCACGATGTATCGAGAGGACGGAGCCCGAAGATTGTAACTGATGGTCAGACAGATTGGCTGGGAGTCTGTCCGAGAGCGGCACGGCGTGAGCCTGCCGAGTCCTCGACCGTGGCAAACCAGTTCCACGAAGGATCCGGTCAGTACGCGTATCAAGCCGCAGAGACCAATCACAACTCGGCAGGCTGACGCCGTGCCGCTCTCGCAAGCGAGCTGGACTGAGAGAATGGGTTCCACTTGTATGCGGGTATTCACTGCATCCCGTGGTGACAGTTCGAAACATCCAACTCTCCAGGCGGCACCGCCCTACCTTTTCACGGGTCCGTTTCAGATTCGCAGTCACTCCGCCCGAGTCGCGGATGGCTTGGGAATCGCGGCCCGGACTTCGACAGGCAGCGACCGGCAGCATGTGATCTGATAGAGGCGCACAAGGGCGGAATTCACTCTCGCTCTCTCTGTCCCACTCTCTCTCTGTTCTTGGCGCCTCGATCAGGTCAGATGTTCTGTGATCTCGACAGGTTGACCGGTCGGCTGATTCTGATGTCCGTCACGCGCACGACAGGGGGCAACAATGTTGGATTCTGTAGAGCTTCTCGAAGAAATCGAGGAAGCCCGGGAATCGCGGCCGAAGGTCAATCCCATTGGGAAAGCTTGCGTCCGCGATATGCGGTCCCTGGTGCGGGCCGAAGAGCTCAGCGGACTGAGTCTGACTGTCATTGACGGGCCCTCAGGACAGTTCGTTCACAGCATCCCGCAGATTCTCGATCCCCAGGGGGCGAGATTCATTCAGGAGGAACTCCAGCGGACGACCTCTGTGGTGATCGCGGATCGGCATGCCGATCTGGCCTACTATGGGATGCGGATTCCGGGGACCGATTTCTCTGCGGGGGGCGTGCTGCTGAAGATGGAAGTCGCTCCGCACCATCTGGGTGAACTGGTCCGCCGCTCGGGTCGCGCGGAAAAGCTCTGGGATGCCTGGTGCTTGCAACATTCCGGGATTCGCCCGGTGACTGCCAGCAAGCTCCTCACGGTCACGCATCTGTGCCTCTCTCTGGAACTGATGCAGGGAGAGTTGCTGGCCAGCAACGACTCACTTGTCAGTCAGCTCGGCACCTCCTACGAGACGATGGCTCTACTCTCCGATCTGCCTCGCCATTTTCACGCGGGCGACCCGCCGTGCGTGCTGGCCGATACGATCATCCGCAAAGTCCAGCAGGTCTGCGAAACCGACTGGTCCGCCTGTTTTGTGAGCCATCGCGACACCGAGTGGTGGCAGCTGCATGGCGAATGGGGAATGACCGGCGATGAACTCAATACGCTGATTCAGGAGTTCCTGAGCGGTCGTCCGCCGCAGGTCATCGTGCGGAATCAGACCACCTGCCCTCAGCTGCGGCGAAAGTATCCCAGGCTCCGCTCCCTGGTGGCTGTCCCGCTGCCCGCCTCGCCAGCGAAGCCGTGCTGGCTGATCATCGCCAATCCCAGCGGCCGCCCCGAACTGGGGACCGAGGAGGCCAATCTCCTCAAAGCCGTTGGACACTTACTGGCCGGGCAGATTCAGCAGTACGACCTCATTCATGGTTGAGCGTAAGACGCCGTGAGAAAAGCCCTGGGGTTGCAACCCCAGGGCCTTGCGGTCACTGCTACTCGTATCTCACGCGACTCCAGTCCTTCGCCAGATCGACGAGAGTCTTGAGCGTCTCGCGATTCACGGCTGTGGCTGCGATCCCCGGGATTCGGAGCATGTTGGCCCGCTCGTCCATCCAGGTTTCGCCGAAGTGGACCGGCTCCCCATTGTGGACCCAGACCGACTGACCGCCCAGGGCCCGCGCAATGTGCAGGGCGACTGGATAGTCGTAGATATTGGGCGTATGAATCAGTGAGCCTCCGAACTCTCCGCTGGCCAGCAGCGGATAGATGCTGCCCGGCATCTCATCGGGAGCGACTCCCTCCAGCCCCGCTGCGGTCACCGCCCGGGCGCGGGCGACATCGTTCTTCTGGAATCCGATCAGGTAGATCTTCTTCGAGTCTCCTCGGCTGACGGGCGTCACGGCGGGCAAATTCCGCAGCCACGCGACCGACGGGATCCGGGGGTTGTCGTTTCCAGTCTTCACTGTCTGGCCAAATGTCTCAGTCCAGCTGCCCTGAGTGCCCATCTCCGGCGCATAGACCAGCGAGTAAAGCACCTGATCCCGCGTTCGGAGGTGCAGCATCACGGCGTATCCATTTCCGGTCCGCTCGCTGAAGTACTTGGTCCCATCGATCGGATCCAGCGCGATCGTGTAGGTGCTCGATGCATCGAACGCCCCGATGTCTCCGTTGGCCTCTTCCGCTTCGACGCGGCACTTGTGAAAGATCGGGTCGCCATCCCGCAGTCCGCAGACCAACAGTTCCTGCACCGTCAGGTCGGCCAGCGTCAGGGCATCGGTGTTGGAACTGCCGCTCGATTTCCCTTCGAGCTGGATGTTGAACTGCCTCAGCTGCTTGGCAATCGCTCCCGCCCAGCGGAGTAGCGGCGGAGCATGCTGCCGCAAGGCGAGGATCAGGTCGGATTCAAAGGACTGGGACATCGGGCAGGTTCTCGCAAACGGATCGGGCCAGAATCGATCGCGTATGATAGCGAAACGGGAATTCGTCGAATCCCTCGACGAAACGGCACTGCGATCTTTTTTTCGCGCGATCTGGCTTTGAAGTCGACAAGCGACCACCGGGATGGCATCATGGAGTCGATTCACGGCACAGCATTTCTGGCTGTGCCTCTGGTTCCCTGTTTCCGTGCGTGAGGCGCTCATGCTTCGCTGGATCGTTGCCTGTCTTGTTGTGCTGGGATGTGGCCTGCTGACCGGATCGTCCGGGTATGCGCAGACTGCCCAAGAGGTCGAGTCCGCCCGCCAGAAGGGAATGGAGTACCTCAAGGGGGAACAATACGACGACGGCAGCTGGGACTTCGAAGGTCACGAAGTCGGAATCACCTCGCTGTGTGCGATGGCATTGATCGAGAACGGGGTCTCGGTCTCCGATCCGATTATCGACAAGGCCCATCGCTTCGTGCAGAAGGAGATGGAGGACGAGAAGGGGACCTATGACATCGCTCTGGCGATTCTGTTCCTGTCGCGAGTCGGGGACCGCGACAATCGCCCCAAGATTCGTGATCTGGCCGCCCGGTTGATTGCGGGGCAGACCGTCGAAGGGGGCTGGGGGTACACCTGTCCGCTCGCCTCGTCCGGGATCCTGTCGAATCCTGACGACAAGCCTAAACTGCAACCTGGAGTCGGAGACAACAGCTGTACCCAGTTCGCTGTGCTGGGGCTGTGGGTGTCCTCACGCTGGGGTGTCGACATTACCGACACCATGTCACTGGTTGGCGACCGTTTTATTGAGACACAGCGCGAGGACGGCGGCTGGCCGTACCGCTGTGAAGAATGGACCAAGCTGATCGCCGATTCCGGAGAAGACGGAAAGACCAAGGCGAAGGAAGAGGAAGAAGAGAAGCCCGCCGAAGGCAAGCCGAAGAAGAAGAAGGACAAAGAGAAGGATAAGGACAAGGAGAAGGCTCCCGAGGCTCCCGCCAATGCTCTTCCGGGAGCCAATCAGTTGCCTGGGGCGAATGCCCTGCCTGGTGCCGAGGCCGGAGCTGCGGGTGGCACTGCGGAAACCAAGTATGAGCCGTCAAGTCCTTCGATGACGTTTGCGGGCCTCTTCTGCCTGACCGTGGCCCGTGCCACCGTGATCCGCAGCGAGCAGAACAAAACCCGCACCGGAAAGCCGGGAGCCGCGCCGGCCCCCGCTGCCGATGTCGGAGCGAAAGATGGCGACACCCTGCTGTCGGACCCGTCCTTCGCGGACGGACTGACGATGGCGGGCAAGTTCGCCGCCGGGCTCGGAAACGGAAGTGCACGTTACTTCATGTGGTCGGTCGAACGCATGGGGGTCGTGCTGGGCATGGAGAAGTTCGGCGAGACCGACTGGTTCCAGAAGGGCGCGACCGCACTGTTGGCGACTCAGGACATGGATGGTTCCTGGAAGAATGCCAGCGAAGCTTGGGGATCACTGGCTGACACATCATTTGCTCTGCTGTTCCTGCGGAAAGCCAATCTGGGAAGCGATATCTCCCGTCTGCTGTCGGGTGAACCCGCTGACCGGTTCCAGATCGTGACGCAGGCCGAGAAGCCGCGGTTCACCAGTCTGGATGATGCCCTGAAGGCGGCCAAGGACGGAGACCGAATCCGCATCGATGGAACCGGGCCTTTCCAGATGCCGCATGTCGAAGTCGACAAGAATCTGACGATCGAAGCCGGATTCGGTTATCAGCCGGTCTTCAAGTACGACGTTGGATATGACGCCGATGGTCGCCGCTCCCGGCCTCAGGACAATGCCGAGGCTCGGCACATGATCCGGGTCAGCAAGGGGACATTGACCTTGGAAGGTCTGGAACTCCAGATGGACCCGCCGGAAATCGCACCGGGGATTCCCTGGGCAGCTGTGGTCGTCAACGGTGGCGCTTTGCGTCTTTTGAACTGCTCGATCTCCGAAGGGAACAAGCAGGGAATGGCAGCCATCCGCGTTACGGCACCTTCGACCGTCACTGTCCAGAATAGCCAGATGGTGGGCGGACGTGCCGCCCTGGAAGTGCTTGCAACGGGTGAGCAGACCATCACTGTTGATAACTCGATTCTGTACAGCAAGAACGGAGTCCTGGCTGTCGATGGTGCCAAGTCCGATGGAGCCAAGTGCAGCCTGACTCTCACGATGTGTGCCGTATTGGCGAGCGATGCCTTTAACTTCAAGGGGTTGACGCACGAGATCGACATCACCAGCCACGGAGTCGCTTATCAGGGTGACTGGATGGGCTCCTCGATGCTGACCTCTGCGACGGGACACAAGGGGATTTCCTGGACCGGCAGCGAGAATATCATCGATGTGAAGCGCTGGATCGGCAACGCCGGTAAGCCCAACGCGACGGTCAAGGATGCCAAGACCTGGAACACGTTCTGGGGAGGCACTGACTCGACCAGTTCGAATCGAACGATTCCATTCGGTGGACGGCGGACCCTGGGAGGATTCAACCATACCGTGAAGGGCGAAGACTTCGAGTTCTCGGCCCAGTCGGCTGTCTATGCCTATCGTCGCAAGACCGGCATCGATCCGTTGGTCGTCGGCCCCGGAGCCCCCTACCTGCGTTATCGCGAGAGCTTCGACTACCGGACCTGGGCCGCAGCCGCTGAGGGTACCGTCGCAGAACCGAAGTAGTGGGTGCCGTTGACATCCGTTTCAATCAGGTCGGTCGAGGGAGCATCGGGTGAATCGTCAGGTCAGGTTACTCGCCGGGGTTGCCAAGTCGGGGCCCCACCTCAAGATGCTCCAAGAGGCAGGTTTCGAACTCCTCCACACCGACAAACAGGCCGAGGCCTATCAGGCCGACTGCTTGATTGAACAGCTCGCTGGCTGTGCCGCGGTGATCGCGGGCTCTGAGCCGTACACCGCGGAGGTCCTGGCCGCCTCTCCCGACTTGAGGGTCATCGCCCGAACCGGTGTGGGTTACGATGCCATCGATACGGCAGCTTGCGATCGCGCGGGGGTCGCGGTGTGCGTCACTCCGGGAGTGAACCATCACGCCGCAGCTGAGCAGGCGATCGCGCTGCTCATGGGAGTGGCCCGGGGATTCCCGGCTGCCGACCGGATGGTTCGCGAGGGTCGGTGGGGCTTTGTGGCTCAGCCGCGCGTGATCGGTTCGACGATCGGTCTGGTCGGACTGGGACGCATTGGCCAGGCAGTCGCGACGCGCGCTGTGGGGCTGGGGCTGAAGGTTCTGGCGTACGAGCCGAATCCGCCGGCTGAGTTTGTGCAGCAGTGGAACATTGAACTGACCTCGCTGGACGACCTGCTGGGGCGATCGGACTACGTTTCGCTGCACTGCCCGTACTCGCGGGACTCGCATCACCTCATGGATGCCGAGCGGTTTGCTCAGATGAAGAAAGGTGCCGTGTTTATCAACACCGCCCGCGGACTGCTGGTCGATGAGACCGCTCTGGTCGCAGCTCTGCGCAGCGGACACTTGCGGGGTGCAGGGCTCGATGTCTTTGAAATCGAACCGCTGCCCCTGGAGAGCGAGCTGATCACGCTTCCCAACGTCCTGCTGGCCCCGCATCTGGCGGGAGCGGATAACGAGTCCCGCAACGATACGCTGACGATGTCGGCCGACACGCTGATCCAGCTGGCGAGCGGGGAGTGGCCCGCCGACCGGATCGTGAATCTTAAAGGCGTGACCGGGTGGAAGTGGTAGTCGATGCATACTCCGCTGACGATTACAGCTGCCGATGGAGTGACTCAAGCGACGATTGTCCCGTCACTGGGGTTCACGTGTATCGACTTTCAAACTCAGGTCGGTCAACAGCTCGTCCGAGTACTCGACAGCGAGCCCGACATCCTGGGCGGTCAGTGTCGCCCCGGTCGCAGCGGGATCCCGATCCTGTTCCCGTTTCCCAACCGCATCCGCGACGGGAAGTTTGAGTATCGAGGCCGCAGCTATCAGGTCCCTCCCCCGCCCTGGTTCCCGCAGACGATTCACGGTTTCTGTGTAGACCGCCCCTGGCGAGTTCTCGAACAGACAGCCGTGAGCCTCACCGGGGAGTTTCTGCTGAGCCGGGACGCACCCGAGCGGCAGGCCCAGTGGCCCGCCAATGCCCAGCTGAGGGTGACCTACACAGTTCGAGAACGCGGGCTCCGGGCCGACATCGTGGTCACGAATCCCGACCAGGTTCCGCTTCCGTGGGGGCTGGGGACTCACCCTTACTTTCGCTTGCCGCTGGGCACAGCTGGGTCCGCCCAGCAGTGCCGGATTCACGCTCAGGCCGAGAAGCAATGGGTGCTGGACCAGTGCTTCCCAACGGGAGCCCAAGTCGATGTTCCTGCGGAGAAAGATCTTTGCCGCGGTTGGACCTATGGTTCATGCCACTTGGACGATGTCTATACCGATCTGACGATTGCCAGTGATGGAGAGTGCCACCGCATCGACGATGCCGCAGCGGCTCTGTCGATGATCCAGCGGCACAGCTCCGATTTTCGCGAGCTGGTGGTCTTTACTCCGAAGGATCGATCGGTCATCTGTCTGGAGCCGTACACCTGCACGACGGATGCGGTCAACCTGCAGTCCCGCGGACTCGGTGCCGGACTGCGCGAATTGCAGCCTGGGGAATCGGCGGCGCTCTGGTTCGAGATCGAGGTGGTTGCTGAAGTTCGCTCGCCAGATTAGGTCTTCCGTTACACCCTCATCGGTGCGGAGATCCGGCGGAGCAGGACCAGCAGCGACACGATGGTGATCCCGGACAGGATCGCGACGGGACCCACGACATCTTCGAACTTCGAGAACCCGAATACCCAGCTCTGGACTTTGCCGAGCGTGTGATAGAGCGACAGGTTCGTCCACGGGGAGTCGAGTAAGGCGAGCTGTTCTTCGGGGCTTTGAAATCGCGAGGGTCTCATTGCCTCACCCGCTGTCGCCGCCATGTAGGTGACCCAGCCGAGAATCCATGTGATGAACCAGGCGAACCCGGCATAGCGGCTCTCTTGAGTCATCGATGAGAAGCAGAGTGCCAGTGCCGATGTCGGGATCATCAGGACCATCGACGCGGCAATGACCCGTAGCGGCAGGTCCCACGTTGCCGCCATGACGCTCAGACTCGGAGAGAGCATGACTCCCAGGAAATACAGAATCAGTGCCGGCACGCTGGAGATGATCGACAGGAACACCCACAGGGTCGCCATCTTGCCCAGCACATACTCTCCGCGAACCACCGGGCGTGAAAAGTAGATCAGAAACGCCCGCGAGCGGATGTCCTGCGAAATCAGCGGTGGAGCAATCATCCCCACGACCAGCACCATCACGATCGCCTGGGGGTAGCGAAAGAAGCCTTGCAAGAGCAAGGCCCAGACTTTGTGGCGGCTCGACTCCAGATCTCCGGACTGGATGGCGCTCTGAATCTCGTTGATGGCGGGTGTCGGCGGAAGTCCTCGCAAGAGTCCATTTGCGGCCTGTCGCCACTCGGGATATTGAGCAGCCTGTTCCCAGATAAAGAACCCCACTGAAAACCAAACCGCCGGCAGCCACGCCAGAAACATCATCCGCTTGAGCCACGAGCTGGTCCACGCGCGGCGGACTCCCACAGCTGCGATGACGATCCAGCGCATCCACCCCGAATGCTTCTCCCCATTCCAGGTCCGGTAACCGAGGTTGTTGACGCCATGTCCCGAGAAGACGGGAGCTGACGATGGAGCAGAGGCTTCAGACAAGATGGGTCTCCCCGCGAACTGCATTCAGGAAGATCTCTTCGAGTGAGTTTCGTGAGGGAGTCAGCGACCGCACTCCGACTCCACACTCGCTGGCCAGCTTCCAGACATCATCCGCCAGTACGGCTGGGTCCCCATGCAAGAGGAGTGACCCGTTCGAACGCTCTTCGAGAGGCACCCCGCGGCTGCGCATCGTGTTCAGAAACCGAGTCGGCTCGCCCAGCAGTCGAATCTCCAAAGCGGGCACTGCTGGGCGCGTGAGTTCCGCCAGCTTCTGCGAGACCTGCACACGGCCGCCTGCCAGGATGACGACCGAGTCACTGATCGACTGCACATCAGGCAGAATGTGCGTGCAGATCAAGACTGCCTTACCATGATCACGGGCGAGCAGGCGGATGCGGTTGAGCATGATCTGCCGCTCTTCCGGGTCGAGGCCCGATGTTGGCTCATCCAGGATCAGCACCGGCGGGTCGTGGACGATCGCCTGAGCGAACCGCATCTTCTGCCTCATCCCGGTCGAGTACGTTTCGACCGGGCGGTATCGCTCCTGAGCCAGCCCGCAGAAGTCGAGGATTTCGTGCGCTCGCCGCAGGGCCTCTGTCGGCTTCATCTGCGACAGCTGGGCCACGAACTGCACGCACTCGACGCCGGTCATTCCGTGCAGGTAGCAATCGTCTTCCGGCATGTAGCCCACATGAGCCCGGATGGCGCGGGCATCGCGTCCGATCTCAAAGTTCAGCAGCCGCCCGCGCCCGCTGGTGGTCCGCACGAGGCCCAGCAGCACCTTGATCAGCGTTGTCTTTCCGGCCCCGTTTGGCCCCAACAGGCCGGTCACTCCGGAGTCGATCGTCAGCGACACATGATCCAAAGCCCGGAACGAGCCGTAGTCTTTGGTGATCTGGGTGAGTTCAATCAGAGGCGGCATGAGGAAACACGATCGATCGGAGACAGGCGTGCTGACGGTGCATACTGCTCGCCCGTCAGGCCAATTGCAATGGGTCCGCTCTCGGGGTGAAAAATCGCCGGAATCGTTGACTGCTCAAGACCTTTGGTGAAATGGGAATTCGAAGCGGTCCCAGATCGCAAAGTCATTGGTTTCGAGTACAATGCGTCACGTCTTCGGGGAGTTCATTCACCCCCGGGGGCGTTTACCTTGAGGAGCAAGGTCATCGTGTTCTGATTCGGCAGGAGACTCTGCCGGCGTTCAGTCAACAGCTGGTCTCGCGGAGCGAGAAGCTGTGAACACTCTGCGTGGTACGATGCCGCATCCGAAATCGAAGATCACCCCGTTGCCGTCCCGGCAGTTCGTGACTCCCTCGGTCTTTGCTTCCCGGCTCACCTCACGGTCGCACCTGGTTCGGCAGGATGACCATGAAGTCGACGCTGTCGGATTGCTGGATCTGGAGACGGGAGACCATCTCCTGGTTCATCGCCCGGAATGGGTGAAGTACAACGAAGCACCGCGTGAGGCCATTGGTGCCTGAGCGGGACAACCTGCCCGCATCGAGCCCCATGACTGCCCCGACTTCTCAGCGTCCTCTCTTTACCGACCTGACCCGTGCCGGGCTTCAGGAGTGGTGTACCGCGCACGATGTGCCCGCGTATCGCGCGGATCAGATCCGTCAGTGGACGTTCGGCAAACGCGTCAACGATTTCGACGCGATGCACGATGTGCCGGCTGCGGTGCGGCAACAGCTCGCCACCGAGTTCGACTTCTGGGCGGGCAAGATCGTCCGGCACCAGATCGCGACTGATCGAACCGAGAAGCTGTTGCTGGAGCTGCGACAGGGGGATCTGGTTGAGTGTGTCCTGATGCGCGAGACTGACCGCGCGACGGTCTGTGTCAGTACGCAGGTCGGCTGTGGAATGGGCTGTGTCTTTTGCGCGAGTGGCCTGGAAGGGGTCAAGCGGAATCTCTCGATGGGCGAGATTCTGGAGCAGATCCTGCGCGTGGACCGCCTGCTTGCCAAAGAAGAGCGGATCACCAACATCGTGGTGATGGGGATGGGCGAACCGCTCGCGAATCTCAAGAACCTGCTGCCGGCTCTGGAGACCCTCAACGAGAAGGGGGGGATGGGCCTGGGAGCGCGACGGATCACGATCTCGACGGTCGGATTACCTGACAAGATGCGCGAGCTGGCCCGCTGCGGTACGCCCTACAATCTGGCTGTCTCGCTGCACGCGCCTGAGAACTCGCTGCGGACGGAGATCGTTCCCACAAACAAAGGGACGGGGATCGACGCGATTCTGGCTGCGGCGGATGATTACTTCGAGATCACCGGTCGGCGTGTGACTTACGAGTATGTCCTGCTGGCGGGCAAGAACGATGGTCCCGAGCAGGCGAAACAGCTCGCGAAGCTCCTGCGGGACCGCGTGGCCCATGTGAACCTGATCCCGATGAACCCGGTGGCTCCCATCGATCTGGCCGCTCCGGCGGAACCTCGCACGCGGATGTTCGTCGAGATGCTGGAGCACGGCGGCGTGAACGTCACCGTCCGAAAGCGTAAAGGGGCCGATATCGATGCCGCCTGCGGCCAGCTGCGTTTGACGGAACTGACCGTTACCCGTGGAACCTGATGGTCCGCAGCACCTGGTGAGACAGTCGCCAGTCGTGCGGACCCGTTCGAAGATATTGCAACGTCACACCCAGCCGAGTCGTCCATGGCCTCCGTCACCCTGAAAAACCCGCACAGCATTTTGGCGGCCATGCGGCATCGCCCCGCGGATGTGCTCGACATTCGCATCAATCAGAAGGGAGCCAGTGATCCCTGGATGGCTGTGACCGCTCGCGCACGGGAGCTCGGCAAGGCGGTTCACCAGCCGATGGTCGACACCAGCCGCAGCCGCAGTCAGCCCGAGGGCGGTCGCGGTACTGGAAATGAAGCGACCGTTCGCGAGATCAATACCGTCACTCCCAAGGCGCTCTTTCAGAAGACGGAGCGGCACGGGCTGTGGCTGGCCTTTGATCACCTGCAGGATCCCCACAACGTCGGGGCCATTTTGCGGTCGGCGGCGTTCTTTGGTGTGCGTGGGGTTTTGATGACCAAGGACCAGTCGGCTCCATTGTCGTCGGTCGCTTACGACGTGTCGTCCGGTGGAATCGAAACCGTACCGATCTCGATCGTGGCCAATCTGGTGCAGGCATTTGAAGTCGCCAAAGAGGCTGGCCTGTGGATCCTGGGAACCTCCGAACATGCTCCGCAATCGGTCCGCCAGGTCGACCGTGACCGGGACTGGCTGTTGGTGCTGGGGAACGAGGAGAAGGGGCTCCGGCGGCTGGTGGAGGAGCGGTGTGACGAAGTCTGCCGGATTCCTCCCGTTGGGGAAGTGACCTCGCTGAATGTCTCCGTGGCAGCTGGGATTCTGATCGCGACCCTCTCGGCAAACTGAAATCCAACTGGGTCGCTTCTCCCAAATTGGCCAGAGTCGGCGCGGTCACGTCCGTCAGACTTGACGGAGGCCGCAAAGTCGAGGAGTCTGAGCTAGAAGGATTAACACGCACGGGCTTACGGATGAGCCGAATATTCCCGCCGGGTGGAGCGGGAGGTCCAGACAGTGGTCATGCAGAGTGCCGATCCGGTCGATGCTCAGCGGTGAAGGATCGCCCGCCTGACCCCAGATTCGGTGTCACACAATGTCAGCCAGCTCAACACCCGCCGTTGCCGAAGCCGCGAAAGCCTCGTCACAAGGAGCCATCACACTGTGGCTTGGATTGAAGCTGTCGACGATGGCCCGCGTTGTCCGGATGGGTGCGGAGATTCACCCGTCGCGCTGGGCGCGTCTGGCTCTCTTGCCGGGGATGGCGGTTTACAACTCGACGATGGCGGCGATTGAGAGCTTGCGCTACTCTCGCAAGCTGCGTGAGACCCAGATCACCCAACCCCCGGTGTTTGTGCTGGGTCACTGGCGAAGCGGTTCGACGCTGCTGCACAACCTGATCACGATGGACCCGCAGTTCAGCTTCGTGAACCTGTATCAGACGATGTTCCCCTGGCACTTCCTGACGACGGAAGGGTTCGGGGCCAAGCTGGCCTCGCCGCTGCTGCCCAAGACGCGGCCGATGGACAATATGGAGTGCCGGTTCGACCTGCCGCAGGAAGATGAATTCGCCCTGTGTGTGATGACTGGCTACTCCCCCTACCTGCTGCCGATCTTTCAGCACAGTCCGCGGAAGATTGACCGGTTCTTTGACGTCCAGAAGGGCCTGGATCCGCACGAGCTGCAGGAGTGGAAAGACGCTCTGATGCTGCTGATGAAGAAGGTCACGCTGAAGACCGGCAAGCCGATTGTGCTGAAGTCCCCATCGCACACCTTCCGGACCAAAGTGCTGCTGGAGATGTTTCCAAACGCCAAGTTCGTCTACATCTACCGCAACCCGTATGCGGTGCTGAAGTCCAGCGTGCATTTCCGCAAGACGATCTTCGAAGAGAATGCACTCGGCAAGACGCAGAAGGAAGATATGACCGATGAGGTCTTGAACATTTACGAAAACTGCTTCCGGACCTACGAAGCTGACAAGACGCTGGTGCCCAAGGGGAACCTGCATGAGATCTGTTTCGAGGATCTCGAGGCGGACCCGCTGGGTCAGATGAAGTCGATGTACGAGTCGCTGAATATGAGCGGCTTCGAGGGGCTGCAGGCGGTTCTGGAACCGCAGGTCGAATCGCTGCGTCGCTACAAGAAGAACAAGTTCACCGACGACCGCGAAGTGATGCAGCGGATTTACAACCGCCTGAAGTTCGCCTTCGACCGGTACGGCTATCCGCCGCCGCACCTGGACGTTGCAGCTGCGTAGGGCGACCGCTGGCCTACACCCCGACAAATTCTTCCCAGGGTTGCCGCAAGGCTCGAAAGGCCCGGCTCGGCAGGACGACCGTCCGCCACTTGGGGGACCGCTGCCGCATCATCCGGGCATAGTCCCGGACCCACACGGCATAGAACGCATACTGCCTGCCGCGATACTCGAATTGCACCGGGTGCTGCTGTGCCGAATCGGGATCGGTAATCCAGTAAGCGAACACAAACGCCGCCTGAAACTTCGAGCCGAACACATCTTCCCAGCGCAGCAGTGACGCGACGTCGTCCGCATCAGCCCACGACTCCCAGCGGTTTCCGCCGGCCTGCCCCACCGTGAAACGGCGTCCTTTGACATCCAGCAGGAGCCGGTGTTCTCCCCCATCGACAATGAAGTCCATGGATTTCAGAGAGACGCGTTCCAGGTGCGCCCGCCGCGATTCGTCGACAGCGACGTACGGTCGCCCCGTCGCGATCAGATAGGCTTCGAACGCCGCGTCGTAATGGTTTGAGCGAATGGCCATCTCGCCTCCGGGCTGCTGCCTGAGGTCGAGATTATTTCAGTTGGGTGCGACGTTCACAAGAACGATCGGAGTGGGAGATCACCTGCGGTGTCTCTGCGGACGTTTTTGAGATCCGCAGATTTCACAGATTCTCGCAGATTATCAGGACTCTTCGAGACCACACGTTACGCCTGGAAACGCTCTCTCTTGCGCCCCTTCCAATCTGCGTAAATCTGCGAAATCTGTGGATCGATTCATGCTCACAGGCTGCGAATCACAGCCAGAATCTTTTCCAGATCATTCGCCACCGGAATCGGAGCGTTCTGGAACAGCGGCTGGTTGACTCCCGACTTGGCGAGTTTTTTTGCCTCATCAGTCTCGCTGGCGTGGTAACCCACGGTGGCTGTCGGGTCTTTGAGCTGGTGTCCGGTCAGGATGCAGACGACGCGGTCGCTGGGGGCGATCACGCCCTGCTCGCGCAGCAGCTTCGCTCCGGCGACGCTGGCGGCGCTGGCAGGCTCACAGCCGAATCCGAAGGCTCCGACCCTGGCCTTGGCGTCCATGATCTGGGCGTCGTGGACTTCGCGAACGACGCCCTGCATCGCATCGAGTGCTCGCAGGCACTTTTTCAGGTTCACTGGGCGGTTGATTTCGATCGCACTGGCCAAGGTGTTGGCCCGGCGGTTCTGCGCATCCATGTCGGCGTAGAACTTGTCGATCAAGACCTGATCCGGGCGCCCGCCGTTCCAGCGGAGGTTCTCGTTGTTATACAGGTCATTGAGCGTATTGGCCCCCGCTGCGTTGATCACAGCCAGTCGCGGCATTCGGTCGATCAGGCCGAGTTGTTTGAGCTCGATGAACGCCTTGCCGAAGGCACTGGAGTTCCCCAGGTTCCCGCCGGGCACCACGATCCAGTCGGGGACCTGCCAGCCGAGCCCTTCCAGGACGCGGTACATGATCGACTTCTGGCCTTCGAGACGGAAGGGGTTCACGCTGTTGCACAGGTAGATCCCCGCCTCTTTCGAGACCAGACGGACCTTCTCCAGGGCGTCGTCGAAGTCCCCCTGAATCTGCAGCGTCACCGCCCCGTAATCGAGGGCCTGCGACAGCTTGCCATAAGCAATCTTGCCGCTGCCGACGAAGACGATCACCTTGAACAGACCGGTCACGCCGCCGTAGATCGCCAGCGAGGCACTCGTGTTCCCCGTCGAGGCACAGGCGGCCACTTTGGCTCCGACCATGCGGGCGTGGGTGCTGGCTGCGGTCATGCCGTTGTCTTTGAAGCTGCCGCTGGGGTTGAGCCCCTCATACTGCAGATGGCAGCAACCCGCATTCAGCCCGACATACTTCGCGATCTGGTCGGTCTTCTGCAGGTAGGTCTGCCCCTCGCCGATCGTCACGATCTGGTGGTCCGGAGCAAACGGCAGCAGCTTGCGGAACCGCCAGACCCCGCTGTAATCGAGCGGGTTCATGCGGTTCGACCAGGCCGCTTCGAACTCGCGCAGGGAACTCGGAACCGGCAGCTTGTCCCACTCGTATTGAATGTCGAGCAGTTCGTTGCTCTCTGGACAGACCGTCAATGTCTCATCCACGCCGTAGGTGCGCTGACAATCGGGAGCGATGCTGGTCTGAAAAGCGAAATCGGCTGTGGCAGGAATGGGAGGCTCCTTGGCTCGTCACGGCGGTCAGTCTCAGGACCGGCTCGTCGCATTGTATTGTCGAAACTCGGCAGTTCGTCGGCAATCGCGCCTGCTCGATCGAGATTCAGATTCTCAAAGTCCAGTTCCTATTCGACTACAGAGAAACTCGCAAGAGCTCTGACGTCCAGATGTTACGTCAACGAGCCGGAAGTGCCATCCGGGAAGAGTATTCGCACGAAGCTCCGGCTGAGCTGCGACTTGGAAAGAACTTGGTGCTCGCGCATGCGGCTCGGCAGGAGCCTCGCCCTCCCGGACTTGCTACAGGAGGAGCTCACTCAGCCATGGATCCTCGGCGCCGCCACGAACCACAGGGTGAACAGAAAGTGCAGCCCCGTTCCAGTCATCGTGGCAATGTGCCAGACCGCATGAAAGTACGGGTGTTTGTGGTCATTCATCAGGAACCACACCCCGCCGGAATAGGCCAATCCGCCTGCCAGAACGATCCCCAGTCCCAGCCAGCTCCCCACGGCGTAGATTGAGCCGATCGTCAGGATCGGGAGCCAGCCCAAGGGCATGAAGAACCAGGGCGAGATCGTGTGTTCGCGGGATTTGACTCGCAGATAGCACCCCAGCAGTGAGAAACACCACATCAGGGCGAGCAGACTCCAGCCCCAGCTGTTGCGGATATGCACCAGCACGAACGGCGTGAAGTTTCCAACCACGAACAGAAAGATGCAGACCTGGTCCAGCATCCGGAAGAACTCCCGATGTTCGGGAGATTCGAAGCTGTGCGAGAGCGTGGAGGCTGCGTAAAGGGCAATCAGCGTCGCGGCGTAAATTGTGCAGCCGATGATCGCCAGCAGATCGCCCGTCGGCCAGACCTTGATCATCAGCACGGTGGCGGCCACCAGGCCCGCGAAAAAGCCTGCGGCATGCGTGATCTGATTGGCGGCTTCCGTGGACAGCCGCCAAGGCGTGGAAACGGCAGGCTCTTGCCCGAATGCGGGCAGCGTCTCTCCGGACATGAACGGTCGGCCTTCCTGGCTGTGGCTGCGGGAGCATTCTGCTTCCCGGGGGCGGACTGTCTTCGATCTCGCTGATCCCCGCTAGATCAATCGGTTGTCCTTCCCAGTAAGGTGCAATCGATCGCTTAAGGTTGTAAGCTTCCGGCGGGAATTCAGGGGCTTCCCCATGCAAAACACGCCAGGCGATCCGCCCGGCGTGCTTTGAATTCGGAGGTCACCGGCAGATTTATTCGCCGTAGACCTTGGTCATTTCTTCCGAGGCCAGCGGTTCGGAGATCGAATCGCTCGACAGCTTGGTCCGGAATCGCATGCTGCCGGAGAGAACTCCCTTGACCTTGACCTGGTAGGTCAGCGACTTGCCAGGAGCCAGATCGTCGATGGCCTTGAAGACCACGAGTTCGTTCTCGTTGATGTGGCTGCTGGGACCGGTCGCGGTCATGAACTCGACACCGGCGGGCAATTCGCAGGTCAGAGCGAGGTTGGTGGCTGGGGCAGTTCCCTCGTTCTTAACGCGAATCTCATAGGCCGTTTCGACGCCGACCTCGACGGGATCGTCCAGATCGGTCACGTCGACCACCAGCGAGGCGGCCCCTTCGACGCGGGTCGAGGTTTCCGAGTCACTGATTGCTCCGTGTTCCGACGTGGCCCGCACGAAGTGAGTGAACTCACCGGCAGTTTTGGCCACCATGACGACCGAGACTTCGGACTTGGCACCACGATCCAGGCGGCCGACGAACCAGCTCAGCATCCGGTTGGCCGAATCGTACTGGGCACCGTCTTCGGCTGAGACGAATTCGAAGCCCTCGGGAATCTTGTGCATCACACGAACGTTGTCGGTGGCGACAGGGCCATCGTTCTCGACATGGAGCTTGTAGGTGGCCTGGCGACCGAGATAACGCAGACCGGGGCCTTCGATCGACGACTTCAGGCTCGGGGCGATCACGGTCACTTCGGCGGCTGCGGACTGGACCAAGCCGCTGTCCGCGGTGGCGTGGACCTCGATCACCTGGCGTCCACCGGCTTCAGCGGTGAGTGCCAGACGAACGGGTCGGCTTTCGCCGGGGGCGAGATTGCCCAGTTCCATCTGCAGGCGGTCCCCCTTGGCGTGAACCAGTCCTGCGGGGATGATGGCTTCGACGGTGACGTTGGCTGCGGTTCCGGTGCCCGGATTGCTGATCATCAGCGTCTGCGAGGTGATCTCGCCGACCATGACTTCGCTGGTGCCCTCGATCTTCACGGCCAGCAGAGGCTCGGTGACGGCAAAGCTCGTGGAGGCGGCACCGGTGAAGCGGACGTTGGCACTGGCCGCCACCTCGCCTCGTTCGACCGGGATGAACTTGACCTGCACGACCTTCTGCTCGCCGGGAGCGATCTCTTCAAACTGCCAGACCAGATCGGTGGTCGAGACAGGCTTCGGGTCGGAGCTAACCAGCCGGACGTTGGCCGGGAAGCCCGCTTCGACTTCGACCTGCTTGGCGGTGACCGAGCCCGAGTTCTTGACGATCAGTTCGCAGGCAGACTCTTGTCCGACGTTGATGGCTCCCTTGGAGTGCCATTCGACGGTGACCGTCGGCGACTGAGTCGTGGCCGGACCGGACTTTGCGGCATAGGCGGCACTCAGGTCATCGCTGCCAGCGGCAGTCCGGATCACTTCCGAGCCGGTGCGAGGACGGGTGCCTGTCTGGCGGGCGATGCTGACGCTGCCACGTGAAGCGGACTTAGTTGATTCGGTGACGGTTTCCGCGGCCGACGCGGGCGTGATTTCCGAGGCTGGTTCTTCCGCGTCGGTAGCGACGCTGATCGGGGTTCCCAGTCGAGAGGCGGTTGACTTGGCGACAGGGCTCTTGGCGGGAGTGGCGGTCTTGGCAACCGGCGTTTTAGCTGCGGGAGCCTTGGCCACGACGGTCTTGCTGGCTGCGGGCTTGCTCACAATAGCGCGAGCGGCAGGTGCCTTGGCGACGGGAGCCTCTTCGGCGACCTCGTCAGCAGCAGCGACCTCTTCCTCTTCGACAACGGGTGGCTTGGCTGCAACAGGTGCCTTGGCGATGGGCCGTTTCGGCGAAGCGGTCACACGAGCTTTGGCGACTGGTGCGTCGACCTGCTCAATTTCTGGAGCCGCTTTCGGGGCTGCCTTGGGTTCAAAGTCGGCAGCGACGACATCCTCTTCTTCTTCGAGAGCCCAGGCAGGAGCGTTCGAGGATTTGGGCTGTGCAGGTGTCTGAGTTTTCGGAGCTGCTTTCGTCTTCGGAGCCGCTTGGACCATTACGCGGCCAGCCGGAGCCCGCTCTTCGGCAAGTTCCTCAGCCTCTTCCGCAGCTTCTTCTGCGTCCAGAGCTGCATCCATATCGCTTTCGTCGAGCGGAAACTTCCGGGCCGAAATGGTCGGAGTTGACGGACGGGCCGCGATCGCCGGAGCGGGCTTCTTCGCAACCGGTTCTTCGTCGAGGACCTCAGCCAGGGAGGCCGACTTTTTTGGTGCGGCGGCAGGGGCTTCCGACGGGGCTGCAGCTTCCTTCGAAGCGACCTCCGAGCCGGCCGGCAGCTTGGTGGGTGCGGGGCTGTCCTCTTCGCCGAACAGCTCTTCGTTGTAATTCTTCAGTTTGGTGGGCTTGGTGGGCTTGGCCACTTTGGTTTCTTGCGGGGCGGTGGCTGCGGGCTTGTTACGACCCAGGCCAAACAACGACCGCGTACGCTCCTGCGCCCAGCCCGGAATAGCCATTCCGGCGGCTCCACACAGAGCCACTGCCCACAGGTACTTGCGCATGACCCACTCCTTGGCGACTCTCGGGTGACCGTACTGATCACCGACTGACTGCATTCCCCGGCGATCCACGCGCGGACAGAAATGGCAGTCTCTTCCTAATGCATCGGATGTGACGACCGTTCCGCTTCAGACCGATTGTTCAGATTTGAGCGACTTTTCTGAATATCCGTGCTGTAACGAGTCCAGTCATACCGCGCAGGGCGACTGCAACGGCTCCTGAGACTGTTCCGAAGATCGGTGTTTGGACTGAGGCAGGGAACGCAACACCGGTTCGCGGAATGCTCCCGCCCCGCGGGATTGCGAACCGATTGGAATCGTTGTGCTCGGATGCCCCGTCCTCTGCGTGGGACCCCTCGATGTTGCGATCTCTCCGCCATCACCTCCTCACCGGCGAAAACCGCCGGAACACCTTTTCGGGTCTCGTGATTCTGTTCACGATGGCCTTCTTCTACTGGAACACCGATCCCGATCCGTGCGGCGCGGCGCCGGTGGCGACTCGTCGGCATGTGCCTCGGCTGCTGCCGATTGTCCAGGCCCAACCGGCCCCCACGATTCAGCAGATCAACGATGGTGCCGCGGCGGGGAGCGAGACGGCTGTCAAGCCGGCGGAAACTGCAGGGCCGGTCGAGGTCAAGCTGCCGGAAAACGGGGCGGCCATCGAGGGCGAGGTCGCGCTCCGGGCCAGCATGAAGCTGTTAGCTGCGGGACAGGAACGCCTGAAGACGTCGACCGACTATACGGTCCAGTTCCGCCGTCAGGAACGAATCGGCGGGGCACTGCTGGATTCGCAGTTGATCAACCTCAAGATTCGGCACGAGCCGTTCAGCATCTATATGAAGTGGACCGAGGGAGACAAAGGCCGACAGCTGATCTATGTGAATGGCCAGAATGACGATCAGGTTCTCGTCCAGCTGGGTGGGATCGCCGGACGTCTGGCGGGAACAGTCGCGCTGAAGCCGGACGATGCCCGCATCCTTGCGGAGTCGCGCTATCCTGCGACCTATGCCGGATTGCTGGAGCTGACCAATAAGATCCTCGAAGGCCACACTGCCGACCTGAAGCGTGGTTCCGGTATCCACTGTGAAGTCAAGGATGGCGACTCATTCGATGGCCGCACGTGCTACCTGACCACGCTGACCTACGACAGCCCGGACGTGAACCCTGACTATCACAAGTCGCTGATCCAGATCGACAAGGAACTTTCCGTTCCGATCTGTGTCCGCAACTATACCTGGGTCGAGGGCAAGCCCTCCGAGACCATGGGCGAGCACAATCTAATCGAGCACTACGCCTTCACCAATCTGGAACTTAACAACGAACTGGCTGACGAGGACTTCCAGAAGCAGAAGTACAAGATGCGGTAACGAACTGTTCAACCGGCATGCTGCAGGAAGAGCCTCAAGCTGTAGATGACGACGGCTCCCACGACCGCTGTGCCGACAAGCAGCAGGAAGCGGGCTGAGGCTTCACGGCGGGTGGCTACGATCTGGGCGATTACACACACAAACGCCACGACCGCCATTTTGAAGTAGATGAGACCTTTCACTCCCCAGTGGTTCAAGAAGTACCGGGCCACGGGATTGGACTCGTAGAAGTTCCCGAGACCCATCTCCCGGTGCATCAGCATCCACCAGGTCATGGCGAAGTCGAGGACGTTTACGAGAATAAAAATCGACGTCTCCGTCTCCAGCGGCAGCTTGCGCTGAAACACCCATCCGAAGAGCTGGGAGAGCGGATTGCGGGGAGACTCGCGCATGGCAGCTGTCCTGACTGATCACCAAGGATGCGACCATTCGGAAGATACGAATCGGCTCGCGAAATCGCGGGCGCCGGCCAACTATCCGTTGCGGGAACTCTTCTTCTGGGCGGCCTTCTTCGGAGCTGCAGCTTTTTTCGCTGCCGCCTTCTTGGCCGCCGCTTTCTTCGCCGGACGAGGAGCATCGCGCGCCGCCTCATAAGCGGCGATGTAGCTGGCCACCGTCACCCGTCGAATCGCTTCCCCAACCACAGCCAGCGGCAGGTCCTCCAGCTTTTTGAACCGCACGCAGCATTTGCCCATGTCGAGCTTCTTTCCAGCCTGGGCGAACTGGTCCCGCAGCCACTGCTCTTCGCCTGCTCCGGCATAACTGGACAGCAGATAGAGCGACATGTAGTTCTTCTGCGAGGCCAGACCCGCAAACGGCAGTGGCTGTTTCGGGTCGCAGTGATATCCCGCCGGGTAGATTGAGTGCGGGACGAAGTATCCAATCATCCCGTACTGCAACCCCTCTTCGAAGCCGGGCTGCAGGTTCTCCAAAATGATCTGGCGAACCGCCGAGATGGCAGATCGGCGGTCCTCGGGCAGTTCCCGAAGATACTCTTTCACGGTCTTGGACTGGCTTTGCATCGAATGTTTTCCGGTCGGGACGGGACGACGGATTGTCCGTCCCCGCAGGCCGAAAAAGCAACAGCTACGCGCGCCGGATCGCGTCCATCGGCGAGAGCCGCGCGGCCTTCCAGGCGGGATACAGCCCACCGAAGACGCCCAGCAGCGTACTCATCACAAAGGCAAACAGAGCCAGACCGACCGACACGTGCAGGTGCAGCCGGTCCGGAAAGACTCGATTGGCCACCGCGGCTGCGATCAGCCCCAGGATCGTGCCGAGGATGCCGCCCGCCAGCCCGATGACGGCACTTTCGGACATCACCAGCCGCATCACTTCGCCGCGGGTCCAGCCATTGGCCCGCAGGATGCCGAACTCGCTGGTGCGTTCCATGACGCTCATCAGCATCGTGTTCAGGATGCTCAGGACTGCGATCAGGAAGCCGACGGCTGAGATCAGTGTCAGGAACAGATCGAGATCGCCGCTGAACTCCTGAAACTGCTCGGCCCAATCCTCCGGCGAGCGGACTTCGACGGTTGAAGGGATCGGGATCGCCGGATCCGGCTGAGCGACGGGAGCCGGTTGGGGCCGGGCCTTGTCCCCTTTGGCCCAGCGGTCGAAGCTGTTGGCCAGGGCCTGCATCGGGTTGGGGCCATCTCCGGCGAGCAGACTGAGGGTCTCCATCGCTCCCGAAGGCTTCCACTCGCGACCGACGAAGACCTTCTCAATCCGGGCTTTGAGGTCCTTGTTGCTGTAGCCCGGCTCCTGCTCGACATAGAAGCAGGAGACCGTATCGGCGCTGATCCGCGCCAGCCGCCGGACGACCGAGATGTCGGCCAGAATGTTCACATCGAGCAGCTGGGATTTGCAGTCGTAGATGCCGACGATTTCGAACTCGGTGCCGTTGATCAGCAGCTTGGACCCCACGGACCGGCTATGAGTGTCGGCGATGGCCTTGCTGAGGACGCAGTTCAGCGTGCCTTGGTCCGCAGCGGTCAGAAACCTTCCGGCGATCAGATGCTCGTCGTAGACCCCGTGCTTCAGCTTCAGCCGCGTGGGGATGTCGAGACCGACGAGAAACCGGGGCGGGCTGATGATCCGCTTCTGCTCGATCAGATTGACGCGGGTCATCACCTCGCCGTTGACGACAGCCACGCCGGGGATCGCTTCGATCTCGGCCTGCCAGGCGCTGGGGAGCGAGGAGAAGATCGGGATCGGGGCTCCCTGCTGCTGAACCAGCAGTCCAGGGATCTTTTCGAACGTCTTATTGACGAGGTATTGAATCCCGCCCGAGATTGCGAACAGGCCGACCATCCCGGCGATCGCGACCGACAACCCGAGCACGCTCAAGATCGTGCGGACCGGTCGGTTGATCAGATTCCGCCAGGCAAATTTCAGCATGCGGACGGATCAGTTGAGTACGGTCGTGGCTTCGGAGGAGGCTTGCATCGAGGCCTGTTCCTTGCCCCACGCGTCGTTCATGGACTTCATGAGACCGGCCTGGGTGAACAATCCGTGGAACGGGATCCCCTTGGACTTCGGTCCCGGCGGGAACACGACCGTCAACGGCACCCCGGCGGCACCGAACTTCTTGAGCCACGCCTTGATCTCTTCGCTCTCGTCGGTGTAGTCCGCCTTCAGGCAGACCACATTGTTTTTCTTGACGAAGTCGGCGGTGATCTTGGTATTGAGTGCCAGATGTTCGTTGGCCTTGCAGACCGTACACCAATCCGCGGTGAAGTCGATCAGGATCGGTTTCCCCGACTGACGCAGCTCGACCATCCGAGCCTCGGTGAATGGCTCCCAGGGGAGTTCGCTGGTTCTCGTCATCAGCGACACTCCAAAGTACATCAGCGGGGCACATAGTGACAGTGCCGCCAGCCGCACCTTCCACTTGTGACCAAACGTACTGGAGTGATCGTACAGGTTGCCGATCATCCACAACCCCAAGGCGATCCCCAGCAGGATGATCAGAGTCGGGATCAGCTGTTTAGCGGAGACGCTGTTGATCAGGAAGATCACGGTTCCCATCAGCACGAAGCCCGAGAACTCCTTGAACCGCACCATCCACATGCCGGGCCGCGGCATCTTTTCGAGCAGGGCCGGGAAGGCTCCAATCAGCAGGTAGGGCGAGGCCATCCCCAGCCCCAGCATCCCCCATACGGCGTAGATCACATGCGTCGGCTGCGTCACGCTCCAGACGAGGACGCCGCTCACAAACGGGCCGATGCACGGAGTTGCCAGCAGTGTGGCCAGAATCCCGGTGAAGAAGGCTCCGGGGAGGCCTTCCTGCTCATTCGATCCACCGCCCAGAGCACCCGGCAGCTGGATTTCGAAGACTCCCAGCAGGCTCAGCCCCATCGCGAAGACGATGCAGGCCATCACAACGTTGAACCAGTCGTTCTGAAACAGCTCGCCCAGTCCAATCCGGGCAAAGGTGGCCAGCGTCCCCAGTCCCAGGAACACCACGATCACGCCGATGGCGTAGGCGACGTTCAGAGCCAGGATACGGGAGCGGTTCTCGCCCGCCTGCTGCACGAACGACAGGACCTTGATCGCAATGACTGGCAGCACGCACGGCATCACGTTCATGATCAGCCCGCCCAGGAAGGCCATGGCCATCGCGTACCCGAACCCCATCGGGGCTCCGGCAGATTCGACCTCAATCAGCGATTCTTCACCTGCGGCGGTGGCTTCAGGGGCTGCGACGGGAGTCGCACCTGTCCAGGCGGCGGGCAACGTTCCGGCAAAGGCGGAGTCCGACCAATCGGCATTCAGGTCGAGCTTATGCGGCGTGCAGGAGGTTCGGCAGACGAGCATATCGATCTTGCCAGCTGCAGCTCCGGGAGTGCCCTCGACTTTGTAACGGCGACTGAAGGTGACCTCGTGCAGGTACTTGCGGAGGACCTTGCCGAAGTTTTCGTCCATCCCGACCTTTGGCTCGTGATCGGCCACGAACTCTGCGTCGATCGGCGTGGCTCCGGCGATGTCGCCGAAGGTGATCTTGGTATTCTTGCGGAACCCTTCGGAGGGCTGCAGGTCGTATGTATTGGCCCCGTCCTGCAGAGCGATATGGATCGCGAGGACGGCGGTGCCTGGGGCGCCGGGCAGCGGGGTCCAAGTGACGGTCACTTCGGGATCTTTGTCCCGCCCCTTGGGGCTATCTTCTTCGCCCCCGGTTGCTGCACCCAGGTCAAACAGTTCGGGAACCTCAAGCGGAGCTTCACCAGGGGCTCCCAATTCCAGAACATCCTGTGCAGCGATCCGGCTGGAGCCAATCCCCAGGGTCAGCAACAGAGCCATCGCCCAGGAGGCGATTCCACGAAAGGTGCCCATCGACCGCATGTGACGTCCGTCCACAGTCTGAAACACGGCTGAGTTTGTCTGCCGGAGGAGCCGCAGGGATGCGGTTTTCCGTCCTCTTTCCATCGGCAAAACAGAGGATATCCCCGATTTTCTTCCAAGGCGAGACCGATTTGCCAGCTGAATCAGTCCGTCTGGTCAATTCCCGTTGCCCCCAAGGGGGCCACAACCGGCAGAAACTGCGATTCGACGGGTTGGCTTTCTTTCGTAGGACGGCCTTTCCAGGCCGTTCCGAGCGCAGCCGGTTTGCGTCACAACGCCTTGGGTTGCTCGGAAGCGGGGCGCTCTGGCGGGACGGGCTGGAAAGCCCGTCCTACTTCGTCCTTCAGTCACGAATCCGAAACACCCGGATCTTGATCGTGTTGTGAATCAGCCCGCGCCCCTTGCGTGGCCCGCGATACGTCACCTCGTCCAGCCCGGCTGAGTCGATGGCCACCATGTCGCTCACCGGGATGTTCTGCTCCCAGATCGCTTCGATCTGTCCGGAGCCCAGGGCGGCCTCAATCTCGGCCTCGGGGACATGCGAGCCGGTTGCGATGAATTTGGGCAGGTAAGTCCCTCCCAGCGGTGTCGCGACAGCCATGCTTGGGCCCGGCACGATCACGAACCGGTCCTGAGTCGCCTGGCACAAGTGGCAATAGAGAGCCGGTTCTCCGACGACGTACACAGCTGCGTCGTAGCCCGTGGCCTGGGACGGCTTCATCGATTCGCGGGCCATGTCGATTTCGTGAGTGATCTGACCGACGATGGTCCGTATGCCGGTACGATGAGCGGGCATCGGGAGTTCGGAGCTGAAGTGTGAGCCATTCAGGGTTTCGGGTGGTCCGATCAGCTGAGCCAGGAGGCAGATCGACCCGGGAAGGCTGATCAATCCGAGGTATCCCTTCCAATGAACCAATCGGATCGAGGCGAGCCACTCGCACGCGATTCCCACAAGCAGCCAACTGGCAACCAACCAAGGGAGCGAAAGCCGTGCATATGGTCGATAGAGCGGAGTCGAGAGAGTTAGTCCCAACCACCAGACAATCAACATCGCCCCAAATACTCGAGATTCCAGTGTTGCAAACTTCCAGCCCTTGGCGACCAAGCAAATCGCCAGGAAGGCAATGCATCCCCAAGTCAGTCCCGCGCCTGTATCGATCAGTGGGAAGATGATTACCAGCATCGCAGCAGCAACTGTGATGGCTGTCTCGCCGCGTGATGCGAAGAGGGCGACTGCAACAAAAGCCACTCCTCCGGCTCCGACGACACTCGTGAGCAGCCCCAGATACCCCATGTGCATCTGGACTCCATTCCACCAGCCAGCGAAGCCCACCAGATACGTCTTGTGATTCGCCGCTACGCTGGCATACCCGCCGACAGATTGCAGGTCGTACAGCACCGGGCTCCACAGCAGCGCAGACACCACGGCGATCACTGACCAACGCCCGAGCGATCTCGTAAGCGGCAGGGCGCTAGCCCCCGGTTCTACTACCTTGGCACGCATCAACCGGTCCATGCCCCACGCCAGCCCCGCCCCGCCCAGCGGAATCAGTACCGCCAGCCAGCCGTTGTACTTTGTCCACCACGCCAGCGCAGCTGCGACTCCCGCCCCGATCAGTTCGAGTCCCCGCCCGCTCTGTATCCCTCTTGCTGCCAGCCAAACAGCCAGCAGCAGCCAAAACCCCAGCGAGATATCGGTGAGCGCCGACCTCGAAAAGAAGATGTGGTAATCCGAGGTCGCACACAGCCCCGCAGCCACGATCGCCGCCACAAGTCCGAGCTGATCGCGGGCCACACACCAGACCAGCGGGATCATCAGCGACCCGAACAGCAGATTGACCCAGATCGCCGCATCGGGAGTGCCGCCGAGACGGACTGCGATCTCGCACAGCCACGGGAACAGCGGTGGAGCATACAGGTGCCGCGACGGATAGACATCGGTCCCCATCAACGGGGCCAGCTGCTCGGCAAAGACGTTGGAGGCGTAGACCCCCTCGTCAAAGTGCTCGATTGCCAGCTTGTCGAACCGGGCGACCCGCAGGCCGATTCCGATCACGCACAAGATCGCCAGAATCAACCATTCCCGCCGCGCCCCGCTTGGCTCCCCTCTCCCTGCGGGAGAGGGGCTGGGGGTGAGGGTGGGCGATGGGGAAGTGGGTGTGGCCAAATCGAACGTCTCGGGATCCATTCAAGTCGAGCAAAGGGCCACGTTCCGAATGGCCCCTCACCCCGGCCCTCTCCCCTGCTCACATCTGGCTTGTTGCTCGGATCGATCTGGGGGAGAGGGAGACAGAGCGTGGACGGCAGAATTCTTACGAATTCTGCTACGGTTTACTCGGTCATCAGTTGTTTCTTGGCCTGCTCCAGCGCGGCCCGGTCCGAGTCGGCGACCTTCGGCCACTCGAGCTTCAGACTCTTGATCTTACTGACAATCACCCGCGCCACGACTGACCGCATGACCCACTTGTTGTCGGCGGGGATCACATACCAGGGGGCGTCATCGGTCGAAGTGGCTTCGATGCACTCCTCGTACGCAGCCATGTAGTCGTCCCAGCGGGCTCGCTCCTTCAGATCGCCCAGTGAGAACTTCCACAGCTTGTCGCGCTCGTTCAGCCGTTCGAGGAACCGCTTTTTCTGCTCCTCCTTGGAGACGTTCAGGAAGAACTTGACGATGGCTGTGCCGTTGCGGGTCAGGTGGGTTTCGAAGTTGTTGATGTCTTCAAAGCGGTCCTTCCAGAACGACTTCTTGATCTTGGTGTCGGGAGCCTGCATGTCTGGAAGTTGCTGGTACTTCAAATACTCGGGATGCACACGGACCACGAGGCACTCCTCATAGTACGAGCGGTTGAAGATCCCGATGCGGCCCCGTTCGGGGAGGGCCTTGGAACAGCGCCACAGGTAGTTGTGGTCGAGTTCTTCCGGCGAGGGCTGCTTGAAGCTGGTGACGTGGCACCCCTGCGGATTGACGCCGCTGAGGACGTGCTTGATCGTGCTGTCTTTGCCGGCGGCATCCATCGCCTGGAACACGACCAGCAGCGACCAGGTGTCGGCGGCATAGAGCAACTCCTGGGCCTCGGCCAGTTCGTTGACATCTTGCGAGAGCAGCTGTTCTGCGAACTGCCTTCGGCGTTCTTCGGGGATGCTCTTATCCCCTTCCCAGGCCGGGTCGTGGTCCTTGATCCGGAACTTCTTGCCCGGTCGGACGCGGCACATCTCCAGGATATCTTCGATCTTGCGAGTCTTCATGGCAGGTCTCTCAGGAGTCCGAATGTCGAGATCTCGTTCGGTCGACACACTGACAGCGTAGTGGATCGCAGGACGTCACTGTACTCCACGTTCCGGGAGATCCTGGGAATTTCGCGCGACCGGGCGCGCTGATCCTGTCGCAGCTCGTCGGGTTTGCGTTAACTTTCCTCCGCATCGCTATGTCCGAACACTCGCCACCGCCGCAACTCCCGCATCCGGGCCCAATTCGATATGGGGCTCTGGAACTGCCGTCGCGCTATATGCTGTCTCCGCTGGCGGGGTTTACGAACCTCGCCTTTCGGCGGGTCTGTCGCGAACAGGGAGGTCTCGGCCTGGCTACGACCGATCTCGTCAGTGCACGCGGGTTGGTCGAGGGGAGTCCGAAGTCACTCCAGCTGATCGAGAGCTGCTCCGAAGATCGGCCCTTCGCGGTCCAGATCTTTGGAGGCGACTCTGCCGTCATGCGGGACGCGGCTCAGCTGCTGGAGGCACGCGGGGTCGATTCGATCGACATCAATATGGGCTGTCCCGTTAGCCGGATCGTGAGCGGTGGTGCGGGCTCGGCAATGCTGTGTCGTCCCAATGAGACCAACGAGCTGGTTCGCACAGTCGTCGAAGCGGTCAAGATCCCCGTCACAGTCAAGATGCGGCTCGGGTGGGATGACACACAGATTACGGCCCCGGCCTTCGCCCGCGAGTTCGAACAGCTCGGCGTGGCTGCGATTGCGATCCATGGTCGGACGCGGGCCCAGGGGTTTACGGGATCGGTCAGTCGCGAAGGGATCCGCAAGGTCGTCGAAGCGGTCGAGAAGATCCCGGTGATCGGGAACGGCGATATCCGGACCATCGCCGATGCCGAGCGGATGTTTCGCGAGACCGGTTGCCCGGCGATCTCGATCGGGCGCGGGGCTCTCGCCAATCCGTGGATTTTTCGCCAGCTGGTCGAGTGGGAACGGACCGGCACCTGCTCTCCGCCGGGCTCGTTCGATGATCGCCTGATGCTGCTCCGCAGGCAGTTTGGCTACTTCGAGGAGCAACAGGGGACCGATCGGGCGATTCGTCTGTTCCGCAAGATGGCCCACTGGTATCTGAAGGCGATGCGGGTCTCGTCCGAGCTGCGAAACGAGTACCAGACCGCCCGCACTCGCGAAGAACTGGAAGCGGCTCTGGCTAAGATCTCCGAAGCTGGCCCGAAGGGGATGAACCGCGATGGAGTGCTGCCCGATCTGCATGTGCCGGTCCCCAACGGTCCGGTGGAACGCTGGTAAACGTCATGGCTCTTCCGACCGCATCGCTGAAAATGCTGCAGGCCCGTGCCGCTCTGACGCAGGGACTGCGCGAGTTCTTTATTTCGCAAGGGTACTGGGAGGTCGAGACACCGCTGATCTCGCAGGATGTCTGCGTCGATCTGTGGCTGGATCCTGTCGCTGTTCCCGTGGGGGGCGGGCAGGTTCGGTACCTGCAGACCTCGCCCGAGTTCGCGATGAAGCGGCTGCTGGTAGCGGGGGCCGAGGCGATTTTTCAATTCACGAAAGCGATCCGCAGCCTGGAGCGCGGGCCTCGGCACAATCCCGAGTTCACGATGCTGGAGTGGTACCGCGTGACGGACACCGATCAGGACCAGATGAACTTCACTGAGCAACTGGTCCGCGCGGCGGTTCGGCTGGCGCAGTCGAGTGGGGCCGGATGCCAGGTCCAACTTCCCGAGCAGCCGTTTGAGAGAGTTGCCTACGACTTCGCATTTGAGCGCGCGATCGGGACACGAGTCCTGCAGCGGAATGCCTCCGAGCTGCGCAGCTTGGCGGACTCACTCGGTGTGCGGGTGCAGGCACCCGAGACGCTGGATCGCGATGCCTGGCTCAATCTGATCCTGGCGGAGCGTGTCGAACCATGGATCGCGCAGCGGGGAGCCGTGTTTCTGCATGACTTCCCCGCATCGCAGGCGGCGCTGGCTCGAGTTCGCGAGGAGTCCCCGCCGGTGGCGGAGCGGTTCGAGCTCTACATCGGCGGCGTCGAACTCTGCAATGGATACCACGAGATTACGGACGCCGCCGAGTTACGCCGCCGGATGGAGCACCAGGCGGCACTGCGAGCGCGCGAAGGGTTGCCGCGGCTGCCCGTCGAGAGCCACCTGGAGACAGCGATGCGCCACGGCTACCCCGCCAGTTCAGGCGTGGCGCTGGGTTACGACCGGTTGCTGATGTGGCTCTGGGGATGCGAGTCGATCGATCAGGTGATCGCGTTTCCGTGGGAGATTGCGTGAACAACGGATCGAGTGTGACCCGACTGGTCTTCCGTTTCAAATTCTTCTCCGCCATCATGGAGACACAACCACGAGTGTGAGACGCACTTCGAAGAGTCGCTGGACTCTCCGAGTCCAGTGGACCGAGTGGCTGGTCACAACCTCGCTGAATCAAAAGCAGTGATTGCCGGTCAGGTCAATCCGCTGCGTTGACGCTGCAAGGTCACCCGAGTGGCGAGAACCCTCACCCCCAGCCCCTCTCCCGGGGGGAGAGGGGAG
>JBIIOI010000029.1:0-69070 GCA_044337025.1 Planctomycetaceae bacterium
CCATAGGACGGAAACCACGACAGCGTGATGAGCATGACTGAGCACTCCTTTGCTCAACACTCATGCAAATGCCTTGCCAACTGAAAGTTGTTGTGGAAGGGTTTTGAAACCGGCTCTAGAAGTTGTGTTCGCCGTCCGACGGACCCAACGGACCCGATGGAACAAATGGAATCTGAAATGGCAATGTACCCATTTGAGACTGAACCCCCATTTGCAGGGAGCTGTTTAGGCCGATGTCGATAGCCTGCGGTAATGCCAAGCCGCAGCCGGAAAGTGGAGTTGTGACTCCTGTTGCCAGGTTCACGCTGGAGTATGGCGCTACGAATCCGTTGGCACCGAATCGGATCGGGTGGCACGGCCCTGGAGGCTTTGCGGAAGGGCGTGGCTGTCACACGGCGGGTTGAAACAGTTAAGGGCACGACGGCCGGAGTGGCCCAGACATCGCTTTGGATGTCTGGGTGACGCAGGCAAAAGAGGTTCTGTTTGCATCGCATCCTTTCACCCACCTAGGATCGTGCCCCGCCATTCAACCTCGCCCGCCGTTACGGAGCCAGCAGCTTCGCAAACAGGAATTCATTCTCGCTCGCGTACTTCTCCGACTTCGAGCTCTTCGGGATCAGCAGGTGGCATTCGTGCCCGGCCATGTCGGACTTCTCCTTAAGCTTTACTCCATACACCGGGTGATGAATCCCGTGTCCCGCATCCTTGGAGGGCAGCGTCATGTCGCCTCCGTAGGTCATCAGCAGTGGAGGATCGTTCTTGTCGACATGGTTATAAGGCGAGAACTCTTTGTAGAGTGCCTCGTGCTTTGCATAGTTCGCCAAGGCCCCCTCAATCGTCGCCTCGCCCACAGCCATGTTGATCATCCGGTGCTTGAGCACATTCGGGCCCAGCCAGCCTTCAATCACTTTCGGATCAATCGAGGTCTGACCCGCACTGACAGCTGCGGCGCAGACCCGTGTGGACTGCCTGGCAATCGGGTCGGCGGAGTTCGGGTCGGCCAGATCATCGTGCAGCAACAGCCACATCGAAGTACAGGCCCCCGCGCTGCCACCGGTGAGCGCGATCCGGTCGGGCCGAATGTTCCACTCGACAGCCTTCGAGCGGATGAACTGAATCGCCCGCGCGGCATCATGCACCGGTGTCGGCAGCGGAAATCCCCCTGTCAAGCGGTAGTTCACCGCAGCCACGGAGATCCCTTTCTCCAGGAACGGCTTATAGATCGCCGTGTCTCGCTTCTTGTCGCCCCCGACCCAACCCCCGCCATGGATATAGACCATCAACGGACGCGGCCCGTCGCCGTCAGCCTTCCAGAAATCGATGGCATTCAGCGGGTGCGAGCCGTACGACACATCCGCAGCAGTGGGAGGAATCTGATCCAATGCCGCCTTGGTCGAGACCAGTACCGTTCGCCCGCGGTCGGTCAGCTTCGTGGCCAGTTCCCCGGGAGCGGCCGCTTCCAGGATAACACGCAGGGCCTGGCTGAGCTTCTTCTCCTTGATCTCGGCCGTGACGGGCATGTTCAGCGTGAGCCCCCTGAACTTCAGTTCGTCACCGTCGATCTTCAGCTTCAAGTTCCCCTGCTGGCACAACTCGGTCGCCGCATCGATCAGCGGCGTTCGTTGAAAGCTGGCCGAGACGACCGTGTTGAGGCCCTCGGCTTGTGCCGACGTAGCCGAGGCCAGGAACGTAAGCAGGCAAGTCAGAACTGGGAGCAGGGCTTTCATCGGTCGCCTCGAAAGGAGAGGAACGTGCTTCAACTCGAACGATAACCGACAAGCCGTTCACACATCCAGCATCCGGTGTCCGTGATACACGAGTGCTTCGTCGATGCTGAAAACTCGGAATCAGCCGGAACGCGCTAGCGTCCGGTTTCTTCGCGAAAACCGTGGGCTAACCCCCTGCGGCTGATGGATTCAACCCTGCAAGATCACCCGAGTGGCGAGACCCCTCACCCCCAACCCCTCTCCCGGGAGGAGAGGGGAGCCAAGCAGGCGAGGGAGAGAGTCGGCAAACTCAGAGTGCGTCTCGCACTTGGCACCCGACCTTGGAGGCATCAGTCGTCGGCCACCTTAGTCGTCGCTGGTGATCGACTTCTCCCCCGCAGGCCGCACTCGCATGTTGATCGCCTCAACGATCAACGAGAAGGCCATTGCAAAGTAGATGTACCCCTTATTCATGCCGGTTCCGAATCCCTCGGCCAGCAGCAGCACGCCGATCAGGATCAGGAAGCTGAGGGCCAGGATCTTGATCGTGGGGTGGGTGTCGACGAACCGGCTGATCTTCCCGGAGAAGATCAGCATCACGATCATCGCAGCCACGACCGAGGCGACCATGACTTCAATATGCTGGGCCATGCCGACTGCCGTGATGACCGAATCGAGCGAAAAGATGATGTCGAACAGAGCAATCTGAAAGAGTACGGAACCGAAGCTGGCCTGCTTGGGAGCAGTTCCATCGGTGTGGACCTTGCCCTCGACCTTGTCATGAATCTCGCGCACGCTGTGCCAGATCAGGAAGAACCCTCCGCCCAGCAGAATCAGGTCCTTCCACGAGACGCCGTTGATATCGCCGTGCCCCGCCCGCGCCTTCTCAAGGGCCCCATCGTGCTGCACCCAGGCCTCGGGCACCCCCAGATCGGTCAGATGAAACACCGGCTTGGTCAGCCCCATCACCCAAGTGATCGACAGCAGCAGCAATATGCGGGTGACCATCGCTCCGATCAGACCCAGCGAGCGGGCCTTGGCCTGCTGCTCCGCCGGCAGCCGTCCGACCAGGATGGCAATAAACACGATGTTGTCGATCCCCAGCACGATCTCCATCGCCGTCAGGGTGACAAAGGGGACGACAAATTCCATGGGAACTCCAGCGGGTCTCAGCGCGTGTGGCGTGAACTCAGGACGGATTCTAGAAGGAGTTGAAGGGCGTTCAAAGCGGGATTCGGTCGGGAGTGCCACCGCCGTGCGGGACGCAGGAAACAGTGTCGTTTCATTCTCAGACAGGGCCGCAGTTGCAGTTCGTTCCTCCTCCCGCGATGCTGACGCGACCATGACGGAAGCGAACTCCCCCTCATCTTCGACGCGTACCGCCTGGCTGGTGGTGTTTCTGCTGATGCCGGTGGCGCTGCTGAATTATCTCGATCGCCAGATGCTGGCGGCGATGAAGAGTTCCGTGATGGCTGATATCACCAGCATTGAGAATGACGCCCACTGGGGGTACATGCTCGGGCAGTTTAAGTGGGTCTATGCCATCTTGAGCCCCTTCGCGGGGCTGGTCGCCGATCGGGTCGGGCGAAGATTCACCATCTGTTCCAGCTTGTTTGTCTGGTCAGCTGTGACGTGGTGGACGGGTCGGGCGACGACGTATGACGAGTTGCTGATGACTCGCTCTTTGATGGGGATCAGCGAGGCGTTTTACATCCCGGCGGCTCTCGCGCTGATCGCGGATCACCACTCGACCGCAACGCGTTCTCGCGCGGTCGGGCTGCACCAGATGGGGATTTATCTGGGAGTGATTGCGGGCGGGTTCGCCGGGTTTGTTTCTCAGCATCCTGCACTGGGGTGGAGATCGGCGTTCACGGCCTGTGGTGTGGTCGGGATGGTCTACACAGTGCCGCTGATGATGCTTCTCAGACGCACGGGGCGACCGCTGAGCGAATCCCCGTCGACGCTGCCGGAACTCGCGGGCGGCAACGTCGTGAAGCACTTGATCCTGAACCCTTCGTTTCTCCTGCTGGTCCTGTACTTCACGCTCCCCGCCATGGCGGGCTGGGTCGTACGAGACTGGATGCCAGCGATCTTGAAAGACAAGTTCGACCTCAATGAAGGCTACGCCGGAATGTGGGCGACCGTCCCGGCCCAGGTGCTGTCGATGGTCGGAGCCGTGATCGGCGGATACCTAGCCGATCTCTGGATGCGTCGCAGCCAGCGAGGTCGGATCTACGTCAGCGCCCTGGGAATGCTGTGCATCGTGCCCGCCATCTTCGGTGTCGGAAACTCCCAGACCCTGGCCTTCGCGGTTGGTTTCCTGATGCTCTTCGGGCTGGGGTGGGGATTCTTTGATGGCAATAACATGCCGATCCTGTCTCAGATCGTCCCCGCCCGCATGAGGGCGACCGGGTACGGAATTATGAACTTTGTCAGCATCAGCTGCGGCGGTCTGGCGGACTACGGATTTGGAGTCCTGCGGGATCGGAAAGTCGAACTGAATCTGATCTTTGGAGCGTTCGCGGGCGTGGCTCTCCTCTCGGCCGTCCTGGTACTTCTCATTCGTCCAAAGGCAGAGTTGAGTTGACCGCAAAACGTACAGCGGGACCATCGTCCCTCTCTCGGCAAATCCCCGAGGAACTGGTCACGCAGGCCGTCGACCACCTGCGCAAGCGTGATCGCACGCTGCGGCGGATCATCACTGCTCACGGTCCGTTCGCGTTGGAGTTGAAGACCGACGCCTTTCCGGTGCTGGTCCAGTCGATCATCTCGCAGCAGATCTCCACGGCCGCAGCCGCGTCGATCCGGCGACGGGTCGATGCCTTGCGCGGGCGGCGCAAGCTCACAGCTGGCTGGGTCCTGGACCAGAGCGATGAACAGCTCCGCAGCTGTGGCATCTCTCCGCAGAAGCTCAGGTACCTGCGCGATCTGGCCGATAAGGTCGACACGCGCACGGTCAACCTGGCCAAGCTGCCTTTGCAGTCCGACGAGGACGTGATTGCCGAACTGACGCAGGTGCTCGGGGTGGGGGTCTGGACGGCTCAGATGTTTCTGATCTTTTCGCTGGGGCGGCTCGATGTCCTGCCCACGGGGGACCTGGGAATCCGAGCTGCGATTGAGCGCGAGTATCAGCTTCCCGCGCATCCGACTCCCAGGCAGTGCGAAGAGCTGGCCGCCCCGTGGCGACCGTTTGCGTCGTTCGCCAGCTGGTATTTGTGGCGCAGCTCCGATGTCAAACTGACGCCCGAGCAGCGTGAGATGTGGAAATAAGCCCCCTGTGATCGGCGACGTCGCCCTCAAGGTTGCTCGCGTCCCGGCAGGCTCAGCGGCACCAGAGCCGGGCTGGCGTCGACGGTTTTGACCTCGCCCCGGGCCAGCAGGGACGGGGCCGAGGCTCCGCTATGGTCCTTGCCGTCGTACACGTGGAAATCGTTGAAGAACAACTTCTTTGCAATCCAGTAGGCCCAGCTCTTTTCGGGGACCGCTCCCGCCGGGTTGTACTGCGAGGGGCGGACCTGCATGGCGTTCAGTTCGGCCATGGCTGTCGCGCGGACGGTGCCGTCTTTGGCGGAGTGCTTTGTGACGAGGTTCGCCAGCAGGTCGGGCCGCTCCAGCACGATGCACCCGCGCGTCGTGTCGCGGGCCAGGTCGCGGAAGTCCTTGAGGAACGGCGACTCGAACTTCTCGACCAGAGTCTTCGACTCGTCATGGATCGAGTCGGTGACGAACTGCACGATGGGGCAGGGCTCGATGCCGCCCCAGGGGTTGATGTGGTGGGTGATGCCGGTCGCTGCGGGGCAGAGGGCCTGACCCGCGTGGTCATAGTAGGCGTCGACGAAGACGATCGGCTTCTTGGCCCGCATCTCGACGACGAACTTTCGGATCCGCAGCATCTCGTCGGGAGACAAGCACAGCTGTTCGTTGGCGTCCGGCCCCATCGGGCGGTAAACATGGAACCAGGTGTAAAACACCCCCATCTCGATCAGCCGGTCGACCCACTTCTCGGTCACGAGGTCATCGATGTTGGTCTTGCAGACGCTGGTGCAGACGCCGGTGAAGACCTTGTTCTTCAGGCAGTTCTCGACCCCCTGCATCGTCTTCGAGAGCACCCCGGCCCGGCCCCGGCGTTCATCGCTGACGATCTCGGAGCCCTCGACACTGATCAGCGGAGTGACGTTCCCCAGCTGACGGATACGCTTGGCCACCTCGTCGGTGATGAAGTGCCCGTTAGTGAAGATCTGAAAGTAGCACTCCGGATGCTCAGCCAGAATGTCGAGCAGGTTCGGGTGCATGAACGGCTCGCCGCCCACAATCCCAAAGAAGACGTTCCCGGCCGCCTTGGCCTCGTTGATCAGCTTGCGCATTGCAGCTGCGTCGATGACCTGCTGCTTGGCCGCCACATCGACCCAGCACCCCTGACAGCGCAGATTGCAGCTGTTGATGACCGAGATATACAGAAACGGCGGAAAGACCTGCCCCTTCTTGAGCCGGGACTTGTACCGCTGGACCGACAACCCGCCCTTGACCCCCATGTTCCAGACCAGCTTCCACAGGAGTCGCTTGTCGGTCTCGAGCAGGACTCGCTTGAGCATTCGCAGATACATGGGCACGGTCTCGGAGGAGCAGGGGTCTGCAGGGATTCTACCATGCTCGGGGCAGGGAGACGACTTGAACGCACAACCCCGGCGGATTCGCACCCCGTCGCACGCTCCTTCTGACAGCGGCACGGCGTCACCCTGCAGTGCACCGCATTTTTCACAGAACTATCGATATTCCTGCAGCCGACTCGTTCTGCCTTATGGGGGGCAGGGATGACGGTGCGGCGTCGGTCGTGTACATATGAGAGACCCGGCCCCGGTGCCGGGGTTCCACGACTCACACAACGGGCCCGTTCGCGATGTCGCAGTCACCGAGTAAGTTTCGCATCCTGCAGCGCGAGGATCTGCCAGCGTTCTTTGAACAGTGTGGACGGGAACAGCCCGAAGGGTTGGCGCTGACTGGGCATCGAGCAGGTGTTGAAAGTTTTGGCAATTGGTGTATCACCGAATCTCGCTTTACCACACAGGAGGTCGTGGGTTTGTCAGAGTCGGTTTCCTGGACCGACCTTGCCAACATATGTGATCTGAAGAGTCTGCAGCGAGTGATTCTTTTCGCCGTTGAGATCGGCGAAGTTGGTGCTCGCGCCATCGCCGAGAACCTGACCAATCTCCACACGCTCTATCTGGGTAACAACAACCTGGGCGAGGCCGGTGCCCGGGCCATCGCCGAGAACCTGACCAACCTTCACACGCTCTATCTGTATGACAACAACGTGGGCGAGGCCGGTGCCCGGGCCATCGCCTAGAACCTGACCAACCTTCACACGCTCTATCTAGGTAACAACAAGGTGGGCGAGGCCGGTGCCCGCGCCATCGCCGAGAACCTGAACAACCTCCACTCGCTCGATCTGGGCGACAACAACGTGGGCGAGGCCGGTGCCCGCGCCATCGCCGAGAACCTGAACAACCTCCACTCGCTCGATCTGGGCGACAACAACGTGGGCGATGCCGGTGCCCGCGCCATCGCCGAGAACCTGAACAACCTCCACTCGCTCGATCTATTCGAGAACAACGTGGGCGAGGCCGGTGCTGGCGCGATCGCCGAGAACCTGACCAACCTCTACACGCTCGTTCTTGGGAACAACAGTGTGGGCGCGGCCGGTGCCCGGGCCATCGCCGAGAACCTGACCAACCTCCACTTTCTCCATCTGGGCAGCAACAACGTGGGCGAGGCCGGTGCTCGCGCCATCGCCGAGAACCTGAACAACCTCCACACGCTTCATCTTTACGGCTGTCAACTTACCGATGGATCGGTCAGTTTATTAATCGAGGGGCTGCCGAAACTCCAGAAGATTACTCTGGCTCTTAACGAATCGCTGCGTTTGCCCCGCGAACTCGTGGATTGGAATACCGACGCTGCCAAGTTGCGGGATTATTTTCGACGGTTGAAAAAGGAAGGTAGGCGGAAGCTCAACGAAGCGAAGTTGATCATCGTCGGGAACGAAGCAGTCGGGAAGACGGCCCTGGTGAACTATCTGATTCGCGGCGAGCCTTGCAGCGATACCGACAAGACACCGGGACTGCAGATCGAGGAGCGGATTGAGGTCAGTCGATGGGAGACATCGCGGGACGGGCAGACCGGCGAGCCGCTCAAGCTGAATGTGTGGGATTTCGGCGGGCAGGAAGTCACGCGTGAGACGCACAAGCTGTTTCTGACGGCGCGCTCGCTCTATATGGTGGTGCTGGAAGCCCGCCGCGAGAACGCGGCCGATGCCGAGAGTGTCCTGCACGACTGGATGCGGTCGATCCGCCACCGCGGCGGCGAGTCGGTGCCGGTGATTGTCGTGATCAACAAATCGGAAGGGGACCGGGAGCTGCGGCTGGATGAGACGACGCTGAAGAAGACCTATCCGATCCGTGCCTTTATCCGCACGTCGTGCCGCGACCCAAAGAAGCATCTCGATGGAGGAAAAGGGATTCCCGAGCTGCGACAGTCGATCATCGAAACGATCCGGAAAGAGATTCCGCAGGCCAGCGCGGAGTTTCCGGTCAGCTACTTCGAAGTCAAAGAGAAGTTGCGTGAGGTCGCCAAGCAGGAGCATTCGTTCGACCTGGGGCGGTTCACGAACATCTGCCGCGATGTTCAGAACCCCGTCACGAGCGACGATGAGCAGCGCCGGCTGCTGGAGCTGCTGGTTGATATCGGTGTCATCATTCAGCACCGGGGCACGACCCTGCTCGATCCGAACTGGCTGACGACCGCAATTTATCGGATTCTGACGCATGCGGATGTCGTCAAGCAGTCAGGCCGGTTGCGAGTCGATGACCTTGGGAGATTGCTGGCGGCCATGCAGCAACAGAAGGACGACGCCCCTACGGTGGTCCGCTACCCGCAGGAATGCTGGCAGTACATTATCGACCAGACGGTTCACTGCGGGTTGAGTTTCGAGATCCCGGATCAGCCGGGGACCTATCTGATGCCGGAACAGCTGTCACCCAATGCCATCGATACGGGGCTGGACCGGACTGACGACGCGAATGTGCTGCGGTTCCGTTACGTCTATGGTGACATCCCGAAGGGGCTGTTTCCTCGCTTTATTGTGCAGATGCATCGCTATCTGACGCGGGTGCCAACCTGCTGGGCCAACGGAGCTGTGTTGTATGTCGGACGATGCAAAGTGCTGGTGCGTTCCGATCGACATGCACGCGTGGTGAACATCTTCGTCCATGGTCCGCAGTCGGAGAGGCGCGAGTCATTGCGGGTGGTGCGCGAGGGGCTGGAATGGGTTCAACGTCTGTTTGAGGAGATCGGTGCAGTTCCGATGGTACCGGTCAGTCATCCCCGCAATCCGGAGGCTGCGGTTGCTTACTCTCAGCTGATTGATCATGAACGCCAGGGGGCCGGGTTTGAAAGAGTCCTGGTCGAAGGAGTTGTCTTCGACGTTCGCGAGCTGCTGGGCGGGATTGCTCCGGTGTCGTTGCCGGTGACAAGTCGCGATGAGTTCTCTGCGATGGAGAGAACGATGGGGGTACAGATTCACGCCCGCGACGGGGCAACGATTCAGGTGACGACGGGATCGCAGAGCCGAGCTGCGATCCACCCGCAGGCCGCGATGTCGGGCGCATCATTGCCGAGTGTTGCCACGTCACCAACAACTTGGAAACAGGTCGCCGCCCCGGTGCTGACAGTTGTTGTTACAGCGAGCCTGGTGGGGATGTGGATTGCCGGACTCGATGTGAAATGGATGGCTCTGCTGGCGATTCCCACAGCGGCGGGAGCGGGCGCGGCACTCGCTCCTGTGTACTTCGCAGCGGTAAGGCGGAACTGGGCGCGGATGTATGCGGGGTATTCGCTGACAGTGGCGGCGGCGTGCCTGCTTGCTCCGGGGGCGAAGTTTGTGTTCGACATCGATCCTGACTCCAAGATCGAAGCTGTGCTGGAGCACGCGGGGTGGCCGGGAGCTGTGGCGCTGGCGGCTGCGTGCTACTTTGGATGGTTGCAGTGGAAGAAGGATGGGGAGGCAGGCCGGCAGAGAAGTCAGTGAGCGGCTCTCATGCCTTGCTTGTAAGTCACCTCGTGGGCTGCGCTGGGTACCCTCACCCCCACGCCCCTCTCCCGGCGGAGAGGAGAGACAAGTGGAAATGGTGGTGAATGCCGACGAGAGCGGCGCGGCAGGCATGTTGACACGGGAAGACCATCCTCTCTAAAGTCGTCCATCCAGATTCGCCGATGCGTAGGCTATGCACTCTCGCTCCCGCTCCTCGATGATCTCCACTCCACCCGGAGGTATTGACCGGCGTGGGGTTTTGAAGCTGGGGCTGGTGGGCGGGTTGACCTTGGCCCAGGTGCTGCAAGCGAACGCAGCTGCGCCGGACTCGAAGCGGAAGAACTCGGTCATCCTGCTGCATATGCGGGGCGGGCCGTCGCAGCTCGATACCTGGGACATGAAGCCCGACGCCCCGGTCGAGTACCGCGGCGAGTTCAAGCCGATCCCGACGGTGGTGCCGGGGATCGATCTGTGCGAGCTGTTGCCGCGGTCGGCAGCGATCATGGACAAGTGGTCGATTGTCCGGAGCCTCGAACATCCCAAAGAGTACGGCGATGTGAGCCACTCGCGCGGGGATCAGGTTGTGTTCACCGGGCATGCCCCCGGAGTGAACGAGAACGTCAACTCGCACCCCAGCGTCGGCTCGGTGGTCTCGCGGCAGCTGCAGGATCGGGACCGCTCGATGCTGGCGTATGTGATGGTGCCGCGGATGATTCCCGGGACCGGGCCAGCCTATCTGGGAGCCCGGTGTGCTCCGTTTGAGACACTGGCGGATCCGGCCAATCGCAACGCGAAGTTCGAGGTCCCGAACCTGAGCATCCCGAGCGAAGCGATCGGCCGCGCGACAGACCGCCGCGAGCTGCTGACCTCGCTGGATGGGATTCGCCGCAACCTTGACCAGAGTGGTCTGCTGCAGGCGACCGATACCTACCAGCAACAGGCCTGGGAACTGGTCACTGGGCAGCGGGTGCAGAAGGCATTTGACCTCGATTCCGAGCCGCAAGCGGTTCGCGATCGCTATGGCTATCCGCAGCAATACACGCCCCGCATGCGGGCGGGAGGCGACAATCCCGGCTGGAACCAGAGACTGTTGCTGGCTCGCCGACTGGTCGAAGCTGGGGTGCGGCTGGTGACCGTGGATGTCCGCTGGTGGGACACGCACGATGACAACTTCTGGTCGCTGCGGAATGGTTTTTTGCCTCCGTGGGATCAGTGTTACTCGGCACTGATCGAGGATTTGGAGCAGCGCGGGCTGCTGGAGACCACACTGGTCGTGGCCTGGGGCGAGCATGGCCGGACTCCGCGAATTAACGGAACCGCCGGTCGCGACCACTGGATGAGTGCCTTCAGCGCAGCCCTGGCGGGCGGAGGAGTGCGAGGCGGCCGCGCGATCGGAGCCACGGACTCTCGCGCGGAGACGGTCAAAGAGAATCCCAAGCACCCGCAGGATGTGCTGGCCACGATCTATCGCCATCTGGGCGTCGATCCGGATGTGTCGTACCTCGACCATGCGGGACGGCCGATTCCAGTACTGCCGTTCGGGAAGCCGATTGACGAGTTGTTTTAGATCGGTGGTGACACGTCGGGCCAGCCCGACGGCGAACTCTCGGAGACCCAAAATAGTCGGCCAATCGAACTGCGCCAGTAGATTTCGCGAAACCTGAACGTGCGGCGCGGGTTAAATCGTGGTATCACTCTCCGCGGCGCGCGGCGGGGTCACTGTCAGGAGAGACGGCGTGAAGAAGTATGTGGCCTGTCTGGCCGGTCTGGTGCTGGGGCTTGTTTCCAGTCTCGTCCAAGCTGAGGTGGTGGGAGCGTTTACGCTCCACGATCATCGCGGAGCGGTGGTGCAGTCGGAGCAGTTTGCCGATGCCAAATGCCTGGTGGTGGCGTTTCTGGGGACGGAGTGCCCGCTGGCGAAGCTGTACGGCCCGCGGCTGCAGGCCCTGGCGAGTGAGTTCGAGCCGCAGGGGGCGAAGTTCCTGGCGATCAACTCGAATCAGCAGGACTCGATCGCCGAGATCGCGGCCTATGTGAAGCAGCATGGGATTCAGTTTCCGATCCTCAAAGACCCCGGTCAGAAGGTGGCTGACCAGTTCCACGCCTCGCGAACTCCGGAGGTGTTTGTCCTCAGCCCCGTCGGAGAAGTGCTGTACCGCGGGCGGATCGACGACCAGTACATCGTCGGTGTGCAGCGGGACAAGCCGCAGCGGGAGGACCTGAAGCTGGCGCTGGCGGATGTGCTGGTCGGGAAGCCGGTCAGTGTCCCCAAGACCGAGCCGATTGGGTGTCTGATCGGGCGGGTGCGTGAGCCGAAGGCCGACAGTGCGGTGACTTGGTCGAATCAGATCGTCCGGATCGTGCATACGCACTGTGCCGAGTGCCACCGCCCGGGCGAGATCGGCCCGTTCTCGATGCTCTCCTACGACGATGCCCAGGGCTGGGGCGACATGATTGCGGAAGTCGTGCGAGAGCGGAGGATGCCTCCCTGGCACGCGAACCCAGAACACGGCAAGTTCGCCAACGATCGCAGCTTGTCGACCGAAGAGCGCGATCAGATTTTGGCCTGGGTCGAGAACGGCTGCCCGGAAGGGGACAAGTCCCAGGTGCCGCCGGCTCCGACCTTTACCGAAGGCTGGCAGCTGAGCCGCAAGCCCGACGCCGTGTTCGAGATGCGGGACAAGCCGTTCCAGATTCCAGCCAGCGCCGGGCCCGAGGGAGTGGCCTACCAGAACTTTGCCGTCGATCCCAAGCTCAAGACCGACAAGTGGATCAGCGAGATGGAAGTCGTTCCCGGCAACCGGGCGGTGGTGCATCACATCATCGTCTTCGTCCAGCCGGACGGAAAGAAGGGAAAAGGGCAGGGGGAGTTCCTCTGTGCCTATGTCCCCGGAGCCCGAAACAAGCCGCTGGCTGAAGGGTACGCCAAGAAGATCAAGGCGGGCTCGTGGCTGAAGTTCCAGGTGCATTACACGCCGAATGGCTCTCCGCAGGAGGACCTGAGCAAGGTCGGGCTGATCTTCGCCGATGAGAAGAGCGTGACGCATCAGGTGCTGACCACTGAGGTCATCAACACGCGGTTTGAGATTCTCCCGGAACTCGATAACCAGACGTTCACAGCTGTCAGCCAGGCCTCGCCGATCGAAGTCACGATGATGTCGATGGCTCCGCACATGCACCTGCGGGGGAAGTCGTTCAAGTACGAACTGGAGACCTCGGATGGGCAGCGGACGACGCTGCTCGATATTCCGAAGTACGACTTCAACTGGCAGACGAATTACCGGCTGGCGGAACCACTGGTGATCCCCGCCGGAGCCCGGCTGCACTGCACGGCGGTCTACGACAACTCGAAGAGCAATCCGGCCAATCCCGATCCGTCAAAGACCGTGACCTGGGGCGACCAGTCGTGGGACGAGATGATGCTCGGGTACTTCGACCTGCTGGTGCCTCGCAATCTGACCGACAAGAAGGTCCTGAAAACCGCGATCAATCCGGACAACGTGATGACGCGGTTCGACAAGGACAAGGATGGCAAGATCTCGCGCGATGAGGCCAAAGGGCACGACATCCTGAACCGAGCGTTCCCGCTGGCGGATACCAACCGGGATGGCTACCTGGACAAGCCCGAGATCGAAAAGGCGGTCGACCGGGTAAAAAACAGCCTCCGCTGACCGAATTCCTTGCCGATTTTCTCCGAATCTCGACCGCCGGCAGGCTCCCAGCCTGGCCGGCGTTTTTCGTAACCAAAGACCAGCAAAGACATTGCGACTTAAATCAAATCAATGTGTCAATTAGCCTGTTTTGAATGTTTTGTCGGTTGATTTTTCCACAGGGTCGCGGATGATATGGACGAATTGGATGTTTCACCCGCTCGGTGGAGGCTCGCAATGACAGTTCAAACCGTTCGCCGTGTCAGTCGCAAGAACCTCGCAGAACGCTCGAATGCGTTGCTGCGGCAAGAAATCAGCTTCATTCACTCGCCCAAGTTCTCCCGCATGAAACTCGCCGATGTCGAGTGGAAGTCAGGCGAGATCTACATCGAAGAGAAGTCCGACCTGCGAACCGAAGGGGATCGGGTCGTTCCGACCTACCTGTCGTACCTGTTTCGCAAGCCGCTGCTGACCCCGGAGGGGGAGCAGCACCTGTTCCGGCGGATGAACTACCTCCGCTATCTGGCCAACCGCAAGCGGTCGCAGCTCGACCCCGAGCAGCTGGACTCCAAGGTGATCCGCGAGATTGAGAAGCTGATCGCCGATTCCGAAGTCGCTCGCACGCAGCTGGTGGAATCGAATCTGCGGCTGGTGGCCTCGATCGCCCGCAAGTTCTCGAAGTCCCGCAATGACTTTGAAGAGCTGCTCAGCGAAGGGAACTCGATCCTGCTGTACGCCGTCGACAAGTTCGATTTCTCGCGCGGGTTCCGGTTCAGCACGTACGCCACTCACGCCATCCAGCGGCACTTCTTTCGCGTGATTCAGCGGATGCACCGGAAGCGATCCCGCGAGATCGATTGCCCGTCCGATCTGCTCCTCGACTCGGTCGCCTCACCGGCTGTGGAACCGGAAGCGGGCCTGCCGACGCTGAACCGCTCGATGCTGCAGCAGATGGCCGGACTGCTCGATGAACGCGAGCTGTTCATCATTGAAGAGCGTTTCGGCCTGCGGAATCGTGTCGATACTGACAAGACCCTCAAGACCCTTTCGGACGAGATGGGGCTCAGTAAAGAACGCGTGCGCCAGCTGCAGCATCGAGCCCTCGACAAGCTGCGAGCCTTCCTGGTCGAGCGGGGGATTACGCTGGACGAGGCCGAATAGGGCCCCGTCCCCACCCAATCGCCGCCCGCCCCAGCCCTCCGGCTCCCCTCTCCCCCCGGGAGAGGGGTTGGGGGCGAGGGTGCTTCAGCGTAGTCCACGTCGCGGCCCATTCCGAAACGTTTCCCTGTCGGCGACTTCTCCGAAGTCGCCCCGCCCGCGTGATCAGACCAGCCAGTTGACCTCTGACCCAACCCGTGCAAGCCACACGGGCTCCACGCGAATCGGGAAGTCCCGCGACTCTGAGTGGACGTCAGAATTCTTACGAATTCTGCTACGCTGCAAACTCAGTGATTGTACATGAACTCCCGCGAGTTCAGGATTGCCCAGAGCAGGTCCTGCACCGCTTTATTCCGGTCCTGCGCCAGTTCGATGTACGAGATCGAACTCGTTCGCTCATCGGGGCGCGGGGATCGCGAGTAGGCCGTTAGATAAATCTCTTCCACGATCTCGGCGGGGGTGCGGTTCGTGTCGATCAGCTGCTTCGCCCGGCCCTTTCCATCGGCGATCTTGTTCTCGACTTCGTCCGAATTCGCCAGCAGCAGCACCTGACCCAGCGTCGCAGCTGCGGAGCGTTCGCACTCGCAGACCGACACGCGCTGCGGGCGGTCGAATGTGTCGAGGAAGTTGGAGCCGAACCCTTCGTGCGGCAGGTCGACCGCGCGAGCATTGGCGCTCATGTTGCCGAAGTTTGACTTCGTTCCGCAGGTCTGGTCGACAGCATCCAGGAAGACCTCGGCAATCATCCGCCGCGCGTAGTAGCGGGCAAAGTTCTGGCGGTCGTGAACGTTCTCCGGTCGCGGCTCTGCGGAGAGCTGGTACAGGCGGCTGGAGACCATCGTGCGGATGATCCCCTTCATGTTGTAGCCGCTGCCGCGAAACTCGTTCGCGAGGGCATCCAGGATCTCGGGACTGCTGGCGGGGTTGGTCTCGCGCATATCGTCGACTTCGTTCACGAGGCCACGGCCAAAGAAGTGGCCCCACATCCGGTTGACGTAGGCCTTGGCGAAGTACGGGTTTTCGGGCTTCACCATCCAGTCGACGAGCGCGTGCCGCGGGTCGTCCTCGGGGGTGAACTTGGCATACTCCCCATCCGGGTACTTCGGCTCGGGGACTTTGTCAGTCAGTGGGTTCTTCTCACCCGTCGTCACATTCGGAGCACTGAAGTACGGCGGCGGCTCGCCAAAACTCTTGCGCCCCAGCCGCGTATAGAACCCGGCCAGCCCGTAATAGTCCTCCTGCCCCCATCGCTCGTACGGGTGATGGTGACAGCGGGCACACTGCAGCCGAATTCCCAGGAACAGCTGGGCCGTGTCGGCGGTCGCCATATGGAGTTGATCGTCGCGCGACTGCCAGTACCAGTTGATGGCCGGGGCGTCCTGCCACTCGCCACTGGCAGCCACGATGCCACGCACGAACTCAGAGTAGGGGCGGTTCTTCCCCAGCATCTCCTTGATCCAGTTGTGGAAGGCGTACGCCGCCTTGTTCGAACCGGCCAGCTGCGAGTTCCGCAGGATCGTCCCCCACCGCATGGCGAAGTAGGCCGCATAGTCCGGTGAGTCGAGCAGCTTGTCGATCAGCTGTTGCCGCTTGTTCGGATCGGTGCTGGCCAGGAACGCCCGCGTCTCATCGGTCGTGGGGAGCCGTCCACACAGGTCGATCGTCAGCCGCCGCAGGAATGTCGAGTCATCACAGGCCGCGGACGGCAGGATGCCGAGCTTCTTCCACTTCTCGACAGCCAGGTTGTCGATCTGGTTGATCGGCTGGAAGTCCGGGATACTCGCCAGCGGGCTGCCGTGGGGACGGATCGCCGTGAAGACGGTGACTTGCCCCATATAGCGTGCCATGATGGCGGCCTCGCCGCTGGAGGCGTTGGCGGTCACCAGTCCCTGCTCATCGACGCGGGCGACCACATCCAGGTTGCTCGCATAGTCGGCCTGGCGGGTCACATCGCGTTCGGTCCCGTTCGAGTAGGTCGCGACCACTCGCAGCTGCTGCAACTGATCGGGAGCGAGCAGTTGTTCGCGGGGCTCGATGCGGATCTTCTGCACGCGCGGAACATCGGGAGCACTGGCTGGGGCACCCGACTCAATCCAGGCGAGCAGGATGTTGTACGGCTCGCTGTCGATCTCAAACCGCTTCCCGCCGCCATGGGGCGAGGCCGCCGTCGCCTTTTGCAGGAGCAGTGACTCGCGGGCGGACGATCGTGAGATCCGGCGCCCGCGGGCCTCCGACACGATCGCGTTGTGGTCGAAGACTCCATCGAAGCCAAACAGCGACAGCTTGAACCCGTTCTGACCGGTCGCCTTTCCATGACACCCCCCGGCGTTGCAACCGTAGCGGGTCAGCAGTGGTTCGACTTCGGTGACAAAGTCAATCTGCCGGGCTCGATCGAACGATGCGACCTCGACGGGAACCTGAATCGTCTGGTCACCGGCCTTGATCGTCAGCTGAGCCTGGCCCGCGCTGGCGGGTTGCACGAGCCCCGTGGTGTCGACGGTGCAGACTTGAGGATTGGCCGACTCGTAAGCGGCGGAACGCGTGACGTCCTTCCCATCGAGTGAAACGACGAGTTGCGCACGCGAAAACGCATCCCCGATCCGCACCGAGGGCGGCAGCACCTTCAGCTCTGCGGCCTCAGTGGAGTTGCAGACCAGCGCGAGCATGAGCGCTGCGAATCGCCGAGTTCCCGGCACTGCCATGACTTCCTCACTCGTCAACGTCCGTTGATGGGATCAGTCTAACGGGCGATGGCGACCTTGGAAAACGGGAATCTCGGGAGGCGACCGCCGCGATGTGGGCGACCGAAAGGATGGCGGCTTCTCTGTCGGCGATTTCTCCGAAATCGCTGAAGCTCGCGTAACCAACGCTCTGTTCCCACCAATCACGCTCAGCGTGAAGGCCACACGGGCTCCACGGGACTCGGAGAGTCCCGCGACTCTCGCCCTCTCGCCAACAGAGAATCAGCCCTGGTGATCCTGGCGCGGCGTCTTCAGCTCGTGCGGAGCCACCAGCAGGCTGTAAAACTCGGGCCGTCGATCGGCCATGCGGTCGATGATGTGCTTATCCGGCACGCGGACGATTCGTTTGCGGCGGGAGACCAGCGGGTCGATCTCGGCGTACAGGATCGCTGCGTCGGTCGTTGCGGCGCGGGTCAGGACCTGGCCGCTGGGGGCACAGATGCTGCTCTCGCCGATGAACTTGAACCCGCGCTCTTCGCCCACGCGATTGACAGCTGCGAAGTAGACCTGGTTCTCCATCGCCCGGCAGGGGATCGAGCAGGTGGCCATCGTTTCGGCCCCCGGTGGCCAGTTGGTCGGCAGGACGATCAAGTCGGCTTCCAGAATCGCCAGCGAGCGGGCGGCCTCGGGAAAGGCAGCGTCGTAGCAGATCAGCATGCCGATCTTCAGGCCCTCGACCTCGTGAACCGCAAAAGGGCGGTCCCCGGGCGTCGTGAACATGTCGATTCCCAGGTACGGCAAGTGGACCTTGCGATAGACCCCGACAACGCCCGCGGGCCCGGTGAGAACGGCAACGTTGAAGGCCCGGTCGCCGTCCCGCTCCAGCATCCCGAAGACCGCATACACTCCCAATTCGCGGCAGGCTGTGGCCATCGCCTTGACCGAGGGCCCGTCGATCGGTTCGGCATACGGCAGCGCCTCAGCCAGCGAACCGAAGCAATAGCCCGGCACCGCGCACTCAGGAAACACGGTGAGGCGCGCTCCAGCGGCTGCGGTCTCGCGCAGCTTCTCGATCATCCGGGCTGTGTTCCCGGAGTTGTCGGTGATGGAGATGTCGATCTGAACGCCGGCGATCATCATGGGCAGCTGCTCCAGAGAGGAGCCCGGAGGATATGACGGGGGCATTGGAAACTGAAGCGTCGCGACGAGCCAGTCCGGGCTCCGCACTGCTTCACAATGGAGAACTGCCTGCAGTGCTCATCTCCAGGCAGATCGCCCAGAGTGAAACAATCGATCACCCGCACCTGTCGGCGAGAGGTCTGAGTTGAACGATTCCGTCGCCGGTCTCACAATGCACGGCTGCGTTGTCTCAGATTGTGTAATGTCCGCCGCCGGAGAATCCTGTGCCACGTCCGAACGACGATCCTGAGTTTCGCCCCCGCAAGAAGAAGAGCACCAAGAAGAAGTCGTCCTCATCCGGAATCAATTGGAAAGGGATCGGTGGCGTACTGCTGTGCCTCCTGTTCCTTGCGGGGGCTGTGGGAAAGTTCATGAAGGGGTTTAACCGAGCTCGAAATGCCGCAGCGGGGCAGCCGGCAGCGGAAAACACGGGTTCCGGGTTTTGGAACTCCGATGCAGACAACAAGAAGCTCTCGGAAAACAACCTCCGGCAGATCGCGTTGGCCCTACACAATTATCACGATGTTTTTCAGACGTTCCCCGCCGGAGCCGTGGTACGCGAGGGAGACAACGCCGCCACCAACTCCTGGGCAATCTGCGCACTGCCTTTCCTCGATCAGCGATCTTTGTATCAACGATACGATTTCAACAAAGTGTGGAACGGTCCCGAGAATCAATCAGTGACGAATACCCCGCAGACCATCTTCCAGATTCCCGGTCGTGACAGCAGCGGAGCCGTTTCGCACTATGCGGGGAATTCCCATCTGTTCGTGGCGAATCAGACCTTTTCCCTCAATCAGATCTCGGATGGGGCAACCAATACCCTGCTGCTCGGAGAGGTTTCCGCAGGGCTCAAATCGTGGGCGGATCCCACCAATGTGCGGGACCTGGCTCGCGGCCTGGGTGCGACTCCCGACCAGTTCGGCGGAACATTCTCGGGGGGAAGTCAGATTCTGATGGCAGACGGTCAGGTCAAGTTTCTTTCCGAGAAGACTGACCCGGCCGTTCTGAAGGCCATCGCCACTCCCACCGGTGGCGAGGTCGTCGCCGACTTCTAACAGGGCGCAGGCCAAGGAATCTCTGCCGAGGGCGCGTCGATCTCAACGCTCTGCCCCGTGGCAGGATGGTTCAGCACAATCCGCTTTGCACGCAGAAAATACCCCGCATCTCCCGGAAGCCCCGGGTGGTCAGTGAGCGGCGTCCCGCCGCTGGCGTAGAGCGGGTCACCGATCAGCGGATGTCCGATCGATGCCAGATGAATTCGGATCTGGTGCGGTCGACCGGTCAGCAGATCGACCTCGAACTGCGTGGAGTCCGCGCGTCGCTCGATCGCGCGGGCCAGGCTGCGCGCGGGCTTGCCACTCGGGCTGGCGGCGTGGACGGTTCCGAGTCGAGGATGAGGCACCGGCTCAATTGGGACCTGGATGTCGTACGAGTCCTGCGACGCCGCTCCGCAGGCGAGAGCCTCGTACTGTTTGTGAACCTTCGCCCAGTTCCGGCACAAGGTCGCAGCTGACTGGCCGTCACGGGCGAACAGCACCAGCCCGGACGTGGCCCGTCCCAGGCGATGAACGGAGTGGACCTCCGGATATTGCAGCTGGACCTGACTCAACAAGGTATGCAGATAGAACCCCGCTCCTGGCAGCGTCGGCAGGCCGCTCGGCTTGTCGACGACCAGCAACTGGGCGTCCTCAAAGATTACTCGATATGCGAGCGGAACATCTTCCTCGTCCCAGGGAGGTCGGTTCCAGACGAGAATCGACCCGGCGCGCAGCGGTTCGTGACCCTGGGCCGGGTTGGAGTCGATCAGGATCTCACCCAGCTGCAAGCGCGACTGCCACTGCTCGATCGTCGAGTGGTCGAAGCTCCGCGACAGAAATGCGAGAGCCTCCAGCCCGCTCGCTTCCGGGCCGAGAACCAGTCGATAGCTGTAGCCTTGGTTGAGCGCCATGGCTGCATGTTAACGAGGACGGAACGTGTCATCCCATCAAAACGAAAACACTCCGAAGAACTCTTCGGAGTGCTGTTGCAGTTGCAGGTGCTGGTGAACCCGTCGGCACTAGAAGAAGCCGCCACCGCCACCGCCTCCGCCGCCGCCGAATCCTCCACCCCCACCGAAGCCACCACCCATGTTGTTACCGTTGCCCACCCCGTTGAGGGTGTGCTGGTAGTACATCGTTTCGGCTTCCATCGAGTTGTAGCCCGGACCGTACGTCGTCGCGACCACTGTCCGCTGCTGGGCGTCCTGGTTCCCCAAGTCGCTCAGGATCTGAGCGATGACGTTCCGGCGAGCCAGATCCAGCTCAGGATCGTTGTTGTTCATGCTCCGTTCGATTACGACCGGGAACGGCTGGCTCCGCATCCGGGCTGCGATCTCCAGGACTTTGTCTTTGCCGTCCGGAGTCAGCGTCGCTGTGCTGCCCACGAAGTCATTCAGATTCAGAATGAAGTCGACAGCTTCCGCGTTCGTCTCCATCGTCTGATAGTGCGACCGGACCGTGTGACCCAGCGGCAGCGTATCGGGAATCGAGCTCGACCGGCGGTGCATCCAGCCGAACATCTTCGACCCCATGTGGCCGCAGAGAGTCATCTCTCCGCATCCAGTCCCACAGGTCTGGCAGTCAGACTGGCAGTCGGTTTGGCACTCTGTCTGACATTCCGTCTGACAGGTACCGCAGTCTCCGTTGGATCGCCATCCGCAGTGCGTACACCCGAGTGCGACCATCGGCGAGACCACCATCAGGCTGGTCAGCAGTTTTTTCCAGGACTTGTTCATCGACAGCCCCTTCAGGCTTGGGGGTAATCCCGGCGTTCAGTGCCGGGATCACGAAGTGGTGCGAGTGTGAGAGGCGAGGCAGACCGTGACGGACAGCATGTCATCGCCTTAGCGATTGCGACTGGGCATCCGGGCCGAGGTCTGCTGAATCGGAGTCGGTTCCGGAGCAACACGGGCTCCCGTCTGGTAGGCGGGCACACCGGGTTGGCTCTGCAGCTGCATCGGAGCAGAGCCCGCAGGGACTCCGTATCCGGTACCAGACGGAGTCAGCTGATTGTCAGCTGGCTGGGGGTTGTAGAAGTTGTGTCCGACATCGTGAGCCGGTCCCTGGCCATTGCCGAACGGCAACAGCTGGTAGTGGCCGAGGTCCGGATTCCCTTCGATGCGGTTGTACTTGTAGAACTCGTGATCGGTCGGGTGCGTGACATAGTGACCGGGCAGAGGAGGCACCTGCTCAGCATCCATGGCTCTCACGATTTCGGGAGTCGCCAGCATGATCAGCTCGTTCTCGTCCTCGGTGGCCCGCTTCGTGTGGAAGAGGAGTTCACCGACGAGGGGGATTTCTCCCAGGAGCGGGATACGAGTGTTCGAAGCCTGTTCCTTGCGACCGAACAAGCCACCCAGGACGATCGTCTGGCCTTCCCGCAGTTCGACCTGAGTCTGCACACGGCTGACGTTCAGGCCGGGGATCCCTCCGACAGACGTGCTTGCATTGATGTTCGAGATTTCCGGAACGATCTGCAGCCGGAACAGGTCCGCATCGATCACGGTCGGAACCACAATCACCGAGGTTCCGAATCCACGGAAAGTCGTGGTCGCTGCACCGACACCGTTAATTCCCACGGTCGTCGGTACGGCGAATTCACCTCCGGAGAGGAACGCTGCCGGACGGCCACTGAGCGTGACCAGGTTGGTGTCAGTGATGATCCGGGTGGAGCCGTTCTGGGCCAGAGCATCCAGCAGAACGGTGATCTCTCCGTTCGAGAAGACACCCGACAGAACCGGGACAGCCCCCATCGAGCTGGTGATGACGTGCTGAGCGTCATTGAAGATCGTGGTCCAGTCGACTCCCATGCGACGGAGCTGAGTGCGATTCAGTTCGGCAAAGCGGACGCGGACGCTGACCTGGAACTCGCCGGGAACCTGCAGCTCATTGACGATGAAGCCACTGAAGTCGGTGCTGCCGATTCCGTTATTGTTGTTGTTTCCGTTGGCTCCGTTCAGTCCGCCACCGAAACCAGTCGCAAAGCCTGCGTTACTGATCCCGTTGCCGTTCCCGTAACCGCCATTGCCGTAGCGGTTCGCGGCCTCTTCCGCAGCCACTTCGCTGCGGACGATTCCCATGATGCGTGACGCTTCTTCGGGATCGCGGGCCTGACCGCGGACGATCACTCGATTGGTCAGCGGAATCAGATAGATGTTGCTGTTCGGGTAGAGCACCTTCAGCAGTCGCTCGACCCGGCCATAGTCGATCTTGCGGCGGTCTTCGACATCCGGGTCGCGAACGACCGAGATATTGTACATCAGGGGCATCTTCGACTCGGTCGGAGCCTTGCCGTCGACTCCCTCTTCTTCTTCAAACCAGATCCACAGGTCAGTTGATCCCAGGTTCGAAGCCAGGATGCCGAAGTCGTGGTCCGTGTATTGAACAATATCGAGAATGCTCGGATCGGACCAGGCGAAGCGGGAGATCCGCTTGTGGGTCTTCACCAGCTGGCTGCGGCGATGAACCACCTGCAGCTTCTGTTGGTTCTGGGGCATCGAAGCGATGCGCGTATCCAGAGGAGCAGTGTAGTCCTCGGGATTATCGCTGAGGACCTGACCCTGCGTCGGTCCACCCGGGACCGGCGAATGAACCGGGGTCGGGAGAGGAGCGGGTGCCGGCGTGTAAGGCACTGCGGGGTTGTAATATCCGCCTCCAGGAGCGATCGGAATCGGCATCTGAGCCTGGGAGAAAGTTCCCACGCAGGTTGCCAGGATTCCGCTGACCAGCCCCGTCCAGCGACTACGCCGAACGAAGTTTTGGAAGGCGCACAACTTGGAAAGTTTCGTGACCGACATCCGATGTCGCTCCCTGTCCTCGAACGTCTCATGTTCGTCCGCTGTCCGTGCGGAGGTCCCGTGCAACCGGGATTTGCGAACCTAGGCTCGTTCGTCCGTTGTCGTATCGAATTCGCTTCCCTATGGCTTACATTCGAAGATCACGAACTTCAGCAACCTTTCGATTTCCTCGCCTCGTCTGAACCTGTATTCGTTAGTGATGGCACGACCCAACCGGCGTGAACTGCCGAAACAGAAAAGGCCCTCCACAGAGGGCCTTACAGTCGTTACCGCTGTCAGAATATGCAGTTCCGGTCAGGCAGGTACGACTCCTACGCCTGCCACTTTGCACTCAGTGATGCGAGCGCCCGACCAGCGCCATTTGGACCGGACATTGGCGAGCCAGTGACGTCAGCTGAACTTCACCTGAAAGCCAGCGATCATCATGCCGCCATCCACGGTCAGTGTCTGACCGGTGACGAGGGGGCTGCCGTTGACGAGACTCACGATCCCCTCGGCGATTCCTTCAGGGGTGCAGACCTGCCCCAGCGGCAAGGTCTTTTCGTAGGCCTCCACCAGGCTGTCGTAGCGTTCCCCCAGGCCGCGCTGCGTCCAGCGTCCCGCGATAAACCCGGGAGCCACTCCGTTGACACGAATCTTTGGAGCGAGTGTGCGGGCCAGCGAAACGGTGAGATTGTCGAGCGCCGCCTTGGTACAACAGTAGGGAATCGAACTCCCCTGGCCGAGCTGGGCAGCCACACTGCTGACATTAATAATCTGGCCGCCGCCCGAGGCGAGCATCGGCTCGCGAACCGCCCGCGCACAGTGGAAGGCTCCCACCACGTTGACCTGGTACAGCCGCTGCCAGACCTCGTCGGTCGCCTGATCGAGGTCCGAAAACGGGATGAAGTCAGTCGTCCCCGCGCAGTTCACCAGCAGGTCGATCCGCCCGAACTCCTGGACAGTGCGGGCCACCATCGCGCGGCAGGCGGCATCGTCCGCCACATCCGCCTGGATCGCAATCGCTCTTCCGCCACCGGCAAGAATCTCAGACACCACGCCCTCGGCCTCGGTCTGGGACCGAGAGTAGTTCACGACAACCGACCAGCCGAGACGGGACAAGTGGCGACAAGTCGCGGCACCCACTCCAGTTCCGCCTCCGGTAATGATGGCCACAGGCACGTGCGACGACATGGTTGATCCCTCTTGGTGAGAAACTGCTTACACAGCATAGAGTAACAGCCCCGCGGTCGGGTGGTAGCGACTGTGCCGCCGGGATCGCTGAGGCTCAAAAGTCCGGGCGAAGTTGTTGCATCTGTTTGCTCGAATACTCCCAGAGACGCCGATCTTCTGAAAGGAGCAGTGATGCTCATTCGTCACCGGGGATGGCCTGTAGCGAATCCTCCCCCTACAGCGGAACAAACACGTGCCACGCAACTGCTCTCAGAAACGTCTGGCTGCGACTGGCCTGGGTCTGCTGATCCTGGGCTGGACCACGGGATGTGGCACGTCACGCATGGCCCGGACAGAGGCCTCTGCGCCCCCGACTCTGGCAGCTGCGGAGCCCGCAGCGGAAGCCGAAGCACTTCCGCCCGCCGCAATCCAGGGTGTTGCCCACTTTGAGGCCGACGCCGACGCCAGCGCAGCTCCCACCCCCGTCGCTGCCGACAGTTGGTCTCTGACCCAATTTGAGTCACTCGCCCTCACACACAACCCGTCGATCCAGCAGGCCAATGCCTCAGCTCACAAGGCGATGGGCTATCGCGATCAGGTCGGTCGCAAACCCAATCCCACCGTGGGCTACAACGCGACGCAGCTGGCGGATCGTGGCACGGATCAACACATTGCGTTTTTCGAGCAGGACTACGTCACGGCGGACAAGCTGTGCCTGAACGAGCGCGTCCTCAATCAAGAAGTTCAATCCCAGCTGTGGGAGGTCAGCACCCAGCAACAGCGAGTGCTGACCGACGTGAGAATCGCCTTCTATCGAACCCTGGCCGCCCAGCGGCAGGTGGAACTGACAGCCGAGTTTGAGACTCTGGCCCGGAATGCGGTAGCAACCTCGGAAGCTCGTTTTACCGCCAAAGAAGGTGCCAAGACCGAAGTCCTGCAGTCGGAAATCCAGCTGCAGGAGATTCTGATTCAGCGGCAACAGGCCGCCGCCGCCTACCGATCCCATTGGAAGCAGCTTGTCACCCTGGCGGGAATGCCGGAGTTGGGCCCCCAGCCGCTCGTGGGAGAGCTGCCCGCCTCGGCACCGGATCGGGACTGGGAGCAACTCGCCCGCGATCTGGTCGGTTCCAGCCCCGAAGTGTCGGCAGCCCGCGCCCGTCTATCTCGCGCACAGGCCAACATCGATCGGCAAGAGGCTCAAGCCACCCCGAACCTGCAGTTTCAGCTGGCCGCCGGACGTGACAACGGAACCGGGTCAGGCATGATCAACGCCCAGGTGGGAGTCCCGCTCCCGTTCCACAACGCGAACGAAGGGAACATCTCTGCGGCTCAGGCGGAGTATTGCCGCGCCTCGCAGGAGGTCCGGCGTCTGGAACTCTCGATTCAGTCGCGGCTGGCTGCGGCACGCGGGGACTATGAATCGGCGGCCGCCGCCGTGCGGATGTCGGGGAGCGAGATTCTGCCACGGGCGGAAGAGACCCTGCGTCTGGTCGATCAGGCCTACGCAGCGGGAGAGTTCGACTTCCTGCAGGTTCTGGTGGCTCGTAAGACGTTCTTTGAGCAGAACATCGAGTTCGTCAAGTCGCAGGCCGCTCTGGCAGAAGCCTCCAGCCTGGTTGAAGGGATGGTACTGACTGGCGGACTGGACGCGTCGCGGGATACAGAATTCGACAGCGGGCTGCGAGATCAGGCCCTGAGCGGTCAGTAGTAGCGTCAAAAACCATGTTGCGAGAAAGCAACAAATCCTCTGAACTTTCCGGCGAACTCGAATTTCCGCAGCCGGGAGAGGGGACTACACTTATGCTGTGGTTGAAGCCTCCCCCGCCGTCTGTTCGCTTGGCAAGGATCGAGTGATGAGTGTTTGGTCTCTCTGGAATCAGCTTCGACAGACAATCACAACGTCTCGCCGCCGTACCAAGCGGTCATGGCGAACCGCCGGAACCTTGGAAGAGCGAATTGTGCTCACGGTCTCGGCCCATGAGCAGTTGTTTCTGGAACTGATCAACCGGGCGCGAGCCAACCCCGCTGCAGAAGCCGCGCGGCTGGGAATTGCACTAAATGAAGGTCTTGCTGCGGGGACGATTACCACCACGGCCAAACAGCCACTGGCGATCAACGATTCACTTCACGTCGCGATTCAGAACCATCTGCAATTCCTGATCGACACGGACCAGTTCTCACACACCGGCTCGGGCGGGTCGAATTTCGAGCAGCGCATTCAGGCTGCCGGGTACACCGGGTACATCACAGCGGGTGAGAATCTGGCGTTTGAGGCTACGAGCGGCACTCCGAACGTCGAGCAGTTCGTCATCAATCAGCACAACGACCTGTTCATCGACGCCGGGATCGCCGGGCGTGGTCACCGAATCAACATGCTGATGGACGCCTTTAAGGAGACCGGCTCAGGCGTTCGGACCGGCGTCTACACCAGTGGCGGAAACAACTTCAATGCCGTGTTCACGGGGAACGACTTCGGAGCCAAGGCCGGAAACTCGTTCCTGACCGGTGTCGTGATCACCGATACCACAGTCGCCAATAGTTTCTACAACGTGGGCGAAGGGTTGAGCGGGGTGACTGTCTCCGTCAGCAACGGCAGCACCACAGTCACCACGACTACGAACGGCGGAGGCGGGTATCAGATCCAGCTGGCACCGGGCACTTACAACGTCACGTTCTCCGGTCCGGGGATCTCGACGCCGGTGACCAAGTCGGTCACGATCAGCAGCCTGAACGTGAAGGTCGACCTGAATGTCCGGACCGACGTTCCGACCGCTCCCACAGTGTCGTTCGCCTCGGCGACCCACTCGGTCAACGAAGCGGACGGAACCCGCACAATCACCGTGAATCTGAACAAGGTGGGGACGTCGACGATCACCGTCAACTATGCCACATCCAGCGGGACAGCGACCAGCGGTTCCGACTTCACGGCGACCTCGGGAACGCTCACGTTCAATCCCGGTGTCACCTCGCAGACGTTCAACGTCCCGATCACGAACGATTTGACCCTGGAGCCGACCGAGACCTTTAACCTGACGCTCTCCAGCCCGAGTGGAGCCACACTGGGAGCCACCTCGACCGCCACCGTCTCGATCGTCGACAACGATGTGCCCGCCGTGTCGTTCCAGCTCACCGCCAAGTCGGTGACCGAGTCGACGACCAGCGCCTCGTTCAACGTCGTTCTCAACGGGGCCTCATCTCAGACAATCACGGTAAACTACGCTCTGACGGGTGGCACAGCCACGCTGGGGACCGACTTCACTCTGGCAGCCGGAACGTTGACCTTTGCTCCGGGGACGACCACTCGCACGCTGAACTTTACGGTGCTTAACGACACCAAGGACGAGAACGACGAGACGGTCATCATCACGTTGAGTTCTCCGACCAACGCCACGCTGGGAGCCGCCAATCAGGCGACTTACACGATTCTGGACAACGACGCGGCCCCCAGTGCCAAGTTCGCGTTCAAGACGGCTTCGGGCAGTTCGACCAGCTCGCCGACCATCCTGGAGTCCGGGGGCACCCTGCTGGTGCCAATCATTCTCTCGGCACCGTCGGATCGCGAGATCACCGTCAACCTTGGCACTCTGACCGGCGGCACCGCGGGTGGGGCGGACTTCGCGATCCCCGTGACCTCGGTGACCTTCGCCCCCGGAGAGACACAGAAGACTCTGCAGCTGAACGTGACCAATGACGCCCTCGATGAGCTCAACGAGACCATCAAGCTGAAGCTGAACTCGACACAGGCCACAATCGGCGACGGCAGCTCCGCCACAGCGACGATCACCGATGATGACCTGCCGCCGACAGTATCATTCACCCTGGCCGAATCCAGTGCCAACGAGTCGGTCGCGAGCCCCGGAACGGTTGTTGTACAGCTCTCTGGTGCGTCAGGACAGAACGTCACGGTCAAGTATGCGGTCTCCAAGACCGGGACCAACGCCTCCTCCAGCACCGACTACACGCTGGCCAAGGGGACGCTGACGTTCCTCCCCGGAGAGACCCAGAAGACGATCCCTCTGGTGCTGAAAAACGACGCCATCGTTGAGGCGAACGAGACGCTGCGAATTCTGCTGTCATCTCCTTCGAAGGCCATTCTCGGCTCGATCTCCGCTCATCTCTTCACGATCCTGAACGACGATCTGGTGTGATTGCCGCGCAGCCTCAGGGAGCATTACAGTCCCCGCGGGCGAACTCACCGGCGGGGACTTTGGCATGCGCATCCAGACAGCACTGATTACCGGAGCTTCCTCGGGTATCGGCGAGGAACTCGCGGAGCTGTTCGCTCGCGACAAGACCAATCTGATTCTGGTGGCTCGCAGCGGCGACAAGCTGGAAGCCCTGGCCGATCGCCTGCGGCAAGCTCACGGGATCGCGGCTCACGTAATCACCAGTGACCTGTCCCAGCCCGGAGCCCCACAGAAGCTGTTCGATCAAGTCGCGGACCTGCGGCTGACGGTCGACTGCCTCGTCAACAACGCTGGCTTCGGAGGGATGGGGTACTTCGATCAAGTGCCGCTGCAGACCTACTCCAGCATGATGCAGGTCAACGTCCTCGCCCTCACAGAACTGACGCGGCTGTTTATTCCCGGGATGGTTTCTCGCCGCTTCGGAAGAATTCTGAACGTCGGTTCGACCGCATCGTTCCAGCCGGGGCCGAACTCCGCCGTCTACTACGCGACCAAGGCCTATGTGCGGTCGTTCAGCGAGGGGCTGCAGACCGAGCTGTCCGGAACCGGTGTCACGGTCACGTGCCTGTGCCCCGGACCGACCAAGACGAACTTCGGCCAGCATGCCGACATGGACCAGACCCCGGTCTTTCGGTTTCTGGCGATGGATGTCAAACCAGTGGCCCTGGCTGGCTACCGGGCCACTCTCGCGGGCAACACGCTGGTCGTGCCCGGCTTAGCCAACAAGATGCTGCAATTCAGTTCGAAGTTCTCGCACTGGGGAATCGTGAAGCAGGTGATGAAGCACATCATGCAGCCGTTGCCGCCACGGAACTCGTAACTCTCCCGTCGGAGTTCCCAGAGACGGCTCGCTTAAAGTTGGATCGCTCGGCACAGGGCATTGACCAGATGGTCCGCAGGGACCGACCAATCGAACTCCGGCAGCCCCGTGCGAGCGAGACCAGCTTGAGCCATCCGGGTAAAGTACTCTCGGTCGCCATACAGTCGGCTCAGAGACTCCGCGACGGCATTGGCGTCGACTTCTCCCATCAGGAGCGGCGAGTACTCGGTATGCATCGGACGCACCGAGCGGACGAGTTCGGCTCCGTCTTGCCACAGCTCACACAGAGCAGGATGAGCTGGCACAACTTGCGGGGCTCCCGTGGCAGCATGCTCGAAGCTGACCAGCCCGAATCCCTCACCCATCGTGGTATTGAGGCCGACTGCACACGCGTTATACAGCTCGTTCAGCCCCCCATCATCAAGCGGACCCGGGACGCGCGGAAACCACAGGATGCGGTCCATGATCCCCAAACGATTCGCCTGCTCACGCAGGGGAGCGACAAAGACCTCATGGGCGATGGCCTGATGCAGGCACAGCCGGACGTTCGCCGGTTTCCCGCTGGCAAAGCGGGCGAATGCATCGAGTGTCAGATCGAGCCGCTTGCGGGGATCCGGACGATTGGCATTCAGCACCACAAACGCGGGCTCATCCAGGCCAAAGAGCTGCTGGGCGCGAGCCATACGGGTTGCGAGATCGAGTCCGCCGGAGAACATCCGAAAATGAGTCAAGTCCACCCCATGACCGGCGACTGTCACAGGAGTCGAATGTCCCATCGTCCGCAGCGCGGGTCGCAGCTGACCCGCAGCCCAGTGTGTATATGTGACGATCTGCTGAAACCCTGTCAGATCACGGGTCAGTGAGTGGCTATCGATCCCTCCATCCAGGGGAAGGTATCCCACAATCGGGACCAGTGGATCTTCCAGCATGCCGAACTCACTGGAATAGTGTGTCAGATACCACAGATCGTTCAGGACAAAGACCAGATCGGGAGCCAGCGATCTCCAGTTCTTGCGGGCGTAATACGCTCCGACCATATCGCCTCCCCGAACATTCGTGGGGAGTACGTGAACTCCTTCACACAGATCGAACGGCTCACCGAGATAGCCGACACCGAGCCAGGTGATCCGGAACTTGGATCGCAGGAACGGCAATAGCGACAGCAGGACACGGGTGAACCCCGAACCTGGCTTATACCAGCCACCTAGCAGCAAGTGAGGTCGCGTTTCCAAAGTGTCGAGTCCGAACAGCAGTCATACAGTTACAGGTCGAAATCAATCGCGATCCCCGTCCGCAGAAAGCCGCCGACGGGGATCAGCGATCAAGGCACCTAGCTGTTGCTGAGCTGAATCGGAGTGTAAACAGTCTGGCCGTTGAAGGTGTTCGCCAGCAACTGGATCGTCAGGAAGGGTCCGGTACTAGAAGCGCCAAGGCTGCTGTCTTCGAAGCCTGGCATGTTCTGATTTCCCAGGACGCTGCACAGCGCGTAACCGAAGGTTCCCCAGGAGCCGCAGTTGAACTGCTGTCCGAACTGATCAACACGGCGCAAGTGATAACCGCCTCCGTTCTGATCCAGAAAGTCGAACAGGGCACCCTGCGGCGGCACATTCAACCCAACGCCCAGAGTCGCCACCAACAGGATATGGTCATTGGAATTGAGTGCCCCAATGTTCGGCGCAACGTTATTCGCCGTCTGAACCTGATTGTACTCGACTTTCAAAGTCGAGCGATTGATGACCACAAACCAGTAGTAGCCGCCACCGCTATTGATCTGCTGAGTCAGAACGTTCGACCCGATGGCCATCTGGCCAAAGAAGAGGTTGTTAAACGTGGAAGAGACGATTGACAACGGGACATTGGCCGTAGCTGTGCTCATGGTGTACTCCGGAATGGGGTGATTGGAAACCAACAGCAAGGACCGACAACGAGCTCGAAATTTCGTTCCCGAAATCGACACACGTCTCTCCCGGGTGGCCCTTTGATGGAAGCATTTCCGCCGAACTTCGACGTGTCAAGGATCACTCCCTGAAGGCCAGGGCTGGCCAGAAGTTCCATCTGGGAAGTTTGAGCGGTTGGGAGGGCGAAGCTCCGGCTGAGCCGCAACTTAGAGAAGCTTTGCTCCCGCGCATGCGGCTCGGCAGGAGCCTCGCCGTCTCGAACTTGCAGATTCACAAACTGGCCAGCCGTGCCTGAAGGCACGCTGGCGCTCGAACGCAACAGGGGTGAAGAGTCCCGGGTGGCATATACGGCTCCAGGTCAGAGGTCCACGGGCCGCGCTGGCCTCGTGGGATTCAGCGACTTCGGAGAAGTCGCCGACAGGGAGCGATCCCGAGGTCCGGTTGTGTCGGTTGGTGGATTCGACACGGTTCGCGGGGACGTGGCGGGGATTTCGATTACGGGATCGGGGTTCTCTGTCCGGCGGGAAATTGTGCCGCAAAGTCCGCAGAGGGCAGGGCGGAGCGGGCGATACCTTATCTGTCCCGGCGGAAAGTGCCGATCCGCGGGACTCAGATGGCGAATGGCTGATGGCAGCTGGCGAATGGTCAGACCCATCGGCGACCCGCCCCTTGACTCTCACTCAGCGAGCCCGCTGGCTTGCTCACTTTTTGGAGGTCCACTCGTGGAACAGTCGCGCAATCATCTCTATGACGAGGGAACGTCGCCTACGCTAATCGAGGGATGGAAGAACCTGAACTGGCCGACCCTGGCAGGGGGAGCCATTATCGGGATCGTTATCATGCAGCTGTTGATTGGGCGTCCGCTGACTCAGCGGATCGATACGATGCAGACACAACTGGCCGAGACCAATCGGCACCTGATCGAGCTGACTGGCTCGAAAGATGATGTTCGGCGCACAAATGATTTGCTCAGCGGTTTGAAGACGCAGCACGATCAGCTGGCCGCCGCTCAGCAGACGGTCGCCCGGCTGCGGAACCTGCAGCAGGAGATCGAGTCCGAGGCCCGCAAGGTCGGCACCTCAATGGCGGCGCTGCAGCAGATGGCTCATCTGCAGAATACGCTGGCCACCAAGCGGAGTGAATTCGATGAAGCCGCTAAGGCCCTCGACACGCTGGTCGCTCTCGAGACGCTGGTCAGTCAACTGGGAGCCACGGTTCCGGAACAGACTCAACACCTCGCTGCCGCGAAGTCCGCTGTCGAGAACTTCGGGCAGTTTGCCAGCGAAACAGTGACCCGTGGTCAGGCGATCGAGCCCGCCACAACGGCTCTCTCGAAACTCGCCGAAGTCCGCGATCAGGCCATCGCGACCGGGCAGAAGACCGATGGAGCACTGGCTGCGATCTCCGGTTTGGCGACGGTGACCCAGACCGCGACATCGGCCGGTGAGCGGACCGAAGCAGCGATCGCCTCGGTGCAGGGCCTCGCCACGTTGAAGAACGAAGTCATCGTTCAGCAGGCCCAGACCGCTGAAGCTCGGGCTCAGCTGGCTGAGATGGCTGCGATGCACAAGGCTCTGATCGATCAGCACGCCCTGACCAGCGACGCAGCGAATGCCGTGACCGCTCTGACGACGCTGAAGGCTCAGATTGTCGATAACTCGGTCGGTGTCGAAACAGCCCAGGTCAACGCCAACAAGCTGGTTGAGCTGAACAAGACGCTCGCCGCCCAGGCGGACCTCGACAAGGCCGAAAAGAACCTGACAGGCCTGGTCCAGCTGGAGAATACGCTGGCCAGCCAGACTCGGCAGATCGCCGAAAGCGTTGAATCACTGCAGTTGCTGACCGGGCTGCAGGGTGAGTTCAACGACCAGATGGTTCGGCTGGAAGAGATTCAGAAGGGGTTCACCGAACTGCTGCTGATGGAAACTTACGTGGCTCGGGCGGTGAAGATGGTCCAGCCCCTGGCCGAGCTGGGCAGCCTCCGCCGCAACAGTGAGCCTGAGATCCGAGCAGCTGCTCGTGAAATCCTGAACCGCCGCGAAGAGCGGATGGCGATGGAAAGCTCGAAGTTCGCTGAGTCGAGCGGGGACTACAACCCGCCAGTGAAGCCGGTGCCGAACCCGCCAGCGGATCAAGACTAGAGCGAGAAAACGTGGACGTCAGAATTCTGACGAATTCTGCCCCCCCAAAAGCCAGCAAGGCTGCGTTGGACATGTCCAACGCAGCCTTGTGGCATACAGTCCCCACCGTATTTGCCTGAGAGAGTGTGGCCGGTGAGCCAGAGAGAGTGCGAGTCGTGAGAGGACTCGTTCGAGAGAGAGTTCACGCGAGTGAGAGTCGCGTTCGAGAGAACCGAGAGAGAACGCCCAGGGGTTGCAACCCCTGGGCTTTGAGAGAGAGATTCGATCCCGCGAGTGAGAGTCGCAGTCAATCAACCAAGAACCAACAACCAACAACCAAGAACTCAGTTCTTACTGAACGTCGTTCTGCCCATCGCAGAAGTCCGCCTTGTCATCGAAGCAGCTGCCGGTCAGGGCACCCTTGTGGCCGCAGATCGTCTGAGTGCTGTAGCTCTGCTGAACGCTGCTGAAGGCCGAACCGACGTCTTCGAGTTCGTTGTTGATGTTCAGCGACAGCTCGCTCAGGCCGACAACCAGACCCAGAACACAGATCGTGGCGACCAGGATCAGTTCAGCCGAGACGATGAAACCAGCTTCGTCGTTCTTGAGAGCGTTGATGAGCTTGAGCATGAGAGTGTCTTTCGTGTGGTGGGGTCTGAAGTTCGTCGTCGCGTCGTTGGCGATGGGAATGTGTAAAGCAGCCCTGGTGCCAAACCGCCTTGACGCTGTTCAGAAATCTTGACAAGGCCACGAGTCACCGAGCACAAGTCATTACCACGTAGCGACTTGCAATCGCCGAAGAAATCTTGCCCTGGCGCCAACCCAACACAGCCCCTGAAACACCGGTTGAGGCGAATCGGAAACACGCCTCACCACCCTCGGCGTGTTCGCTCTGTAAGTCCCTCAGTCACCACCAGATAAGCCCACGTTTCCAAACGGCATCACGAGGCATTTCGGCAACATTCGACAGAAGGCCTGTGATTCAGCCGCCTTCACAATCGACAACCTACCCTGCGCCCGCTACGTTGTGTGGCTTGCATTCCTGGACCTGCTCCGGTCATTCGAGGACGAACATGTCGGCATCCCGTGTGCGTGTTGGAATCGTTGGTGCTGGCACCAACACCCGCGTGCGTCACATTCCCGGCTTCCGCGCAATTCCCGGCGTGGAAATCGTTTCCGTCTCCAATCGATCCACCGCTTCCTCCGAGCGAGTGGCGAACGAATTCGGCATTCCGAAGGTCGTCGAGCGCTGGCAGGATCTGGTCGCCTCACCCGACATTGATGCGGTCATGATCGGGACCTGGCCCAACATGCACTGCGAAGTGACTTGTGCCGCACTGTCGGCGGGCAAGCACGTGCTGTGCGAAGCCCGGATGGCCCGCGATCTGGCGGAAGCTCAGCGAATGCTGTCCGCCGCGAAAGCTCATCCGAAGCTGACAGCTCAGATCGTCCCCAGCCCATTCGGTCTGGAGACGTGTACTCGCATTCAGAAGATGATTCAGGACAACTTCATTGGCCAACTGCGCGAGTACGTCGTGCTCGGGGCTGACGATCAGTTCTGGGACTACTCGCGACCGATTCACTGGCGTCAGGACCCCGTGATCAGTGGCAGGAATGTCCTGACGCTGGGGATCATGCACGAGACGGTGACCCGCTGGGTCGGTGCCCCGTCGCAGGTGCTCAGCCAGTCCGGGGTGTTCGAGACCGAACGGCCCGACCCGGCCATCAACGGCTACCGAGAGTGTACGATTCCAGACAGCTTGCAGATTCTGACTCAGACTCCTGGCGGGGCGCGGGGGCTTTACCACTTGAGCGGAACCGTACTGTTCGGGCCAGGGAAGCAGATTCACCTGTACGGCAGCCGCGGGACGATCAAAGTCGTCTTCGGGCTTCGAGAGCAGGTCTTCGTCGGGCACCACGGCCATGCCGAGCTGAAAGAGATCGACATCCCGCAGTCCGAGCGCGGTGGCTGGCGGGTGGAAGCTGAGTTCATCGGCGCGATCCGTGGCGAAGAGCCGGTCAAATACACCACGTTTGAAGACGCCGTCAAATACATGGAGTTCACCGAAGCTGTCGCTCGCAGCTCAGAGCTCAAGACTGCCGTCAAGCTGCCGATGACGTAGCAGAATTCGTCAGAATTCTGGCGTGTTGTGAACCCGCTCCGTGGCTGGAATGTCTGAATGGCTGCGGACCTCAGAGAGCCACCGAATGCTGCACATCGTCGACTACGGGATGGGAAATCTGCGGAGCGTCCAGAAGGCGTTTGAGCACCTGGGCGTCGCTGCCCAGATCACCACGAACCCACGTGACCTGGCAACTGCGGACAAGGTGATCCTGCCCGGGGTCGGAGCCTTTCGCGATGCGATCGCGGAACTCAAGCGTCTCGATTTTGTGACAGCTCTCAAAGACCACGTCGCCAGCGGCAAACCGTTCCTCGGCATCTGTCTGGGGCTGCAGCTGCTGTTCGATGTCAGCTACGAAGATGGGGAGTACGAGGGGCTGGGGATCGTCCCCGGAAAGGTCGTGCGGTTTCCTCCGCAGCCCGACCTCAAGGTTCCCCACATGGGCTGGAACGGGCTGAATATCACTCAGCCCAATTGCCCCCTGTTTCAGGGCGTGGCTGAGGGCTCGCACGTTTACTTTGTCCACAGCTATCACGTGGTACCGACCGACTCGTCGGTGATTGCCGCGACAAGCGATCATGGTGGACCATTCGTTGCAGCCATCGCCCGGGGCAATCTGGTTGCGACGCAGTTCCACCCCGAGAAAAGCCAGAAGGTTGGGCTGCAGCTCCTCAGGAACTTTGCGGACTAGTAACGATTGCGAGCGGGCGGTTCACCGCCTCTTCGGCTTCGGCTTCTTGACAAGAGCCTGCATCAGATCCAGAACCGCGGCTTCTTTGGCGCGAGCCTCGACTTCGATGGTGATGTCGAGAGGCCGCCACGCTTCGGGAAAGTCAGAGACGCTGATCATCTCGTGATGTTTCTCGGGCTGGGGTCCGTCCCAACCCTCGGCAGGGCTGGAGATGTGAAACAGGGGCTCGCGATTCCATGTGGCGATGGCCGCGCTTGTAACGGCTTCTATCGACTGCCCGTCCGAATGGCAGCGGTGGTGGTGGACGTCATAGACGAGTGGAATGCCTGTTGTATGGCACAGCGGCAGCAAGTCGGCCGGCGTGAAGATCCCGTCGTCGTTCTCGACCGTCAGGCGTGATCGAACGCGGGGACTCAGTCGATCCAGGCGCCGGGAAAAGCGATCCAGAGCTGCGGACTTGTCGCCGAACGCTCCGCCGCCGTGGATATTGATGACATCGGCTCCGATCCATTCGGCGACCTCGGCCTGATACTCGAGTTCGCGGATGGAGGCATCGACGACATCGTCTCGCAGAGAGTTGAGCACGACGAACTGATCCGGATGAAAGGCCATTCGCAGCCGATGGTCTTCTGCGAATTTGCGGGCTGCGGCGAAGGCTGCGCGGATCGCCGGTGCGTCGGGCAGGTCGTCGACCTGATAGCCCACCTCGCGGTGAGTCTTGAGAGGCAGGATCTGGCTGTTGATGCGAAAACAACCGATCCCCAGTTGCTGGCAGCATTCGAGAGCGCGGATCAGCTCAATCGCATTGGCCAGGCACAACGCCGAGAGCTTCTCGCGCGCTGTGTCGCGGCTCATGCGCTGGATGGCAGTCACCGTCGTGTTGCGAAACCGGATCGGGTGATCCAGGAAGGCACAACAAAGTCCAAATCGCAGCACAAGCTTCACTCCAATGGCCTGCCTTCGCCAATGAGTGTAGATCGCTCTTTTCCGAGAACCACCCAGGGCTCAGCCGGGACGTTGAGATCCAATGACTCCCACTCACGCGGCTCGGCAGGAGCTTCGCCGCTTCGCCCTCCCGACTCTGCGGAATCACAAGCTCACCAGATTCGAGAATGCAGTTGCCCAATCTGGCTGACTGCTGAAGGCTGAACGCTGACAGATTCAATCCTACATTCGCAGCTCGAACTCGATCTGGGAGTCCATCGGACTCGCCACACTCGGGAACGTCAACGTGAACTGAGTCCCTTGTCCCGGCTCGGAGGTCATCTCGATACTTCCGTGCTGGGCCTCGACGAGTCGCTTGACCAGGTCGAGTCCCAGGCCGGTTCCCTGCTTTCCTTTGGTCGTAAAAAACGGTTCCCAGATCTTCTCCTGGATCGCCTGGGGAATCCCGCTCCCATTGTCCGCCACGCTGAGATCAACGTTCCCCTTCCTGCACCCCAGATGGATGGCGATGCGACCGTTCGGCTGGCCTTCAATCGCATCCTTGGCGTTGTTGACGAGGTTCATCAGCACCTGATGCAGCTTCAGCTTGTTCCCCAGAATCGTCGGGTCGCACCGCAAGTCCGCCACAATCTTCGAGGACGGGAACGACCGATTGAAACGCAGGAACGAAAGCAGCTCCCGCACCACATCGGCCAGACTGACCAGCTGGAGATTCACCTCGGTCCGTTCCTGCCGGACGATCGACTTGATCTCGTCGACCAGCATACGAAGCCGCTCGTAGGAGCCTCTTGCGATCTCGGCCATTTGCACCAGCTGGGGGTGCTGAGAAAAGTCGTCTTCGACCATTTCGATCAATGGCAGGACGTTCAGCTGGCTGCCCATTTCGTGGGCGATGTCTGCCGTGGCGCGACCGAGCAGGGCGCATTGCTCGGAGACCAGCAGCCGCTCCATCAGGCTGGTGTTCTCGAGCGACATATCGTGGGCATCCATGGCCCGGCGGATCACAGCCAGCAGTTCCGGACGCTGCCACGGTTTGCGCACAAACTGGAAGACCTGACCCTCGTTGATCGCACTGATAATGGAATCCGACTCGGCATACCCGGACAGGATCACGCGCTGAATATGAGGGTGTTTGCGGCGAATCAATGCGAACAGCTCGACCCCGGTCATGTCGGGCATCCGCTGGTCGGCAATCACGACCGGAATCGGAACCTCTTCCACGATCTCCAGAGCCTCGGCGGCGCTGTTGGCTGTGTGGATGCGAAAGTCATCTTCAAATGTCGCATCGAAGACGATCAGGTTCGATCGCTCGTCATCGACGTACAAGATGTCACGGGGCTCGGACATTCGAGCATACCTCAGTCGCAGCCCGCGACAGGTGTTCGCAGTCTCTCAATGTGGTTGTCCGCCATGCTGTTCGGGTTACATCGGCCAAAGGACAAATCCGTTTTCATGCGAACTGTTGACCTCGTTCCGACCGGTACAACAGGTATGAAAGTGCTGGATTACCCGCGGGCCTATGGGTTTACTTCGACTCGCGGGACTTTGCTTTCAGGTGTAAGAATCATCCGGATCGCAACTTAGGGCGATGGTCGTCCGTACTTTCTGTCGATTTCACCGCAGCCCTCGTTCGACTTACCGGCTGGCACGAGCTTCCGTGTCACGGTAACTTGCGTCCTGTGGGGACTTCCGTGTTCCAGAGGCCCCAGGCATAAGGCTCTGTCACAGCATGATTTGCGTCAGTCTTGGCCGTACGCGGCACTCTATGATGATCGCCGAGCACCAGGCCCTCGCCACCAAAGGGGCGCAGCTGGTCGAGCTTCGGCTGGACTGGCTGTCGAAGACTCCGGAGCTGAACCGGTTGATCGACAAGCGCCCGACGCCCGTCGTGATCACCTGTCGCCGCCCTCAGGACGGCGGTCGGGCCAAGATGACCGAGGACCAGCGGCAGACGATCCTGCGGCAGGCGATCGTGGCTGGAGTCGACTATGTCGACCTGGAGTTCGACATCGCAACGAAGATCCGGCGGTACGGAAAGACCAAGCGGATCATCAGCTTCCACGACTTCAACGGAACTCCGGACACGCTGGAAGAGCGCTATGGCCACATGTGTACGCTCGATCCGGACATTGTGAAGATTGTCACAATGGCCCAGAAGCCGGAGGACAACATCCGGCTGTTGCAGCTGATCAAGGGGGCCAAGGTCCCGACCGTGGCGTTCTGCATGGGCGAGTTCGGGCTGATCAGCCGGGTCCTGTGCGGCAAGTTCGGAGCCCCGTTTACCTACGCCACCTTCAGCCAGGATCGCGTGCTGGCCCCGGGACAGCTCTCGTTTGAAGAGATGAAGAACCTGTACCGCTACGATCAGATCAACGCCGACACAAAGGTCTTCGGAGTTCTCGGTGATCCGATCGCGCATAGCTACAGCCCGCGGATTCACAACGCCGCCTTCAAGTCGGATGGGATCAACGCGGTCTACCTGCCGATGCGCGTTCCGGCCGAACTGCTGGATGACACCCTGAAGGCCTACTCGTGGCTGGATGTGCAGGGTTACAGCGTCACGATCCCGCACAAAGAGCGGGCGATGATGCTGGCCAATTTCCGCGACGACATCGTCGAGGACATCGGAGCGGCCAACACGCTGTTCCGCGACAATCGCAACAACTGGTACGCCGCCAACACCGACTTCGACGCCGCCCTGTCCAGCATCAAGATGGGACTGGAAATGAAGGGCGACCACGACCTGGCCGGGAAGCGCGTCCTGCTGCTGGGAGCTGGCGGAGTCGCGAAGGCGATCGGCCAGGGCGTCCTACGGGCCGGCGGAGCCCTCACGATCACCAACCGCACCAAGCAGCGCGGGCAGGAACTGGCCGAACACCTGGGCTGCCAGTTCGTGGCCTGGGAGAACCGCGGCGCGGCCTATGTCGACGTGCTGGTCAACTGCACGCCGATCGGGATGTACCCGAACATGAACGACACCCCGTTCCAGGAGCACTGGCTCCGCGAAGGCACGGTCGTCTTTGACACGATCTACAACCCCGAGCAAACCCTGCTGATCAAGCAGGCCAAGGAACGCGGCTGCATCACAGTCAGCGGCCTGGAGATGTTCGTCGCTCAGGCCGCTGCGCAGTACCACTGCTTTACGAGACAGGCGGCCCCAGTCGATGTAATGCGCGAAGCACTGCGCAAGGGGATCTCGGCTGTGCGCGGATAACGTTCAACGACCGTAGCCACGTTCGCCAGAACGTGGGGATCAGGCGTGCCCGGCCCACGTTCTGGCGAACGTGGCTACACAGACGTCCTAAGCGGGAACTTCCGATTCCGGCTTCTTCGTCATCAGCGAGACCACAATCAAGGTCAGGAAACCAAGCGGAATCGTGACGATTCCCGGCTGGCTGAACGGGACGAGGGCCTGATCGGCGGGCCAGCCGTACAGATCTTTGTAGGCATCCTTGCTCGCCAGCACCCAGCCCAGCGAACTGCACAGCCCGACCAGAATCCCCGCGATGATTCCCTCCTTGGTCGTCCGCTTCCAGAACAGCAGCATGATCAGCGCCGGCAGGTTGGCCGAAGCCGCAATATTGAAGGCCCAGCCCACCAGGAATGTCACGTTGAACTTCTCGAACATGATCCCCAGGCCTATGGCGATCAGCCCCACAACCACAGCTGCGGTCTTGGCCACGCGGACCTTGGCGTTGTCGTCCAGCTTCATTCCCAGACCATGCGACATCAGGTCGTGAGCCACCGCCCCGCTGGCTGCCAGAATCAACCCGCTGACAGTTCCGAGCACGGTCGTAAAGGCCACGGCTGACACAGCTGCAAACATCCACTCGCCAAAACTGCGGGCGAGCAGCGGAGCGGCCATGTTGGAACTGCTGGGGTCGAGAACGAGGCTCGTCATTGCCGCCAGTCCGACATAGAGGGTCAGGATGTAGAACACCCCGATGCTGGCGATCCCGACGATCGTACTGAGCCGCGCGGCCCGCTGGTCCTTGACGGTGTAGTACCGGATCAAGATGTGCGGCAGTGACGCCGTGCCGCAGAACAGGGCGAGCATCAGCGAGATGAAGTCGAGCTTGTCGATCCACTTGTCGGACTTGATTCCCGCGAATGTCGGGCTGCCGCCGGGAACCATCAGGTCGGAGCCTTTCATGAGTTTGGGGTAATAGATCGTTACCTCGTTCCCATCGTCGTCCTTGAACTTCTCCGTGCCCGTCACGATCACTTCACTGTCTTGCAAAGTGGCCAGATATCCCGTCGGCCCGATCGGTCCGGTGACCAGTTGATCTCCAGGCAGTTTGTAGATCTCACCCACACGCTCGAACTCGACCTCCCCTCTTTTCTGGGGAAGACCGTTAATGAACTTCTTTCCGTCCACGGTCTTCGCCATCTGGCATAACACCATGTGTCCATATCCATCGTCTTTTCGGACAACCAGGATCCCGCCATCCGGTTTCGGGAAGCGTAGATAAGGTTTCTTCGCCCATTCGCCTTTCGCCTCCAAGGGCGGCGGTGGCTTCTGTTGAGTGGTTCGGCTGTCTCCATAGACATCAGCGGCCAATCCGATGTTCAGCCCCCAGGGATAGAGTTGCCGCATCTTGTCATAAGTAATCTCGTAGTGTCGATTCCGATGAGTGGGATCATCGCTGCGATGATCCGCCTGGGAGCGGTGCCCTTTGATCAGAATCATCCCCACCAGAATCGTGCACAGCACCACCAGCAGCGTCCCCTTGATGAACTGCACCCAGGTCGTACTCACCATCCCGGCGGTCACGACGATCAGGATCACCACCACGCCGACGACGATGACTCCGGTCGCGTGCCCGAAACCCAGTAGCGGCTTCACGAGCGCCCCGGCTCCGACCATCTGCGGGATCAGGTAGAACAGGCTCACCACCAGCGTGCTGACCCCTGCAGCCAGCTTGATCCCGCGCGAATGAAACTTGGCATCCAGGGCGTCGGCAAACGTGAACTTCCCCAGCCGCTTCATCGGCTCGGCGATCACGAACAGGGCCACGACCCACCCAGCCAGGTAGCCGATCGAGTACAGAAACCCGTCGTACCCGTAGAAGGCGATCATCCCGCAGATACCCAGGAACGACGCTGCCGAGAGGTAATCCCCCGCGAACGCGACCCCGTTGACGAACCATGGAATCTGGCCGTGAGCCGCAAAGTAGCTTTGAGCCGACTTCGCCTTCCGGCCCAGCCAGAAGCTGAAACCCAGCGTCACGCCGACGAAGAGACAGAAGATCGTGACGGCGAGGGGGGAGGGATCGTAGAGCATATGGAGAGGGGAGAGTTGAGAGGTGAGAGAGAAGAAGGCAGGGGGGGTGATGTGGGACGGGCACATTTGCCCTTCCGATGCGAAGAGAAGACGAACAAACTGGTTTGAGGGTGAACGGACAGCCAACTTTCGCCGATCGCAAAGAGACCTCCGCCGCCAGTTGCTCCCAGGCGGGACGGGCCGATGGGCCCGTCCTACGGGGAGCGTTCCTGTTCTTCCTGAGTTTGCCCGACGAACCCATACAGAAACGCCATCACGATGGCGGCGATGATCAACCCGAACCCGTACAGCACAGCCAGGTTCACCCCAGCCAGCGGGGTCGACTTCATCAGTTCGGGGCGAAAGGCATTGATCCCGACAAAGCCGAGATAGATCGCCAGATAGATCGAGAACAACACAAACCCGATTCGGGACTGACGCGGCGGCATGCGGGCCTCAAACGGAAAGCGGACGAGAAGCGAAGAACGGTTCATTGTGCAGAGCGACCGGTCCGTTCGCCAGTCCGCGTCGGCTGACAGGGGATGGCGACACGGTTGAACCGACTGGATACCCACGAGGCACGTCGGGCCAGCCCGACGGCTCACAACGACTTGCCCAACACCAGCGGGGGCAAATCTGAGTGTCTCCTTGCATTTTGACGCACAGCGGGCTAGTTTTAGCGGGTTATGAACCAGCCCAATTCTCCCCGTCCCAATGATGACCCGGCCGCCAAGTCCTTGGCGCAAGGGCTTTTTGGATTGAACTTTGCGCCGGGAGGCCCCGTGGCTGACCCAGACGATCTGGACGGTCTGGACTTCGATTTGCTGCCTGCAGAGCCGAAGTCAGAACCGGTTGCAGCCACAGCCGAGGCCGTCGTTGAGCCGGAACCGGAGTCGGTCGCCGAGCCGGAACCGGTCGCAAAGCCCAAGTCGGCCCCCGCCAAGGTCGAGAAGCCACGCAAGGCGGTACCGCGGCTTCGCGTGCCTCGGGACGACGATGATGATGGCTTTGGCGCCGGGTTGCTCGAAGCTTTCGACGATGATGACGATGACGATCAGGCTGCACCTGTCAGCGCGTCGGTCGAGCGGCCTTCGGCAATGAAGTTTGCTGAGATCGAAGCCCCGGTCGACGACGAGCCACCCGCCAAGCCTGCCAGAAAGCCGCGGGCCCCTCGCAAGTCAGCTGCTCAGAAAGCAGCCAAGACAGAAGTGGTCGTTGAAGCCGCCGCCGAGGAAGTGGTCCTCGAGGAAGTGGTCCTCGAAGAGGTCATCGTCGATGACGCCGTGGAGTCCACCGAGCCGGAACGGGCAGCTGACAAGCCCAATGACGATTACTGGGACGCACTGGAGGGCTGGGATTGGGAACTCAGCGAGTCAACCAGCGAGTCCGAACCAGCTGCGGCTCCGGCAGGGCGGGGGCGAGGTCCACGTCGGACTCCGGATCGGGGTCGGCCAACGAGCCGCAATGAAGACCGGCCAACGAGCCGCAATGAAGACCGCCCTCGTCGCGAGAAGCCCGTTCGGGTAGAGCCCGCCAAGGTCTCGGAAGACGCTCCCTCAATCAAGGCCGAGCGTCCTCGCCGTCCGGAACGCCCGGTCAAAAGCGAGCCAACCTCGGCGTCAAAGGTCGATTCGATTCTGGACGACAGCGGATTCGCCGATGACCTGTTTGAACGTCTAGAGCCGACCAGCCGTGGCTCCAGAAAGTCGATCCCCCCACTGAGTCAATTGGCCGCTGAACTCGGAGACGACGAGCCACCAGCCCGCGGTCGCCCCCCTCGTCCAGCTGCCGAGGAGCCCGAAGATCGCCCCGCTCGCGGTCGCGGAGGCCGGGCACGTGGTCGCGGTCCAGCTGCCGAGCCACCCGCATGCGTCCGGGATGAAGAACCGGTTCGCAGTGCATTGCCCGAAGACGAATTCGAGGACGATGCCGACGATGGATTCGGAACCGGACTCGCGAAGCCGCGCCGCACGGAACGTCGGCCTGTGGAATCAGAGCCGGTTCGAACTCGTCGCCCCGCACGGGATCTCGATGAACCGGAAGAGCGCCCCTCTCGCCCGGCACGTCGCCCTCGCGAAGAAGTCGCCGAAGAGCCGCCGCGTCGCCGTGCCGTCCGAGACGAAGTCCGGGACGAACGAGACCGGGAAGAGCCCGCCCGGGCTCGGATTCGCGAGCCTCGTGATGCGGATCGCGAGGAGCGCCCCCGTCGCGACCGTGATGACCGAGCGGAGCGCGATCGCCCCGAACGCGACCGTGGAGAGCGTGACGCTCGCCCGGCCCGAGCCGAATCGAGCGAGCCGCCACGTCGTAGCCGCCGGGATGAACGCCCGAGCCGGGATGACGATGGGGAAGAAGCCGACCGTCCCAAGATCAAGACCGTAGAAGTGCCGACCTGGGAACATGCGATCTCGCTGCTCGTCCGGCGTCCGCCCAAGCAGGATCGAGGCGGTGATCGTCCATCCGGTGGTCCGCGCGGCGACGACCGTGGCAATCGCGGGGGTGGTCGGGGACGCCGTCGCTCCAACGAGAGCTGATCACACTCCCTAACTGAACGACCTGCTCATTTCCCATTTCTTCTGGAAGGTTCCGCCGTGCTCGTCCGCATGGAGCTGGCCCGGATCATTATCAGCGAGATCAACGACCAGCAGGTCGTCTTCTTGCGCGAGGTCGGCGGCTCGCGCGCATTTCCAATCCTGATCGGCCTGTTCGAGGCCATGAGCATCGACCGCCGCATTCAGGGAAACGTCCCGCCCCGCCCGCTGACGCACGACCTCCTGCGTTCCGCGATCGATCAGCTTGGCGGCGAGGCCCAGGACGTGGTGATCACGAACCTGGTGGAGCATACCTACTACGCACAGATCCGCATCCAGAAAGATGACGACGTCATCGAACTGGACGCTCGCCCCAGCGACGCGATCGCCCTGGCGGTCCACTACGACCCGCACTTGCCGATCTTTGTGGATGACGAAGTGCTGGAGCAGGTGACGTAAAGCCTGGCATCATCCTCGACTCCAACTTGCGATCCCATCGAGTCTTCATGAAACGCATGATGTCCAATCTCATGAAGACAACATTTCCCGTCTGCGCGAGCTTCGGGCCCGTCATGCTCGCTTTGGGTTCCCTCCCACCCAGTAGAGAGGGGATGCCCTATGGTCTCCTCCTGGCGATTCCCGGCGCGTTCATGACCTCAGCGGCCTTACTGATGGTGTTTCGGTCCTTAGTCTCTTTGGAAGCATCCTCCACTTCGTCTGAACCATTACTTAAACCCGAATCCAGGGACGGGGGCTGACTCTCGCCCGGCTCGCCTGATAGGATCACGGGCTCGTCAGCCCGCCGGATCAGAGTTTTTTCGATGATCTGCATCCACCGCACCACTCCGCCGGATCCGGTCCTCGCCATCGCCTCGGGGATCAGCAGCGATGACGTGGCTGCGATTCACTCGCTCGTCCAGCAAGCGCCGGGTGTGCCCGAGGTCCAACGACAGCTCGAACGCAAGTTTCGCGGGGAGCTGGGATCGTGCCTGATCTGGGCGCTCGTGCGGATGTTCGGGTTCGCTCGACCGGTCGCCCTGCAACTGATCCACCGGATCAGTCGTCGCGAGGAACAGTGCTCGACGGGGGTTGGGAGGGGAACGGCGATTCCGCACACCCGGACCGACCTCGTTTCGGCGCGCATGTCCGGTGTACTCCTGTTTTCCAATCAAGCGTTCGATTTTGAATCAATCGACCAGGAGCCGATTCGGACGCTCTGCGTGGATCTCGCCCCCTTCGATCCTCCGGGGATGTCGCTGCGAGTGGATATCGACCGGACGTTCCTGACGATTCTGCGGGATGTCGACGGCGCCCACGATTCCGCTTCATTTCAGACGGCGTATACGCACCGGTTTCGACTCCAGCAGCCGTGGCAAGAGGAATGGGTCGAACCGGGGGGAGCAGACTGGTCATGAGAGTTGAGGATGCCCTGGGAGTCGTCTTCTGGTGCTCACTGACCATCCTCGGATTGGTGCATTGCTACAGAGCCGGTGTGCCCGCGAGTGCCCTGCGATCCGCACTCAGCGAGGCGTGGTTGCTGATCGTGTGCCTGATCTTTCTGGCCTGGATTGCAGGGATGCTGTCGGCGGGTGAACATGCGGCGATCGGCAATTCCATCGCCATGACTCTGTGGTGTCTGAACGGATTCTTGATGTGGGCGCCCCGGCGCTGGAAGGGTGACGTCGCGAGGCAAAATCCGCCGATCAAGTGAAGTTCAGCAGGCTTTCATGGGGTGAATTTCGCTTCACCCGCTCGCATTCTCCGGTTATTCACCGTTGACTTTGCTCGGCGGTTCGTAAAAGTATTAGGAATGTTCCGTTCCTAACGGCCAGTTCATGTTGCGTGCTTCTCCATCTTCGATCCTCCGCCGGGCAGTCCTGTGTGGCTATGCCCTGCTGGTCGCATTGGGACATGGCGGCTGGCACCTGGTCACCGGCGAGCAGTGCGGAGTGCATGGTCACTCCCTTTCGCACACGTCGGAAACGGTCACCGTTTGCTCCCATGGGCATCGGCATGTTCATCGTGCTCCCGAGCAGCCTTTACCCGCTCAGGAAACGCCACACCACTCCGATCCGCACGATTCCGAACCGTGTGCGATCTGTGCGGTGTTCGCAGCTCCTCAGACTCTCGCAGCTCAGGTCGAGCTGACAATTTCCGAGTCCGTCCAGAGACAGACGGACATCATGATTGCAATTCTGGCCACGTCGAATCAGACGCAGCTGCCGGAATCCCGCGGCCCGCCAGCGGTCGGTGCCTAGATCGTTGCCGACGGCAAGACTGTAGTCCAAGGACCGGACCGCGGAATTCTTACGAGTTCTGCGGTCTGAGGTCGTGCCAGCGGTCAGTTGACCGCGTCGTGCCGCTTTGAATGACTGTTGCATCGCAAATTTCGCGATCTGAGGTCATTCCCCCGCTTCTTCATCGGAAGGCAAGTCTGCCTTTCCGCTTCATTCCGACCTGTCTCTGGACAGGTCAGCTGTCCTCCAATTTTCGGAGTCTTCCCATGCGCCGTCGTGGCTTTACCCTCATTGAACTTCTGGTCGTGATTGCGATCATCGCTGTGCTGATTGCCCTGCTGCTGCCCGCTGTCCAGCAAGCCCGCGAAGCGGCTCGCCGGACACAGTGCAAGAACAACATGAAGCAGCTTGGTCTGGCGATGCACAACTATCACGATACTTTCCGAGTCTTCCCGCCGGGCTGGATCGCCGTCGATCCGGCGACCAATGCCCAGTCCGCTCACGAAGGAATCAGCGGGTTCGGCTGGGGCACAATGCTCCTGCCGCAGATCGATCAGAGTCCGCTCTACAACCAGCTGAACCTCAACCTGGCCATCAACGATCCCGCAAATCTGCCCCACATCAAGACCATCCTGCCCGCGTTCGTCTGCCCCAGCGATATCGCCCCCGAGCAGACCTGGGAGATCGAAGAAGAAGGCAGCCCCGGGACGGTCCTGGCCGAGCTGGCCACGGCCAACTACATCGCCGCCTTCGGGACCGAGGAGCTGCATGGCTGTGAGAACGCTCCGGGGACCGCTCCGGTGACCGCGCAAGGGCAGTGCATCGGCGATGGCACGATGTACCACAACAGCCGGATCGGGGTTCGCGACATCACTGACGGAACCTCATCCACCATCTTCATCGGAGAGCGTAAGACCAAGCCGAAGGACGGCTGGTGGTCGACCTGGTCGGGAATGGTTCCCGAAGGCGAAGAAGCGTTCCAGAGAATCCTGGGCTCGCTCGATCACGTGCCGAATCACCCCTCGTCCCACTTGGACGACTTCAGCAGCTATCACGTTGGTGGCTCGCAGTTCCTGCTCGCGGACGGCCACGTGCGATTCGTGAGCGAGAACATCGACAGCCAGCTCTATCGCGCTCTGGGCACAATCCAGGGCGGCGAAACCGTCGGCGAGTTTTAGTCTTTCGCACTCGCTTCCAAAGCCCAGGGGTTGCCACCCCTGGGCTTTAGTTTTTGATCAGTCCCAGCAGCGTCTTCAGATTCACCGCGTCCATCTCGACGCCGTCGCGTTCTTCCTTCTTGGTCTCCAGATACATCGGCCGGTCCACGAACCGCGAGTCATTCAGCAGGTTCCGAAACGGTTCCAGCCCCAGGCACCCCTCGCCGATGTGATCGTGCCGGTCCACGCGGCTGGCCAGCGGCTTCTTGCTGTCGTTCAGGTGAAACGCCCGAATCTTGTCGACGCCGACGATGTGGTCGAACTCGTCCATCGTCGCCTTGTATTCGGCGGGAGTTCCGATCGGATACCCAGCTGCGAAGATGTGGCACGTGTCGACGCAGACTCCAAACCGGTCGGGGTCCTGCGACTCATTGATGATGTAGGCCAGATGATCGAACCGGTACCCGAGCGTGGTCCCTTGCCCGGCGGTCGTCTCGAGCCAGGTCTGCACCTGAAACCCGGCAGTGCGGTCATTGATGATGTTGAACGCCTCGACCACGCGGGCCAGGGCTTCCTCTTCCTCCGCTTCCAAGGCCGCTCCGGGGTGAGTCACCAATCCCGCCAGCCCCAGAGCCTCCGCCCGCTCCAGCTCGACAACGAAGGCATCGATCGACTTGTTCCACAGCTCGTCATTGACGCTGCCCAGGTTGATCAGATAGCTGTCGTGAGCGCAGGGGCTCTGAATCTTGTTCCGGGCGACAGCTTCTTTCCAGAGCCGGACATCTTCGTCCGACAGCGGCTTGCCGCGCCACTGGTTGCTGCTCTTGGTGAAGATCTGGACGGTCGCCATTCCCAGGGCGCCCGCTGCGTCCGCGGCCTTGTAGTAGCCGCCCGCGATACTGAGGTGTGAGCCGATGAGTCGTTGCATGCAGGGAAGATAGCACGCCAGCCGCGGTTCGTCAGCCAATCCATCTGCGGAGCGTATGTGCCGCATACTTCGGCCAAACGAAAGTCTGCTCCCTCTCCCCATGAACGACTCGATCACGAGAAGCGTTTTGATTGGGGAGAGGGCCGGGGTGAGGGGCCGAGTTGTTCCCCCTCACCCCCACCCTCTCACCCGCATTGGAGTTTTCTCAGGCAATCCCATCGATTGCGGGGGCGAGGGAGTAATCGTCCGGAAAGTCGCAGGATGGCTCCCCCCTGCTGGACCAGAAACTCGGACGAGTTAGAATCGCCTGCGAACCCATCGGGCGACAACCGTGTCGTCCAGGGATGCCAACCCTCCTCACACATCCGGTCACCCGCCCATTGTCTGAACCCAAACGTGAAAAGTTGAAGGTCCGCGAGCAGCGGGCCTTTCTGGTCGCGGTCCTCGATTCCAAGGATCAGCGCGGCAAAGAACGGGCGCTCGACGAGATCAAGGGGCTGATCGAGACAGCCGGAGCCGAAGTCGTCGGCGAAATGGTCCAGCTGCGCGACAACCCCGACCCGGCCACGTGCCTGGGCAGCGGCAAGCTGGAGGAACTCAAGCAGGCGATCATCGACACCGGGGCGAACCTGATTGTCTTCGATAACCATCTGACTCCCTCGCAAGGAAAGACCGTCGAAGAAGAGACCAAGACGCAGGTCGTCGACCGCAGCGAAGTCATCCTCGACATCTTCGCGACCCACGCCCGGACCTATGAATCGAAGCTGCAGGTCGAACTGGCCCAGCTGCTCTATATGCGTCCGCGGCTGACGCGGATGTGGACCCACCTGGAGCGTATCGAGGGGGGAATCGGCAGTGGTAAGGGGCCTGGGGAAAAGCAGCTCGAAACCGACCGCCGCCTGATCGATACACGGATCTCGGAGCTGAAGCGCAAGCTGCGCGAGGTCGAGAAACGCCGCGAGCGCGAAGTCTCCGGCCGCCGCGACATGCTGACGGTCTCGCTGGTCGGGTACACCAACGCCGGCAAGAGCACGCTGATGCGGGCCCTGACCGGGGCCGACGTTTATGTGGCCGATAAGTTGTTTGCAACGCTCGATACACGCACTCGTAAGTGGTCGCTGCCCGCGTTCGGCGATGTGCTGCTGAGCGACACGGTCGGATTCATCCGCAACCTGCCGCACCATCTGGTCGCCTCGTTCCGCTCGACCCTGGAAGAGGCTCGGCATGCCGACCTGCTGCTGCATGTCGTCGACGCCAGCCACCCCGAGGCCCAGCGCCAGCTGACCACGGTGATGGAAGTCCTGGGCGAGATCGGCGTCGACAGCGAGAACCCGCTGCTGGTGCTGAACAAGATCGACGCCGTCGAGGACCGTTCATTCCTCGATGTCCTGCAAGCCCGCTACCCGAATGCCGTGGCCGTCAGCGCCCTCGACCGCACCGGGTTCGAGGCCCTCGCCCGCGCCATCGCCCAGCGCCTCGGCGGCGGCTACGAAGAGATCACCATCGACAGCTACCCCGGCAACGGCAAGCTGCTGACGATCCTGAAAGAGCGGTCGGAGATCCTGAGCGAGGAATACCCCGAAGAACGCCACGTGATCCGCTGCCGGATTCCGAAACGGTTCCGGTGGATGGTGGAGAAACTGGAAGGGGTGACAGTGACGGGAGCCCAAGCGGCACTCCACTGACAAGGCCCCTCCCACCAACCGTCCGGCTCCCTTCTCCCCCGGGGAGAGGGGCTGGGGGTGAGGGGGCGTGATTTTCAGTACCATCGTGACTCCCAATGAATCCCTTACCTGCCACCCGAGACGGTTCGATCATTCCATGTAATTTCTGAGTCGCTCCAGTTGCCAACGAGTTACTCTTTTGGCCATCGAGAGGAACTGCAATCATGATGTACTTTCACTTTGCGGGGAATAACGAAGCCGAACTCGCAGGAAACCATTCAGACTGGACCGACCTGATGCAGGCCCTCTTATCAGGAACGTATCTATTCCCGCTAAGCGAAGAGATCGCTCCTTACCCATACGACCACACGGGGAAACTCATTCGTATTGATTTAGTTGACGACGCCAATATCTCGAAACCCATAGGTCGTTTTTATACAGACCATGATACACTTGTATTCTTAGGTACTGTCGATGATGTAAATTGGCTTACTGCCCAAATCGCAGCGATGCTGGGCGCTCCACCAGGGACACACTTTCATATTGATGTAATCAGTTTCTCTGAGAGGCTCGTGGACAACACACTGGATTTGGTATTTCATCTCAATGGAGCGGCGGGCGGCAGGGGCGAGGAGGGCCCCCAATGAGGTTGGCAGGGGTGGCCTGGCCAGCTTGGCCGGGTGCCGGAGGCACAAGAAGCCTCTTCATGGGCGTGCGAATCGCCTGACAATTTTCATCAACGGGGAGGCAGCTTGTCGCACGGGTGCCACTGCTGGCTTGCCCAGCAGTGCCCGCTCGAGGTGCTCTGACCGTGCATGGATCGCCAGGGATACGCTGGATTCTCGCCGAGTTCAGCTGATCGATTTGGTGGAGATCATCACTCGCGTGCCGCTCTCAAATGGCACTGCTGGACGAGCCAGCCGTGGCACCCAATTGCGGCGGGCGGGGCTGTGGAGAGGCAAGGCTGAAGGCGGGAGTTCATCGGGGTGGCAAATACCCTCACCCCCAGCCCCTCTCCCGGGGGGAGAGGGGAGCAGGAGAACACTTGGAAGTCATATTGAGAGGTGACCTGGACGGGTGGCCCGGCCAGATTGGCCGGGTGCCGGAGGCACAAGAAGCCTCTTCATGGACTTGCGAATCGCCTGAGAGCTCACGTCGATGGAGAGGCATCTTGTCGCTACGCGACCCAACCGACGAGTCGGTCGGGCCACCCAGCCACACTTCGGCATGATCTCAAGGGCAGGCAATTCACCCATAGTATTCGACTCCAGGCAGCTTTTCGTCGGTCAGCATGTACTTCACGATCAACTGCGTGGCCTCAGAGACCGACGAAAATCGCGGGGGTGGCCCGGCCAGGTTGGCCGGGTGCCGGAGGCACAAGATGCCTCTTCATGGGCTTGCGGATTGCGAGGAACTGAACGACGACGGGGATGCGTTTTGTCGCTGTGCGACCCAACCGACAAGTCGGTCGGGCCACCCGAATCAATCACACTCCAGTCGGGCGTGGCAGGGGGCTTCGAATTGCAGCAGGAGCGGCACGGCGTCAGCCTGCCGAATGGCGGTCGGTCTCTGTTGGTTTGCCCCGGAGGGGCGGGTGTGGCCTTCATGAATTGATCGGGATGTTTGCCGACAGCTTTGCGTCGCCATGCCCTCACTCTGGCGAGGTTCTGGCAAATGATCTGGCCGAGACGTTCGCAGGCCCTCGTTGCCAGACAAAGGAAACAGGACACTGGGGAAATGAGTTGTCGGGGTGTTACTCCCGCGGACGACTGACAAACTCCTTGCAATGTGTTTCAACTCGGGTGAGAATGCGAGCCAATCTCAACGTCTGGTCCTCTCATTTCAGGTGCTTCCTTGCGTCGCAATTCTGCTTACCGCCTGCCAGTTGTCTCGGCCCTCGAAAATCGGCAGTTGCTCGCCGGGAATGTCCTGGCCTCGTTTGCGAACTTCACCGTCACGGTGACCGGGGATCGTTCGAAGAACGAGATCCAGCTGTTTACGGACGCAAACGGGCTGCATGTCGTTGCACAGAACGGAACGAGCCTGAATGGGGTCTTGAACGGCTCGCTCGTCTTCGGCACGTTCGATCAGGTCGTCGTCGATCTGCAAGCCGGGAATGACTCCCTCTCCGTCGGGAATTTCGTCGGTGGTGGCATCACGGTTCAGATGGGAACGGGGAACGACTTCGCAGCGTTCAGTGCGGTGACCGGGGACTCTCTGGTCGTTGATGGCGGGACCGGTAACGACTTCATATCACTGGACGACGATAACGGGGTGAACACTTTCAGTGGTTTTGTGACCCTGCTTGGCAACGACGGCAACGATACTGTCCAGAACATCGGAACGACGATGCAGGGGAATTTCAATTTGAGTGGAGGAAAGGGAAACGACAATCTGGGATGGGCAGGTGGCGGGGCGACATCCTTCAGCCATGTCACCTCCGGTACGGGAAACGACAGGATCGCTTTGGCCTCTGTGAATGTCCCCTCGGGTTTCACTTTCTCCGACCAAGGGGGAAATGATCTGATTGGCATCCAGGATTCGGTGTTCGGCTCCACGGCAACGTTTTCCCTGGGGAGTGGAAACGACGCTTTGATTGCCAAGGGAAATACGTTCGCATCGGTGGATCGTCTCGGCGGATCGGGGCGCGACACGCTGTTCTTGGTCGATGAGACGACCAGCGGAATTGTCAGTTCGCTGGAGTTCGAGGTCTTCCCCAATAGCGTCATCGATCTGGTGCAGAAACTGACAGCTGTGCTCCCGTTCTTCGTGTGAGTTTCAGTGTCTCAAGGGGCCGAACTGGCCGCGCGCTGGTGCCAGGGTTCCACTGCTGGCTTGTCCAGCAGTGCCCGCTGGAGGTGCTCTGATCGGCGCGTGTGGCTGGGGTCGACCAACGGGAGCCCCCAGCTCGAGCGCAGAATGCCGGAGCGAGTGACTGCTTCATTCAAGTCCTACGCGCGCCTCGCTAGGGGCTTCGCTTAGCTCAGACCCCAGCAACCACCCAACGCTCGGACGAGTGACCGGAGGCTGTGGTGAATTCTCCCGCGTAACACCCCCGACTCACGTCGGGGGCTCGCTGGGTGGGGGAGGGCTTCAGGCGGGAATTGATTCGCGTGGCGAGTACCCTCACCCCCACCCCCTCCCCAGGGGGAGAGGGGAGCCGGAGCGAGTCCGAGTTCCCATCGCACGAGGATGTGGCATTTTGGCAACGTCCGTTATGGCTCGACCGCCGGAGTTCCGCCGGTGACATCATCACTAACGGATTAGAATCCGCTCTGACGTTTGGTCGGGTTGGAATCTGCGCGCGGGGAAGTCATGAGTCGACTTGGGGAACGTTGGGGAGTCGTTGCGGCCTGGTGGGCGATCTTGATCGGCCTGTCGGGACTCTATACGCCCGTAGTTGCCGATTGGCCGGGTTGGCGGGGGGATGGCTCCGGAGTGGCGGTCTCGTCCACGGCACCGACCGACTGGACCGACACGGATAACGTGCGGTGAAAGACACCGCTGCCGGGGCGCGGAGTTTCGTCTCCGATTGTGTCCGGCAAGCAGGTCTATGTATCCACGGCTTACGAAGTCGAATCGGCCCAGTCGATTCACAAACTGATGCGCTGGGGGCCGCCCGCGATTGCGGTCTGTTTTCTGCTGGCAACCGTGGTGGCCAGCCTGAAGAAGCAGATCCGCTGGCAGTGGACCACGCTGGGCAGCTTGCTGATTGTCTCGGGATTCTTCCTCTCGATTGAGATCCTGGAATATATCCAGTCGCCGCAAGGCCCCGGTCGACTGCGCTCGATGGTTGCCTCGTTGCCGCGGCTGTGGCTGGCCACCGGAGTGATCGGGACCATGGGGATCGTCGCAGCTGCGTGGCTGGGGGGCCGCCAGGTCTCCACATCGCGACTGGTGGCTGTGATCGGAGCGGCGCTGGTCGTGGCGTTTCTGGCTTTGGTGCCGTCCGATCCGCTGGTGTTTCCGCCGAGTGCGGTACGGCCACTGACCTGGCTGATGGTGTTGCTGGGGGGCGTGTGTGGCTGGGCCTCGCGGGGGAAGTCCTGGAAAGGGGCCATCGCGGTCTCGCTGCTGATTCCGGTCCTGGTCGTGGCGTTTCTGGCGTATGTGCAGATCACCAATACCAATGTGGAAGAGGCGAACGCCGAGCATCCCAGCCGGTTCTGGCTGCTGACGGGACTTCTGGGGCAGGTGGCATTCTTCGCCCTGGGACGCTGCTGGGCCTGGAAGTCTGAAGGCGATGATGCCGGATCGCTGACATGGCTGCCCCGGCTGGGCAGTCTGACACTTCTGGCGCTGGTCGGCACGCACTTCTATCTCGACAATTTTCTGTTGCCGGTTCAGGGGATGCAGCGCAGCGTGGTCTGCGTCGACGCTGAGTCCGGCGCACTCCTATGGGAACGTGGGTTCCAGACTACGCACTACGAACGGATCCATCGCAAGAACAGCCACGCCACACCGACTCCTGTCTCGGATGGAACCGCAGTCTATGCCTACTTCGGGGATGCCGGGATGGTCTGCCTGGAGGCTGATGGGCGGCAGCGGTGGCTGAATACAAACCTGCCGTATCGCGACAAGTATGGAGCCGCCAGTTCCCCGGTCCTCGGATCGGGTCTGGTGTTCCTGTCGAGTCTGGACCTGGAGAAGCCCTCGATTCTGGCCCTTGATCAGCAGACCGGAGAGATCCGCTGGCAACAGTTCCTAAAACTCGAGAAGCTTGTCGGCTCGTACGCCGCGCCCTGGTACGGCACACTGCAAGGGCGAGAACAGCTGGTCATCAACGGGGCACGCCGCCTGCTCGGACTGGACCCCGCCACGGGGCAGATTCTGTGGAGCCATCATCACGATATCGGCGAGGTGATTCCCTCTCCGATCGTGGTGGACGACCTGATCATCGGGGGTGGGGATCGCACTCTGGCTGTCTTCCGCGTTGCCAGCGAATACGCGACCGATGCCAACCCCGAACTGGTCTGGGAATCAAACCGCAGTGCTCCGTTCCACTGCTCGGTGGTGGCCTTTGACAACCACCTGGGGACGCTGACCGATGAGGGTGTCTTTACGTGCCTCGACCGAGAGTCGGGCCGCCCCGTGTGGAAGAAGCGACTCGATGGCAGCTACACCAGTTCTCCCGTCCGGGTCGGTGACCTGCTCTATCTCATCAACCGCGACGGAGTGACCACGATCATCGACTGCAGCGAGCACGGCGAGATCGTCGCCGCCAACGGCATCGGCGAAGCCACTGAGGCTTCGCTGGCCGTGGCAGAGGGCCGTATCTTCATTCGCGGGGAACGCCATCTGTTCTGCATCGACGACGGGTCTGGTCTGCCCGATGCTCCGGCGGTCCGGCCCGAAGTGGAACTGAGCCCGCGCAAGGTGGTTTTGGACTGACGACACGATCCGCTTGCGAGTCCGCTGCGGCCGTCAGGGCACGTCGGGCAAGCCCGACGGCTCACCGACCGACCCCATTGCAATTGGGGTACCAATTCCGGGGAAATGAATCACAATCTCGATTCCCCCGAACTTCGCGGCTCCACGCCTCCATGAATTCGAAGAAGCCCGTCCCCGCCTGGCCGGTTGCGTTCCTCGTCCTGTGCGGCGGGCTGTTCTCGCTGGGGCTGGCGGTCTTGACCGTCATTGAGGACTGGTTATTCGCCCAGGCGTACCTCGCCCAGTCGTCGTGGCAGGGGTTTGTGATCTGGCTCGGAGGCCAGCTGCAAGCGGATGACGCAGGAGAAATCTACGGGGCCACTCTGCCCAGTCCCGAGAAATTGATCATCTTGACCGCGCTGCTCGGCGGACTGGTTTGGATGATCGGCAGCTGGGTCGCTGCGCGCCGCAGCGGCAGTCCCTGGAGCGAGTCAGCGCGGTGCTGGGCCCTGCGTGGAGGTCGGTGGCTGGGCCTGCTGCTGCTCTGGTCACAGGGGCGCGTCATCGCTTATCTGCTGGGGGGAAATTGGCTGCACCTGCTGCTGGCAGCGACGAATGAATTCGTGTGGGCGGGTGTGATCGGAGTGGTGGCCTGCGAGTGGTGGCGGGAGGTTCAATGCTCCCACGGTGACGCCCCCTCACCCCCAGCCCCTCTCCCGGGCGGAGAGGGGAGCCTCCGGGGAGAGCAGTTCGCCCAGCGGATCGTGTGGGGTGGGTTTGCGATCTACGCTCTCGTCTACACAGCCATGAACTGGGGGCTGTGGTTCAACATGCGGATCCCGCATGGCGATTCGGCCATGTACGAGGAACACCTGTGGAACGTCTGGCACGGGAAGGGTTTTCGCAGCTACCTCGACCAGGGGCTGTTCCTGGGCGAGCATATTCAGGTCATTCATCTGACTCTACTGCCGCTGCATATGCTGTGGCCTTCGCATCTGTTGCTGGAGCTGTGTCAGTCACTGGTGATCGGGGCGACAGTCTTTCCGGTTTACTCGATCGCCATGCGGCACACGGGGCGACCGCTGCTGGCAGCAGTCGTGGGCCTGGTGGCCTTGATGTATTTTCCGTTGCACTACCTGGATATCTCGATCGATGTGAAGACCTTCCGCCCGACCGCTCTGGCGATCCCGGCGGTACTGGCCGCAATTGATGCCTACGAAGCGGGGCGCATGCGACGGATGCTGTTGTGGGTACTCGTGGGGCTGTCAGCTCAGGAGGATTTTGCGCTCGTGTTCGGTCCGCTGGGTCTGTGGATGGCCTGGGATGGGTGGCGTGCGAAGGAGGCGACACGCAAGTGGTGGGGAGTCGGACTGCTGGTCGGATCGGCCGTCTATCTGCTGCTCGTGATGAAGGTGCTGCTGCCGTACTTCCGCGAGGGAGTCAACATCCACTACGCGAGTTACTTTGCGAAGTTCGGCCAGACTCCCGGCGAGATCGTGATCACGATGCTGACCCAGCCGGGGAAGGTGTTCTCGGAGCTGGTGACAATCAATTCGCTGTCGTGGCTGTTGTGCCTCCTGGTGCCGCTGGGAGGCTTGCCGCTGTTATCGCCATCGCGGCTGCTGACAGCTGCGCCGCTGTTTGTACTGCTCTGTTTGAATGAGCTGGCCCAGCAACCGCCGGGGCCGTTTCATCACTTCCATGCTCCGATTGTGCCGCTGGTACTGTGGGCCATGGCAGCTGGGGTGGGGCGGCTGGTGCGGGGGAAGAATGCGGCGTTGGCCATTCGCTCTCCCGGGGGGAGAGGGGAGCCAGACGCAGAGCGTGCCGGACCGGCCTTGGCGTTCGGGGTGGCTTGTGTCGTCTGGACCGGAGCCTGCTTCAGCCACCATCCGCTGAGCTTCCGGTTCTGGGACTCGGGCAAGCAGGAGTACTGGCGCGAGCGCTATCTGCCTGACGAGCGCCCGGCTCAGTGGGCCAAGGTGCAGTCGCTGATTCCTGCGACGGCGAAGGTAGCCTCGACCGACTTCGTCCACCCGCGGCTCACGCACTGCGAGCGCTCGTATGACTACAGCAAGTACCGACGCCGAGTCGCTGGCGGTGCGACCGAGGTGCCCGCGGACACGGACTATATCGTGATCGACACGCGTCACCCCTACAGCTGGGTGAAAGGTCCCGAGGATGTGCGTGAGCTGCAGACAGAGCCCGATCAGTGGGAACTGCTGCCGGACCAGACCGAGGGCTATTTTCTGATTCTCAAGCGGAAGGGAGCTGCCAATGAATGAGCCCACTGAACTGCAGAAACAACAGCTGCAGATGATGACGCAGTTTGACTGGGTCTTTGCGCTGGCCGGGACCCTCTTCTTGACGATCGGTGCCTGCTGGATCGGCTACCAGACCTATTGGGGGCAGGGGACCGCCCTTATCGAAGGCCGCGTCGTACATATGAAGATGTCCGATGGAAAAGGCGGACTCTTCCCGGTCGTGGCATACACCGTCGACGGCAAAGTATTTGAGGTCCAGGGAATCTCAACCAAGCCGCCGGCATACTCCGTCGGCGATCCGGCGATGGTGCGCTATCGAACGGACAACCCCGCCGATGCGGTCCTCAACTCGTTCATCCAGCGCTGGCTCTTGCCAGTCATTTTCACCGGGCTCGGGGCGATCTTCGTGGCGGTGTTCGGGCGCGGCAGGCTCCGCAGTCGCCAGTAGCAGAATTCCATTTATCGCAGTCTATTACTGGGCTTCGATCGGCTCGATGGCGGTGACCGACAGGTCGTCAACGAGGGCTTCACCCAGGCCGCGCAGCTCCAGGAGGATCTGCATCTCGGTCGACGCGGGAACCTCGCGGTAGAACTCAAACTCCTGCCAACCGCCTGAGCGGGCAGGGCCCTGGAACCGCAGCGCCCCGGCCGTCCCGACGAGCGAATCGTAAATCAGCAGTCCGTCCATCGTGGCCGTCAGGGGGCGCGGGATCTGGACTCGTCCGCGAATCCGCAGGATCTGGCCCGCCCGGACCGGGATCGGTGGACTGGCAGCTGTGACCGGGCTGACATCGAGTGACTGTAGCGGCGACTTCGTTTTCGGTTCAATCGCCCGCAGCTGGAGGCTCATCGAGCCGGGCTGTCCATCAACGGCGGCGGCGGCCTGGATGCGGGAGCCCTCGGGAAGGTCTGAGGTATGTTGCCAGCCCGCGGCCACGACCGTGTCGCCGTCTTCAAAGCTGCCGGAGGGGAGCAGGTTCGCGCTCTCTTGCGGCTGTTTTCCAATTCGCTCTTTCATCGCCCAGTGATCGGGGAGGGTCTGAAAGCAGATCGTGTACGGGCTGGACGCCGCTGAATTCTCGCGGATCACCGCGTTTCGCCAGTGGCTGTACTGCAGGAATCGGAGATTCGCGAGTGCCATCTGAGAGCGGTCTTCGGCCTCGCTGTAGCGCTCGGCGAGATGGGCCTTCTCCGCCAGATCGATCATGCTGTCGGCCTCGCGCAGAATCCGGTCCGAATCGGCGACACCGGGAGCGACTTTGCGAAGCTGCTCGTGGACAGCCTGCACGCGTGTCAGCTTGGCGCGGGCCAGCTTCGTCCAGGCTTCGGAGGCGAAGTTCCTAACCTTGTTGATCCGTTCTGTCAGCAGCCGCTTGGCTTCCAGATCGTTGGAGACCAGCAGGATCGTGGACTGATTGAAGCCTTGCTTCAAACGGATCTCGGTGCCGCCCGTCGTTTTCGTCGCGTCGACCGTGTGGTCCCGCAGCCCTGTGAGTTTCAGCTCCGAAGCATGGACCGCTTCGCTCGGCAGCAGAATGCGAACGTCCATGGCGACCATGCGCCCTGGCTGGTACTGGGCCGAGTCTTCCAGCCAGTTGGCGATGATCAGTGTTCCTTGGTCACACTCAAGGACCGTGGCTTGTATCTGCCGAGCGGCCAGACCTTCCGGGGAGTCATCGACTTCACCGGGGCGGATATCCCAGCGGGAGAGAAACTGGCTGGCTCCCGATTGTCGCTGCGTGCGATTCCCCACGAGCACGCGGGCCTGCTGTTTCACCTTGGCTGTCGCGAGCCACGGCTCCAGCAGTCGGACTTGGTGATTCTTGAGCTCGATCGCCAGCTGGCGTTCCTCCGCTCCGATCTCGGTCGACTCCAGTGAGTCGAAGGTGAGGTAGCCGATCCCCTTGTATCCCGCCGCCAGGGCGATATCGACCTGCATCATGATCTGCTCCGGTTCGACGACCGGAGCAATCCGACCCGCAGGTCGCGATGAGATCAACTCAGGGGCAGGGGCGACCGGAATCAGAGTGAACATCGGTCGGCCGGGCAGGGCGTTGTTGCGGCGCTGAACCAGCGAGTCCGAGTAGATCCGCGGTGTCTTGCTCGTGAACAGGATCGAGCGGGTCGCCCCCACCATGTCGAGCTGGCGGTGGAACTGACGTTCCATCCCAGCCACATCGGCCAGGATCGGGCGCGAGCGCGTACGGTCCGCATCGCGGACCATCTCAGCCCAGGCGGTCGACTCCGCCAACCGGTTCTCGGGGATCCGCATGTCCAGCATCCAGAACAGCACTGGATCGAACTCGGGGCCAAAGGGCAGCAACCCCGCACTCTCTGGCGTGTCCTTCTCCAGGTCCGGGCGCGGCGGAGTCGCCATCACTCCCAGATCCGATGTCGCGAGCTCCTGCAGCAGCTGGGTGTCATTCAGATCGGGTACCCAGACGACGTTGCAGAGCGACTTCTTCAGAGTCTCTGTGGACTCCCCATGCCAGGGAATAAACAACGGAAAGAACGGCGGGCCATCGAGCAGAATCCGCTCGTCCGAAATCCGGATGCGGCGCGTGGGCTGTTCTCGTTCGGAACTGTCGGTGGCCTTGGGGGGCACGACCTGGCTCACCTCCAGGTCATCGATGGCCAACCCCCACGTGATCGCCTGCCCGGGAATATGCAGCGAGACCTGATCGATGTAGGCATCTTCGGCGTTGAGCGTTCCGGTACCGACCAGCCGACTCAGCTCACTACGCTTACGACGCAGGTTCTCGGCGAAGACGCGGTCGCTCAACTCCACAGCCAGCCGCTGCCATTGTCCACCGCCCTCGTGGGTTTCTCCGTAGACCTCCATCGCGACGGTCTGGCCGGTCTGAGGGTTCTTCTGATTCGGCAGCCGCAATCGCACCGAGACCGTAACTCCCGGATTGTCTGACCACAGCCAGACCGCGACCTTGAGTTCATCGAATCGGGACGAAGGCGGCACCGAGTGGACCAGCGTGGCCTCGGTATCGCTGGCGAAAGTTTCCAGCAGAACGCCTTCCGCCCGCTGCCCGGTGCGAAACAGCTCGCTCGTGCGTTCGTGCCGCAACATCTTGGCTCGGGATCGGGCCCGATCAAACTGCCAGGAGACCTGCTCCCCTTCGAACCCTTCCCGATGACTGTCTGCGTGCAGAGCCTGATTCCAAAAGCACAGCGCTGTCGTCGCGAGTAAGACCACTCGCGCGATCGCCATCGGAACCGGGATCCATCCCTGGTAGGTCAACTTGCACCTGGACTGACGTCTGGTCGCCTCGCCTGTTGGGGAGTTGGGCTGCAACCTCGCTACAAAGGTTACAGACGGACCCCTCTTTTGCGAAACTTCACATTCCCACTTGACTCGATTCAAGTGGAACGAGATTCGGCGATGCCTGCACACATCGGCATCCGTTGAACCTCAACGTCTGTTTTTACAGGATGTTACGACGTTCGCCAAGACGAACTGGAAGTGACGACTCGCAACCGACCCTTCGGCGAAGAACCACATCACTCGCCGCAACATCAGACAGCACAGGGAGATATACCGCATTGTTGATTTTTCACAACACGAACTCCACAATCGCACCTTCCTCAAGTTCTGACGGAGAGTGGCATGTCTGCCAGCCCGCGATTTCCTACCGACCAGGAAGATGACATCCCCCGCGAGATGCTGGAGCTGGGTCGGCGTATCGCCACTCTGCCCGATCCGCACTACGACCGGCTGGTCGACCCGTACGCCCAGGTCGTCGATTGTTTCAAACGCCGCAAGCGGATTCTGACCCTGGTCCAGGAAGCTTTGTCCCAGTTGCGACTGGATATCAAGTACCTGATGTTCGATCTGGAAGTGACTCGCAAAGAGCGTGATCAGCTCAAGGCCCAGCTGGAGCAGAGCGAGCGCGACGAGCCGGGTAGCTGGCAGTAGTCGGCGTAGCAGAATTCGTAAGAATTCTGCCGTCCATGCCCTTCGTCAGTCGCCCCTGATGTTCATGAGTTGAAGCCGCCGTCGCCTTATTGAGCGACGCGACCCGTTACGAGCATGCGAAACTGATCGCCACGGTCCGCGAAATTCTGAAACCAGTCAAAGCTCGCGCATGCGGGCGAGAGCAAGATTACATCGCCAGGCTGCGAGTGGCTCCAGGCCCAGTCGAACGCTTCGGCCAGCGAGTGGGTGATGCTCCAGCCCTCAGTGGCTCGTCCTTTTCTCGCAGCCCATTCGCGGGCCGCCGCGCTGAGCGTCGAAGCGGTCTGGCCCATCCAGGCGATCACTTCGCACTTCTCAGCTGCGGCGTAAGCGAACGCGGTGAGATCGACGTGTTTGTCGTATCCGCCGGCGAGCAACACGACACGCCCTGAGAATGCCTTCAACGCGCAGATCGCCGACTCCGGCGTGGTGGCGAGCGAGTCGTTGTAGAACCGTCGCCCGTCGACTTCGGCGACAAATTCCATGCGATGCGGCAATCCGCGAAACGTCCGCAGCCCCTCCAGCAAAGCGGCGTCATCCACTCCCGCCGCCCGAGCCGCGAGAACCGCCGCCCAGGCATTCATCCGGTTGTGTTCCCCTGGCAGCGGCATCAAATCGAGGAGTTGTGAGAGTGTGTCCGGCTCCCCTCTCCCCGCATCAGAAGAACAGGGCGGAGAGGGGCTGGGGGGGAGCGTGCTTGATCCTCGGCTTCGACTACCAAAGAACTCAACCCGCCCTCGCACCGGCCACTGCCGAACATCCTCGTCCTCGTCATTCAGCACGGCAGAATCGCTCGCCTTCTGCCAGCGCAGGATCGTCTGCTTCGCCGATCGATAGTCGTCCAGATCCGCGTGCCAGTCGAGATGGTTCGGGGCGAAGTTCGTGACGACCGCGATCTCGGGACTGGCCTCAATGCGGTTGAGATCGGCCAGCTGAAAGCTGCTCAGTTCCAGAACCACCCAGTCGGTTGGTTCGATCGAGTCCACGATCGGCAGCAGACTAACTCCCAGATTCCCCCCCAGGTGAACCCGCTGGCCCGCCGTCTTCAGCAGATGAGCGATCAGAGCGGTCGTGGTCGATTTCCCATTACTGCCGGTCACTCCAATGACGCGTCCGTGGTTGTGCTGCCAGAACAGGTTCATCTCGCTGGTCAACGGCAAGCCTCGGCTCCGCAGCTTGGCGAGCCACGGGCATGTCGGCTTCACGGCCGGATTGACGACGACCAGCTGGGCATCTGCAAAGTCTTCGTCGCGGTGACCGCCAGTTTGCAGTCGCGCAAGTTTTGACTGGTCGAACTCTTTCAGAGAATCCGCGAGCTGGTCCTCGGCCCGCAGGTCAGTCACAGTGACACGTGCGCCGCGATCCAGCAGGTACTTCACCGCCCCCAGTCCGCCACCGAACCTCCCCAAGCCCATGACGGTGACGGGCAGATTACGAAAGTCGATCCGTGGGTCGTTCACGCGCATCCCTCGCGAAGATTCCTGTCCATCGTATCAGGCCAAGGCTTTCCTTCTCGGCATTTCGCTCATGAGCGTGTCGATCGCCCGCGCCAGATCACGACACCCACGACCGTATCTTTTTTCCTTAAACGCTTGATGTGCTGCCGCGATCGCTTCAGCATGCGTCTTCTTGTCGATCTGCCAATTCTCTTCAATCGCCGAGCGCTGCAGATCGCTCTCCACATCGGTCAGTAACTGAAACAGCTCCTCCGAACTCAGCGAAACCGCGGTGCGGTGTGGTCGGCTGAAATTCGTCTTGGACAGGTCGTCGTTGTCGGCCATCTGCTTGCGGGCCTCGCGCTGCAGGCTGAGTGCCTTCAGCAGCAAGATGATCATCCCCATCGAAGAGAGCGCCGTCAGCGGCACACCGGTCCACGGATGGCCGGTCAACCACAGCGTGATCCCACCCAGAACGGCAATCGCAATCAGATAGAACGCCGCCAGCCACATCCAGCCCAACGCACTGGGCGGCTCATCAAACGGTTCCGGCGGGGGGGGAGGGATGTTCGCGGGGAGTTCGCCGACCCGGACAATGACGACCGTACAGTTGTCAGGGCCTCCCCGCAGGTTGGCCAGGTGAACAAGCAGCCGACAGGCCTGTGTCGGTGACAGCTCGCGGGCGATCGCCCCCAGTTCCGGATCGGTGACCTGATTGCTGAGTCCATCCGAACAGAGCAGGAACGCATCGTCCGGGAAGACAGGAAACGCCCCTTCCAGGTCGACCTGCACGTTGGACTCGGGCCCCAGTGATCGCAGGATGATGTTGCGATGGTTCGAGAAATCGACCTTGGCGGCAGCGCGCTCGTCGCGTTTCCGCATCTCCCATTCGAGGCTGTGATCGAATGTCAGCTGATCGATCCGGTCGCGGCGGATGCGGTAGCAGCGGCTGTCTCCGACATGGCCCAGAATCGCTCCTCGCGAGGTCAGCGTCAGCACGGAACAGGTCGTCCCCATCCGCTGAAAGTCGCGGTTGGTTTCGCCCTTTTCGTGAATCGCGGCATTGGCGGCAACGATCGCAGCTTGCAGAGAGATCCGAGGATCGGCGATCGGATTCTTGAAGTATGTATGCGGGATCGTCTCGGCCGCGATCTTGCTGGCGAGTTCACCCACCGCGTGCCCGCCCATGCCATCGGCCACCAGAAACAGGTGGCCCCGCCGGAGAAAATCTTCTTCTGTCTGACTGACCTGAATGGCCAGAGAATCTTCGTTGTTCTGGCGGCGCATGCCGACATCCGAGAGCGAGGCGTACTGTATTCTCTGCTCCCAGCGCATGCGTTCCCCCAGAACTTGATCATCGGATCATAGCCCGAGCGATTCCGACCTGCCACACGATCGGGCGCGATTGAGGAACGGTGAGAGTTCTCTCACGTTTCCGACCGACTTCATTCGGAAGTCTGGGAGGGTAGGCAAACTTGCCTGACCCACGATGGTCGAGGAAAACGACATCCCTGGGGGCGTGGGACAGACAGGATTGTCTGTCCTACCTGCGTTCGTGTGTTGGCCCGAACTGGTTCGATCCGCTTAGAATGTGAAGATTCCCGGAACCCGCCCTGCGAGTCCTGCCATGCAGTTCATTGACCCTCACGTCCACATGGTCTCCCGCACGACGGATGACTACGAACGGATGGCCCGCATGGGGTGCGTGGCGCTCAGCGAACCGGCCTTCTGGGCCGGTTTTGATCGCGGCACGGTCGAGGGGTTTCGCGACTACTTCAAACAGCTGACCGAGTTCGAGCCCAAGCGGGCGGGCTGGTCCGGGGTGCAGCACTTTACGTGGCTGTGCATCAATGCCAAGGAAGCTGAGAACGTCGCCCTCTCGCGCGAGGTGATCAAGATGATCCCCGAGTACATCCAGCGCACGGGCGTCCTGGGGATCGGGGAAATCGGCCTCAACAAGAACACGAAGAATGAGGCCACGATCTTTGCCGAGCATCTCGAGCTGGCCGCCCACCTGCGCGAGCTGGTGCTGATTCACACGCCGCACCTGCAGGACAAGTACAAAGGGACCCGCATGATCATCGATATGCTGAAAGAGCGGTCCGATCTGCAGCCGGGCCGCGTCTGCGTCGATCACGTCGAGGAACACACCGTCCGGCTGGCCAAGGACAACGGGTTCTGGTGCGCGATGACGCTCTACCCCACGACCAAATGCACCCCGGCCCGCGCAGCTGACATCATCGAGCGCTACGGCGATGACCGAATCATGGTGAACTCGGCGGGCGACTGGGGCCCAAGCAACCCGCTGGCGGTCCCGGACTTCATCATGGAGATGCGCCGCCGAGGTCACAGCGAGGCCAAGATCCGCAAGATCGTCTACGAGAACCCACTGGAGTTCTTCGGGCAGTGCGACCGGTTCAGTTTTGTGGAGCGGACGTAGTAGACAGCCCAGGAAGCTGGTACTGCTACTGTCAGGACTCCCCTCGGGTGTCAGGTCGGCGGATTCACCACGGAGACACGGAGCAAGCCGGAGTGAGCAGGCACCGGTCCTAACCGAATCCCGAGTTGCTGCGATTTGACGTTGATGATTTTCGTCTGAAACTCTCCAGACACAGTGACTCCGCGATTGCACCTCCGTGAGGTGTTTCCCAAGAGAAAAGCCTCGATTTCGGCGGCTTTCTCCGTGTCTCAGTGTCTCCGTGGTGAATTCCGAAACTCTTTCTCTGGGCTGTCTGCTGAGCAGCACTCGACTTAACTTCCGGGAGCCTTCGCCGCTGGCACTCCGCGATACTCCAGAGCGGGTTTCATCTCAGGAGGCACGAGCGGGGCATATTTCTGGCCTTCCAGCCGCTTCAGGTGCTCTTCGCGAGCCTTGATCAGCAGTTCGGGCGATTCCAGGAACTCCAGCGCCGACAGTGCCAGCGTGCGAGCGGCTACGTTCATCCCCTTCTGGGCGATTGTCGTCCCGCCACAGGCCACGGCCTGCCACGAGTGACCCGGAGTGCCGGGAACCCAGCAGGCCACATTGAACCCCGCAGTCGGGACGACCCACGAGACATCGCCGACATCAGTGGACCCCTTGCCCAGCGTGGAGGAGCTGCGGGTCGTCACCTCGCGAATCCGGTCCAGCGGCTCCCGGTTCTGAAAGCTCTCCTGCAGCTTCAAGGCGAACTGAATCTCTTCCTCGGTGTACTGCAGGTCGTTCTGCTCGCGCAAGTGCTTGAGCACGACTTCTCCCAAAAGCTTGTTGGGCAGCAGCTCCACGATCCCGCCCTCGTTGACGATCTCCAGCTCCGTCTCCGTGGCCAGAGCGGCTCCTTTGGCACACTTCACCAGCCGCTCGTACAGCCCCGCCACAATGAGGGCCTTTGGATGACGAATGTAGAAGTAGATCTCCGCCTCAGCTGGAACGACGTTGGGAGCTTCGCCCCCCTTCGTAATCACATGGTGGATGCGAGCCTCTGTGGGGATATGCTCTCGCAGCAGCTCCGCTGCATGGGCCGTCAGCTCGACCCCATCGAGGGCGGAACGTCCCTCTTCCGGAGCCGACGAGGCGTGGGCCGCCTTGCCGTGAAACCGAAACTTGACCGCGATCCGCGCCAGCGAGTTCGACTCGCCCCCACTGTTTTTGCTCGATGGGTGCCAGTGCAGCACTGCGGAGACATCGCGAAACAGCCCCGCCCGCACCATGAACACCTTGGCACTGCCCCCTTCTTCCGCCGGACATCCGTAGTAACGGATCGTGCCCTTTACCTGGCCCGCCTTGATCTGATCGGCGACCGCTGCTGCGGCCATCAGCGAGGCGACTCCGAACAGGTGATGGCCACAACCATGCCCGTAAGTCCCGGTGCGTGGCTGGCGAGTCGGGACTGCGTCCTGCGAAAGCCCGGGCAAGGCATCGTACTCGCCCAGGATCGCAATGACTGGTTCCCCGGCCCCAAACGTGGCTGTGAAAGCAGTGGGGATCTCGGCGACGCCGCGCTCGACTCGAAATCCTTCCTGCTCGAGCCAGCCGGACAGCAGCGCGGCGGAGCCGGTTTCCTGATAGCCCGGCTCAGCCAGTTCCCAGATCTGCTTCGCGGTGGTCCAGCCCTGATCGGCTCTTTGAGTCAGGCTCTTGCGGACGGCGTCGAAATCGCCGGCATCGGCGGGCGATCCGGCCAACGGAACAATGACCAGCCACGCCGCCAAGAAACGCAGATAGGACATGGGATGCAGTTTCCGACTCGGTCTGGTGAGACTTCAGAACCGGTCACAGAGAATGACGTGAGGCAGCGGACTCGTCGGAGGACGAAACCGAGACTGCTCCATCAATGTACAGGAGTGCCGCAACGAATTCTAACAGCCCGCTGAAAAGCCCACGGCTGGGTGCAGGAGGGGATTTCGGTTTCTACGGAAACTCGAAGTGCCTGCGCATCGACCCCGGATGGGGTCAGAGAGAATAGCCGGTGGTTGAGCGGTCGCGAAACCACCGGACACGGGGCGATGGTGACTGGCATCCCGACTGGGATGCGAGAACGCTCTGGAGATTTGCCCCCTCTCCCATCCTTCCTGGATGGATTGGCAAGCGGATCCTGACCGGTGGACTCGCTGCGCTCGGCCACCGGCTATGATCTCTCATCCCTTTCGGGATGAACAGCAGTTTTGCGTTGCATGACAGATGGCCGAATTCTCCGGATGCCGCAGCAGTGGCTTTCGACGAAACCCAGAGTTCAGATCTTCACTTAGATTCACCCTCCTTAACCCTCAATTGACAACAGCAACATGACCTCTGAACAGAGGCTGACACAATTCCCCCATCATGACGGGGGAAGGAGATTGCCCCCTTGTGACAGGAAGTGCAGTTCGCGATTGACCGCTGAGGTTGTTTCGTCGTGGTGACGAAACAGCAGCTGTCGAGCGACTCATCATCCAGGGAGTCCGATTTTATGCAGCGTCCTTTTTTGAATTCCCGGACCGTCCGGAATCGTTCAGGCTTCACCCTGATCGAGCTGTTGGTGGTGATCGCGATCATCGCAGT
>JBIIOI010000030.1:0-68456 GCA_044337025.1 Planctomycetaceae bacterium
CAGGCTGCTGGATTCTGGAGGGGCGCTCGGTGGCCTCTTCCTCGGCGGGCTCATCGGTTTCCTCAGCGGGAGGATCTTCCTGAACCTTGCGGAAGTTCCAGTTCAATCCGGGGAAGAAGCCCGGCTTCTTCTCCTCGGGAGCGGCAGCCTCGGCATCCGAGTCGGCATCCGGTTCGTCGGTCGGCCTGCGGCGTCGCCCCTGGGCTGCCAGGATCTTGCGAGCTCGCTCGGCATACACAGTATCCGGGAAGCGATTGACCAGAATGTTGCAGTAGACAGCCACCGATTGCGGGGCGTTCTTGGCCTGGAAGTACTCGACCCGGTCCCACACGCGGGCGACCTCAGCGTCGTACATCTTCTGGAGTTCGCCGCCCAGACGGTTGCGCTCGTCTTCCGTGAGTTCCGGGAAGATCCGCAGTGCGGCTTCCTTGAGTTCGATCGCCTCGTCCAGGCTCTGTCCGTCGTAATTCGAGCCCTGGTAACTGGCCAAGGTCACGTGCGAGCCGAGCAGGAATGCATCCTGGAAGTGTGGGCTTTCGGGGTATTGTTCTCGCAGCAACTTGTACAGGCGGGCCGACTCTTCAAAGTCCCGTGTCCGCAGATGAAAGCTGGCTGAGACCATCAGCGCATCATCGGCCAGCGGACCCGTCGCATCGTGCAGCCAGACGGACCGCAGGGCTGCGAGCGCTCTCCCCCGTGTGTCAAACATCGGACGAGTCCGGTCGGTGAAGTTCGGGATGACGGGGACATGGAATGCACTGACGTTGTCGAAGTCCTTGGGCTGCTGACTACTGGCCGAGGCCACTTCGACTTCGCCCTTCTCGTTCACATCCTCCGGGAAGCCCAGCCAGTAGCGGGCAATTCGGAAGTACCGGCGCGAGACCGTGTCCAGATGCCGCGTCGACGGGTACTGTTCGAGCAGGGCATCGTAGCTATCCTGGGCTGCAGCGAACTTCTTCTGTTCGTACTGGCATTCGGCCCGCATGAACATCGAGTCTTCTTCGATCGGATCCCCGAAGTTTGTGTAGGTGTCGAGCCCCTGTTTGGAGCGGATTCCCCACAGGCGTTCAAACCGCATCGTCACCGTTTCCTGGCGCCGGCGGCGTTCCCGAGCCAGTTGCTTGAACGCCTTCTCCGCCTCGGCATATCGCTTGTCGAGATACAGCGACTCTGCTGCCTGATACTCGTGCAGACCATCGATCGAGAAGGCGTCGCCGTTGGCCACAGCTTCCGACTTCTCCTGCTCCCAGCGGTTCCCCCGCAGAGCACGCTCCAGCGGACCGGCGTAGCTGCCATCGTCTCCGGAATCTCGGTCGGCCACAAAGTGGACCGCTTGAGATCGTCCCTGGCTGAGCCCGACGAGAGAGCTGCGATTGGCGCAGCCCGCGCTGATCAACAGCACCAGCCAGATCGCTCCCCGAACCAGCGGGGGCAGTGAATTCTGTGGTGAGACCAGACGTGACATGAGGGGCGAATCCATTCGCGCTCGAAGGTTCGCAGCCTGCCGCACTCGACGCGCGGCAGGGCGAACTTGAGAGATTCTGTCACGAAACCCCGAATCGAGGAAAGACGACTTTCCGGCCCGAGTCCCCGCAACGCAGTTTGTGCCGGTTCGCAGGCAGGTCGCAGGCAGGCAACCGTAGACGGAAAGTGAGAGCTCGTCGGGAGATGAGGTCAGGGGGGCAGTGGGGAATGGGGAGTGGGCAATGGGACGGCGAGGCACGTCGGGCGAGCCCGACGGCTAACGCGCAATGTCTCAACACAAACAATCGCGTTGCTGCTTCCCACTGCCCACTCCCCATTCCCCACTGCCCCTCCTTCAGTAGACTCTTCACCCTTGATCCACCATAAACCATAAACCATCAACCCTGCTCCTCACTCGTCATGAAGCTGATCGTTGGTCTCGGAAATCCCGGTCGCCAGTACTCAGGCACCCGCCATAACGTGGGGTTTGATGTTCTGCAGGTGCTGTCGCGCCGACTCAATGTTGATCGCTGGAAGTCCCAGTTCGAGGCTGACATTGCGGACGCCCGGATCGGGGACGAAAAAGTCCTGCTGCTGGCCCCGACGACCTACATGAACCTCAGCGGTCGGGCTGTGAAGTCGCACCTGGGTTTCCATAAGGCCACGGCAGCAGACGTCATCGTGATATGCGACGATCTGAACCTGCCCAGCGGCAAGCTGCGGCTGCGGTCGGCGGGTACCGCAGGAGGCCAGAAGGGGCTGCAGAATATCGTCGATCAACTGGGGACCACGCAGGTGGCGCGGCTCCGGATTGGAATTGGCCGTCCTCCCGCTCCGATTGACCCGGCAGATTACGTCCTCGGGCGATTCAGCGCGGAGGAGCGTCCCGGTATCGATGCCGCGTGTGGTTTGGCCGCTGACGCCGTCGAACTGTGGGTCCAGAAAGGGACCGAGGCGGCGATGAATAAGTTTAACGCGGTCGAATAGACGTTCGCCGCTGGCTAACCGAACTGCCGACGTCCTTGAAACACTTCGATTGCAGGCTTCGCGGTGCCGTCCGGTCGCAGCAGGCCCGAGTGCGGATAGCGATGGGCCAGAGAGTCTCCGAACGAACTCAGGAAGACTCCCGTCACAGCCGGTTTTGCGGCGATCATCGGAACAAACTCATCGAGCCAGGCGGTCTGAGACTCCTCGCTCCAGTTCATTCGCCATGTGCCGGACTGAACATCGCAGCCACCGTAAGCTGCCGGGTCAGCTCCCGTTCGTGACGGGCAGGCCAAGACCACGTGCAGCTGAATCCCCAGCAGGCTCCACAGGTCGATCAGCCTTGAGACCGCCAGGCGCGTCCGCGTCAGTGAGCCGGGAGGTCCGTACCCCATGGCGATCTCGAGTGTCACACCCGTCAATCCCAGATGCGATCGCAGCAGGGCATCCACGAGCTGAAAAGGCGACAGCCGGTGATTTCCCTGGGCCAGGTATTCGCCCCATGGCTGCCCCACTCGGACGAAGAACTGGGCATCGCTGTCGGTACGCAGAGCGGTCTCCATGGCCCGCGCGATCACAGCCAGCCGGTGCTCTTCCGAGAGCGCGAGCGCGCCGCCGAGGTTTCCGTAGGCTGCCACCTCCCACATCCGGATTCGTCCGGTGTAGCGGTTGATCGCCGTCTCGACAAAGTCGCACACGAAGCTGGGCAGATTGAGAATGTCACCCGCCCACGGGGCCAGCCACTTGGGCAGCCCATGAGCTGTAAAATCGAGGAGCGGCCCGCCGATGATGGCTGTCCGGGGATCGATACACCGCTCAATCAAGTGGTCCAGCAGCTGCCACTGGTAGTTGCCTTCTTCCGGCTCGATCCACCGCCATTCGATCGGCACGCGGGCGGAGTTGAAGGCCCCGGTAAACAGGTCGCGGGCCTGGAGCGCTGTGGCATCGAGGGTACATCCCAACAGCGCTGGGGACCCGGCATTGGAACGGCTGCTCGAAGACCGCTGAACGACATAGGCCTCCACGAGTGAGTCCCCGGCCTCCAATGTCTGCCTGAGCCCATTCAGCACCGCCGAGTTGCACAGCTCCGACTCGGTTTGCGACCCACTGGCCTGAGCCATGGAATGAAATGCCTGGCGCTGCAAGTTGCGGTAACGCTCGGGCAGTACCATGCGAGCCAGTTCCCATGCGCTCGCCTGTTCTCGAACCTCACACAGAGCACCGCGCAGCAACTCCACTCCCAAGTGGTACGGCTGGTCGCGTTCTGGCAGCGACGTGGTGGAGAGGATCAGCTGTCCCCGTTCGGGCAAGGTCACGGGAATGTGCGATGTCGCGCTCTCGGAACTCTGCCGGAACAGATTGAGCACCCCGTCCCGCACCTCGCATCGCGTCACATGCACCCGTCCGTCAGCCCCGGTCAAATACGCCGAAGGCACCTGACCCGCAGGGATCAGTGTGGACGGTTCGATACGAAAGCGATGAACGCCCATGCGGTTCAGGCTCTGACGCAAGTTCTGTCGGAACGGGGAGATACCACAGCTGGTACGGCGGAGTGTACGCAGCCTGTGATCCGGCGGCAACGCTTGTTGTCTGTTGAAGCCTGTTGGCTGAGGGGGAACCGCTGGCCACAGTCGATTCGATTCTCCGAGACGGCCCATGGCATTTTCCCCACTGCCCCTCCTTCGCCGGACTTCCGGTTTGCCAGGTGATGGCGCACAATCGCCCAAAGTCATATTCTGAGTCGACCAAGCTCAGCCCCTGAGGAGACCCGACATGCCCTCTTCGATTTTTCGACAAACGATCGCATCTTGGGCGGTGGGGCTGGTCCTTGCACCGCTCCTGCTGGGCTCGGTCGCTCAGGCCGAGCTGAAAGTCGGCGCCGCGGCCGTGGATGTAACGCCCACCATGTTCCCGGTGCTGGTCAACGGCGGCATGGTCTCCAATTCCGCCACCAAGGCCACCTCGAAGCTCCACGCCCGGGCCATCGTCCTGGACGACGGGCAGGAGCGGCTGGCAATCGTCGTCGTCGACAGCTGCATGATGTCACGAGACTTCCTCGACGATGCCAAGGGGCTGGCTGCGGCGCGGACGAAGATTCGCCCGGAGCGGATGCTGATCTCGGCGACCCACACGCACACCGCCCCCGCGTCGATGGGGTGTCTGGGAACCGATGCCGATCCGTCGTATGTCCCGTATCTGCGAGTCAAGATTGGCGATGCAATCGCGGAGGCCGAAGCGCATCTCGAACCGGCTCAAGTTGGCTGGGCTGTGCAGAAAGCGGCCGAATTCACAGCTCTGCGGCGGTGGGTCATCCGCCCCGATCGAGTCATCGCCGACCCGTTTGGGAATCTGACCGTGCGGGCCAACATGCATGCGGGGGCTGACCACAACAATGTGACCGGGGAGTCCGGCCCCGAGGATCCGGACCTGTCGATCATCTCGTTCCAGTCGCTGACGGGGCGCCCCATCGCGGTGCTGTCGAACTTCTCGATGCACTACTTCTCCGGGGTCGAGGCGCTCAACGCAGACTACTTCGGCTACTTCTGTGAGGGGCTCAAGAGCCGTCTGACTCCGAACGAGACCCCCGACCATCCGCCGTTTGTGGCGCTCATGTCGCATGGTTGCAGCGGAGATATCTGGCGCCGCGATTACACGCAGAAGCCTCCGTATAAGGATCAGGACTGGACCGTCACGGGCTATGCAGAGAGTCTGCTCAACATCGTCGAGTCTGGGCTCAAGACGATCCAGTACAACGCACAAGCCGATCTGGCGATGGCCGAGTCTCGCTTGAAGCTGAAGTATCGCGTCCCTGATGCTCAGCGACTGCAATGGGCGAAGAAGATCGTCGAGACGATGGGAGACCGTCCACCGAAGACCACCGAGGAAGTCTACGCCCGCGAGCAGATTATTCTCGATGAGCGGAAGTCGACGGAGATCGTGGTTCAAGCACTGCGGATCGGCGATATCGCAATCGCCACGACTCCCAACGAAACGTACGCCCTGACTGGCCTGAAGCTCAAGCTCCAGAGCCCGCTGCCGCAGACGATGGTGATCGAGCTGGCCAACGGGGGAGACGGTTATATTCCGCCGCCCGAGCAGCATGTGCTCGGTGGATACAACACTTGGGCCGCGCGGTCTGCAGGGTTGGAAGTCCAGGCTGAGCCCAAGATCGCAGCTGCGGGACTAAAGCTGCTGGAGCAGGTCGCCGCCAAGCCGCGACGGGTTTACCAGCAGCCGACCGGTCCTGCGGCGCAGGCGATCCTCGACCTGAAGCCGGTGGCCTATTGGCGACTGGATGAGATGGAGGGGGCGCGGGCGATCGACCAGTCGGGAAAGAGCCACGACGGGATCTACGAGCCGGGTGTGGTTTTCTTCCTCGAAGGGCCGCACTCGAACACCTTCTGTGCGGCGAACGACACGAATCGAGCGGCGCATTTTGCCGGGGGGCGAGTCGAGGCCCGCCTGCCTGAACTGGTTGAGACCTACTCGGTCTCGCTCTGGTTCTGGAATGGGATGCCCAGCGACGCCCGCGAGACAACTGGCTGGCTCTTCTCCCGCGATCAGAACCACAGCGTCCTGCCCGCCGGGGACCATCTGGGGCTGGGCGGAACCGCCAGTGAGCCCGGTAAGTTGATCTTGCAGCATGGAGAGGGAAAGCCCGTGGTGGGCCGGACTGCGATCGACCGCTGGACCTGGGCTCAGGCTGTGATGGTTCGTGAAGGGCAGCGGGTGCGGGTCTATCTGAATGGGTCAGCGTCTCCCGAAATTGATATCGAGGCCCCCGCAGATTTCCCGGCCGGATTTGGCCAACTCTTCCTAGGCGGGCGGAGCGACAACGACAGCAATTGGGAAGGTCGGCTCGATGAGATCGCCATCTTCGACCGGGCTCTGACGCCGCAGGAGATTGAGAAGCTTTTGACTCGTTAATCTTCGGACCGCAGTTCGATCAGGTCGCGGCTGTCGGGATGACTGTCGAAGTTAGTTCTCAGGGGCCACGATCCCAGTCAACAGTGACTCGATGACAAGCCGGGCCATCTCGCGGGGCTTGCGGCGAGCGCCTACGGCCGTGTTGTTCAGGACGCCGTCCAGCACCAGCAAGGCTACCCCGTGCAGAGCTGACCAGCCGACCAGGGCGTGCTGAGGCACAGCCCCCTGCCGGACCAGTCCCGCCTGTTCACTGGCTCGCAGAACTCCTTCAAAGAAGTCGAACGTGGCTGCTTGGGCTGCGGTCAATTCGTCCGTGCGGTTGCGGGCCACTTCGCTGGAGAACATCACGCGAAAGTACGCAGTGTGAGAGATCGCGAACTCCATATACGCGATCCCCAGGCGGACAATCCGTTCGCGATGATCGTTGGTGCGGGCCACGGCCGCCTGGAGAGCCTGGAGCAATTGGCGCTGTCCTTCGATCGCCATTTCGACAAGCAGGTGCGTGCGGCTGGGGAAGTGACGATAAGGGGCGTTGTGCGAGACATTCGCCGCCCGGGCCGCTTCTCGCAGGGTGAAGCCCTGCACCCCCTGGGATGCGACGAGCCCCAGCGCTGCCTCGATCAGGCTGCGGCGCAGGTCACCATGGTGGTAGGCCGGTTTGGCGGGATCGTCCGTACGGGCCGAGGTCTTCTTCATTCCCGCCTTTTAGAGAAGAGATGTTGACAGTGTCAACTCCGGATGGTAATGTTGCTGGTGTCCACATTGCAGTGCGAGGCAACTTCGCATTCGTGACTTTGAATGCCGAGGGCATTGGCTCAACCCGCGTCCAGAAAACATCCCATGCAAATCATTGTTCAGCTCATCTTTTTCTCGGCCCAGCAGGTGATACGAAATCCGGCTTATGCGTTCGTGGTCGCGTTCGGATTCGCGGGTTTGCTCGTCATCTCACTCGTGCGAGGTGGAAAGATCAGGCCCTGGGTTCATGCCAGCTGTCTTCTCGCCTGTGCCCTGTGGGTCGCCTTGGGGATGCACGAGTATCGAATGCGGGAGATCAGCAACCCGATCCGAGTCGACCTTGTGCTGCTCTGGCCCCCGTTCCTGTTGCTTTCGCTGGCGACGGCCTGGCAGGGGGTGAAAAGCCTCCGTGGTGCCGAGCCTGCCACGCAAAGTGAGGGACCGAAACAAGACCTCGAAGGATCCTAGAGCATGTTCGGAATTGAACTTCAGTCAGGAGGTTGGAACACTAATCACCACTAGTAGACACTAATCCGGAAGAGCTTCTCCTGGAATCAGATTAGTGAGGATTAGCGGAGATTAGTGTTCCAATTCCTTTTCATTCCGCATGGTACGACTGAAGACCTTTTCAGAACGTGCTCTAAGTCAAACTTGGCCTCGCTCCCCAGCTCTGGCTGACCAGAGCTGGGGAAGAAACATCACCCGAGGCATTACACGCGTTTGAGCTTCGAAATTCGCCCGGTGCCGACCCACTCAGCCACGAACAGGCTGCCGTCTTCGGCGAAGCAGGCATCGTGCGGATGGACGAATTTGCCGTCGACCCATTTCGAGGCGTCACCGCGGATTCCGCCGCCGTCCTTGGCTGTGATCCGCTCGACATCAGCACCCAGGCGGGCGACGACCTCGTTCTTCTCGTTGAGCAGAGTCACGCGGGCGTGCAGCTCGGGAACCACGAGCAGGTTCTTCCAGGTCTCCACATTGGCGGGGAGTCCGTACCCCTTGAGGGTCTCGATGTACTGGCCCTCCATCGTGAAGTACTTGACGACATGGTGAGCCCGGTCGCAGACCACGATGCTGGGAGTGCGGCCTTCCCGCTTGTCGACCCACACACCGTGCGGTGTCCGGAACTTGTCATCGGAATCGCCCACTCCGCCGAAACAGCTCTGCCACTTTCCGTCCTTGTCGTAACGATGCACGACCGAGGCTCCGTAGCCGTCGATCAGCAGGAACCCGCCATCGTCGAGGAACGCAAAGTTCGTGGGCAGGAACCGGTTTCCGCCCCAGACCTTCTTGTCTTTATCGGGCTCGGTCTTGTCCTCGTAGCGGAGGTTCTCGCCTTCGGCATAGACCCCGGACTCCATCGGAGCATACTGCTGCCAGACCAGCCCGCCTTTCAGGTCCATCTTGGCAAACGTCTTCAGGTGCTGGTACGCACAGACGTAGAGGAATTCTTCATTGCCTTCCTGACGAATCTCGATCCCGTGCCCGCCGCCCTGGAACTGGGCTCCAAAGGCCCGGATGAACTTCCCTTCGCTGTCGAACACGAAGATCGAGGGGTGTTCCTTCTGCTCGCGTCGGCCCTCGTGAATCACATACAGGTTCCCCGCCTTGTCGACAGCCACATTGTGCGTCGTCTGCCAGGTGTACTTCTCGGGCAGCTGGGGGAAGTTGTGGATCACTTCAAACTTGTGATCCCCTTCGCCCACGATGATCTGCGAGTCAGTCTTACTGGCGGTCACCACAGCTGGAGCCGCGAACACAGCGGCGGTTCCCGCAGCTGCGGTGGAAAGAAATGCACGACGAGAAACCGAATTCGGGTGAGTCATGGGGAGGCTCCCAAAGGATTGAAGGACGGCAGACCTGCGGTTGAATCGTAGCATTTGGAATGACAGTTCTCAGCTGTGCATGCTCCCGCTCCAAGAGATTGTGAGCCGCATAGACGCGCTGCCGAATCGGTGACTCATGACCAAAACGCCACAAGGCCAGCATTGCTGCTGGCCTTGGGCGTGATTTCGAATTCACTCTGACAACTAGCGACCTAGCAGGAAGTTGAACTGCAGGAGACCCAGAGCGGTGTTGATCACTTCTTCGGCACAGGTGTACCGTACGATGATCATGTCGTCAGGCTGGATCAGGATTCGCTGGCTGGAGTCGGTCAAGGCCCGGTTCAGGTCAACCTTGATCGGAATCTGGCTGCCGTCGCACAGCTTGCGGACGACGATTGCGACGCTTGGAGGCAGCGGACCACCGTTGCGATTGCCGCCCCGTCCGCCGAGTCCCTGGCTCTGCGAGAGCATTGCACCGGTCGAGCCCACCGGACCACCTGCCAGAGCGATCGCTCCCAGAATGTCGAGGTCATAATCGCGAGGCAACAGGTGTTCGCCGCCTCCCAGAACCCCACCGGTGTAGAACTTCTCACGGTCGCGGGACTGGATCATCACGATGTCGCCCGTGTTCAGGATGACATCGGACTGCTTGAACGAAGGCGGCTGATCGGGATGGAATCGCAGTGGGATGCGGGTGACGTTCGGAGCGTCTGGAACGATCGGCGGGCAGGCACAAGGCTGCTTGGACAACTTGATCGAAGAGACCACTTCGTCGTAACGGGCACCCAGGTTGCCATCGTCGCGGATAACGAGGACTTCGTTCTTCGCGTCGGTCCCTGGCAGACCACCGGTCATGTTCAGAGCGTGCAGCAGATCGTTCTCACCAGCGGGCAGATCGATCAGGTGACCATCGCCGCGCTTTGTGACTCCGTCCTTGGAACCGGCCTCTTCACGGACGACCAGCACGCGGTACGTGCGGCGCTTGATCAGCGTAACGATGATCCGGTCCTTGCCTTCAGGCAACAGCTTCTGATCCTTGGTGTACGCCTTGCGGATCTTGCTGGTGGCCTGCTCGATGGTCAGACCTTCAATCTTCATGGCCGAGATCAGGGGCAGAGCGATCGTGCCGTCTTCACGAATCGGGATCGGATAGCCGATCGAGGGATCGCGTTCGCCCTTCTCGGGAAAGTGGACCGGGGGCGGCTCATCCGACTTGCCCAGAACGTTCTCGATGTAGATACCGAGAATGTCATTGGCACCCAGCTGGTAGTGCTCGGGAGGAGTCTGCCGCAGACGCGACAGAGAGATTTCCTGCATGTCGCCCCGAGGACGGCCCATGACGATTCCCGGCACTTTGCTGGCGGGAACCGCGTCTGGCCCATGCAGAGACAGGTGCAGAGACGTGCAGCCCGACAGCGCGGGCATTGCCACGCTGAGAAGGACCAGTCCGAGGTATTGAACGCATCGCATGAAAATCGCTCCGCAATTTTCTGTGGGCGAGAATGGTTGGGAACAACGGCTCACTGCCGAAGACACGTGCGGCTTCCTGCCGCGGAATCAGTCTCGCGGTGGTGCCGGCGGCGTCAGGCTGTCGTCGAGAGCCAGTCGGACCTTGGGCTGCGACGCGGGCCGAACTTCTGTCATCGGCCGCGCGGGCGGGTTGTAAGGCTCGGGCGGGTTCTGGACGTTTGGCTCGTCTTCCAGGAGCGGTGCGGGAATCCCCTCGATCGGGGCTTCCGGCATCTCCAGATCCAGATTCAGATCTTCCTCGTAGACTTCCTGACGACGCAGATCGTCCGGAAGTTCCACAGGATACGGGCAGGCGGTGTGGTAGATATCCGGAGCGGTCAGCACGGGCGAAGTTCCCATGCCATCGCGAAGGGCTTGAGCCACTCCGCTGTCCCACCCGTTGTACCAGGCCACCACGCGGCAGTTATTGTCTGCACCGCGAGTACACAGGCTCCAGTACTTCCTCGGTGGGAGAGTGGGGCGACAGCAACCGCCACCATTCATCACGTGGATGTAACCGGCGATGAAGCCATCTCGGAAATCGGTGTAATACTCGACTTCACAGAAACAGCCGCTGCAACGGTGCCAGGCTCGCTTGGCGTCCAGATGGTCTGAACAACCCGTGAACGTTTCGTCCACAAAGTCGTAGCAGCAGCTGGACGTACAACCCGAGGCTGCACAAGCTGCAACAAGAATCAATGTCTTCCCGAAGGACCGCAACATCGGACCCTCACCATTTCCAGAGCCTCGTGCTTCAAGAGAGCAGTGCATGCACCACCCGACGGCTCGACAAACTCCTGAGCCGCCATCGAACATATCGAGTATCGAATCGCGCTGGTTGAGTCAGGTTGGTATGGACTGATTTGCATTTCGAATCGGACGTAGGGCGCGTTCCTGTCAGTGAAGGTAGGTTGACTTTTCCGGTGACTGTTTTCGGCAGTTTCTGCCAATGAGTCGCCGTAACCTCTACGAGGGCAATGAGATGCGTGTTTTTCTTCGCGTTAATCGAGGCTGCGGCTCGTGGCCGTCACCGCTTGAGGAATTCTTGATCAGCTCTCACGGAATATTGTCCTCACATTCATCACGAGGCTCCCCTGCAGAGACTCCCCTACTCCTGATACAAGCTGGCGTCTTCTCCAATAGGCAGCACCGTATCAATTGGCGTGTGCGGCAATTTGTCCTGGCGACTCGAAGAAATGGGATCAAGCGGACTTCATTCAGTCATACGCGCCCAATTGCGGTGCTAGAGTTGCTCGCACACCCCGCCTCCCCCCAAGGGACAGGGTGCTGCCTCACCCGACGCAGCATTGACCGGAAGGAGGGAAACCATGGGTTTCCTCAAGCGACTCACCAAGGACGCCTTCCGCGACGGATCGCTACTCAAATCACACAGCTCGTTCGACACCGCTTCCCGGAAGCAGCTCGAAGACCATTTGCGGGTTGCCCGCTATGGCAGCTTCCTGCTGACCGAGGCGGTCCGTCCGTCGATTGACCTGCAGGTCGTCCCCAGTGCTGGCTGGCGGCGTGATACCTATCGTGACCCCGAAACCGGCGTCAAGATTCCCGTCATCATGGCTGCGCAGACGAAGGAAAGGCTGTTCGATCTGTTTATTGACCTTCTGGAACCGCTCGGAAATGAAGTCGATGTGGTCCTGGAAACCAGTCATGACCAGGACGCCGAAGGGCACCAGGACATCTACCGGGAAGAGATCGATCTCCCGATCCTGAAGAGCCTGCTGTACGACTTTGAGGATCTGCTCACGAATGACGGCTGTACCGGCATCGCGGTGCTGAACCCGCGCTGCCCGATGGAGATTCAGTTTGATGAGCACAAGCTGCTCATTATGTACGGACACGACCTGGATGCCTTCGAGCAGATTCTCGAAGACCGGCTGCCGCTCAGCGACACGATCCGCTTCATCACCGAGGGTGAACACGTGCATTCGACTTCTGACGAGTTCGCTGAGCAGCTTGGCGAACTGCGAATGCGGCTCGCCTGCGACGAATAAAATCCGCTGCTGACTGACGGGGGACAGTGAGTCGGTCACGAAGACCGATTCCGTCCCCCTTCCAATTTCCGGTTCCCTCGCCCCCGCGATCCCCCAGCGGAGGAAATGAGATGCATCAGCGATCCCTTCCGTGGTCCTGTCTTCTGGCCTTGAATCTGGCATGCGGCTCCGTGATTGAGGCTCAGCAGCCTCGTCAGTCGCCGCCACGCCCGCGCCCGGCCCCTGCGCAGAACCGCGCTCTGCCCGAGCTGAGCGTCGATCTGGGGCGGCCTGCCCCGATATCGTCGCGTGGTAAGCTGCTCAAAAAGGTGGAGCCGACGCCGGTCGTTCATGAGGAGCCCGAGCAGGCCCCTGTCGCGACTTTTGAAACGGCCCCCGTCGCCTGGCGGCAGGACTTCGAGAGTACGCAGCGGCGGCCGATCGAGACGGCTGTCTTTGGTCGCGGGCCGCACCGCATCGCCGTCATCAGCAACCTCGCCGGGAACTCCGACGGTGCTGTGGCCTTGTCGGAACAGTTGGCGGGTCTCTTCGCTCGCCAGGATCTGATGCCGGTCAATCTATCGGTCCTGGTCGTTCGCAATCCGAATCCGGATGGTACTGCGGGCCGAACTCTGACGAACTCCCGCGGAGTCGACCTCAACCGCAACTTCCCAACGACACGCTTCACGGCCAACCCGACCCGTGAGACCGGCGACCGCCCTGGCAGCGAAGCCGAGACGCGGGCCATCATGCAGCTGCTCAATCAGTTCAACCCAGAACGAGTGATTCATATCGTCGAATCCCGCAGCACCCGCGGCACCGTTCGCAGCGACGATATCCTGCCGCACGAATTGCTGCCAAGCTTCGACGCCGCCCCGTATGATGGTGTCTACAAGAGCGGCTCGCTCTCGGGTTATGTCCACCAGACGCTGAAACGCAGCATCGTCGAAGTCGAGCTGCCGCAGGAACCGACCGCCGCTCAGTTTGAAGAGTCGCTCGTCCAGCTGGCTGTCACGGTGCTCGATCAGACGGCTCGCAACGTGAGGAGTCGCTTCGTTCCTCGCAACGATATTGCTGAAAACAGCTCCTTAACCATGAAGGCCAGCCAGCCACACTCGGACGGCCTCCGAGGCAATGTCGAGTTCCTCCCACCGCCGCCCAACTCTGGGCCGATGCCAGCTGCCAAAGAGCGGTTCATCGAACTGCCCCCTCCGCCGGGAATGTAAGTTGAGTTCTCCCGGCTGGCTCCCCCTCGGAGACGCACCAAGAGCGAGTGAGCGTGGTCGACTCGCGTGAGCCCTTTGGATTCGCTGACAGCGACTTCTTCGAATTCGCTGAGCCCCCGCGATCAGCCTGCGGCTATTCCGCTCCAATCGGGTATGTTTGGAATCTATGTCCTCAGAAAACACCCGGCGTGACTTCCTGGCGGGGCGGGCTTTGCTCCGATTGGCCGATCGCGCAGATCCGGCCGAGGAGCGGACCGCGCCCAGTGGCGGGCCGACCGTACGTCTGGAAACTCGCGCGATGGCCTGCTCCTGGTCGGTGGTCATGAACCCCGGACCGCCGCAATGGGTCATGGCGGCCAGTGACGGCTTGGCCCTCGCTCACGAAATCGAAGCCCAGCTGTCGATCTTTCGCGATGAGACCCCGATCGCCCGCATCCGCACTCTCCAGCCTGATGAGTCGCTCGAACTTCCCGAAGAGGTTTTCGAACTCCTTGAGCAATGTCTCCACTATTCCAGGGTCACCGGCGGGGCCTTTGATCCGACCTCGGGACCGCTGAATCGCATCTGGCGCGACTGCCGCCAGGCTGGGCGAATCCCAGAGCCGGGCGAGATCGAGGCTCTTCTGGAGCGGACCTGCATCGCACGTGTCCTCGAACTCGATGCAGCCAACCACTCGGTCCGAGTCACCTGCGCCGGGGTCGAAGTCGACCTGGGGGCGATCGGGAAGGGTTATGCCATCGATCGGATCATGGAGCGGCTGGCAGCCTCTCCGGAGATATCAACACCGATTCCCGACTTCATGGTTCACGGCGGCTACAGCAGTCTTCGTGCAGTCGGGACTCACAACGGTCATCCGGGCTGGCCGATTGGCCTGCGGAATCCGCTCTTTCCGGACCGAAATTACGCCACTCTGCTCCTGCGTGATCGGGCCATGGCGACCAGCGGCTCCAATGTGCAGTTCTTCCGCCACCAGGGAAAACGCTTCGGCCACATCCTCGACCCACGCACCGGCTGGCCGGCTGAGGGGATGCTCTCCGTGACTGTCGTCGCCCCCACCGCAGCTGCGGCGGATGCATTGTCGACTGCGTTCTATGTCATGGGTCTCGACGCAGCTGCGGACTATTGCCGGGCCCATCCCGAGATTGGAGCCATCCTGGTTCCGCCACTCACGGAAGGGCGAACACTGACTCCGCTGATCCTCAACATCGCGGAGGAGGATCTGTTCTTCGGAGATGGCGTGGCTGTCGAGGGGTAGGGCGCTTAACCCTCATCCTTTTTCATCGGCAGCTCGAGCAACTTATCCCACGCCGCATGAGCATCGCGGCGGATTGGCTCCAGCTTCTGCTTCCAGTCAATTTCCCAGGTTCCGGGGACGAACTCCTGGCTGTGTTCGGGGATGCTGACGATCGTGTTGGCCATCACAGAGCTGGCCATCTGAGCCCACTCAACTGTTGTGGCCGCCACGTTTTCCGTCTTGCCTGAGTGATTGGAGGCCAGCTGCGAGCTGGACTCTCCGAGCGAGGGATTCGTTCGCTGGCGGACGGCAATCTGAGCCTCGGGGGCGTGCGGCAACGAGACGATCATCGTCCCCACCAACAGAATGACTCCCGCCACCAGAATGGCAGCTGCCCACGGGCGCTGCTGCGGAGCTTGAAAGTCCTGCCAGCTTTGCTCGAAGTATTTCTTCAGCGTGACGGAACTGCTTCCGTGGAAATCAGTTTCGCCAACAGCCACCTCAGCAGGACACAATTCTCGCAGGACTCGATCGGTCAGATCCACCTGCGGCAGTCCCGCCTGCCACTGCGAAATCGCTCCCGAGAGCAGCGTGTAATCTTCCCAGGCGGTCTGGCAACAGGCCTGTGAACAACTCAGGCCGTGGCTGCGGACCTCGTCCGAGATCGAATCGACATGCGATTCGACCGCGTTGTTCAGCAGCGATTGAAACAGAGAGCACTGCATAGCTTCAGTCCACCGAAACTCCGCTGGCGGAGACACCCCGTTGCGACAACAGTTCTGCCAGGATCTTCCGGGCTCGATGCAGCCAGGTCTTCACCGTGCCGACCGGAACGTGCATCAGATCAGAGATCTCCTGCACCGACAGCTGTTGTACATGGAACAGCGTGAAACACTGCCGGTAATCGTCCCGCAGGGCGTCGACCGCCCGCTGGACTTCCTCGCCGATCCCGTCGTTGGCTGTGTGGCCATTGACAGACGGCTCGGGAAGGCCCTCAGAGTTCACCGGCTGCCGGTTTCGCCGCCCAAGAGCTGTGCGACACCGATTGGCGGCGATCCCCAGGAGCCAGGGCTCGATCGACCGGCTCTGATCCCACGAGGCGAGATGCCGCACCGCTCGGACGAGCGATTCCTGCGTCACGTCTTCCGCGTCCTGCCGATGACGCATCATCTGCAGGCAGAGCGAAAAGACGAGTTGCTGGAATCTCGATACGAACGCCCGCAGGCTGTCGGGATCACCCGTCAGACACTGACGAACGAGATCGAGAATCTCATCCGAACCGGTCAAGATCTCTCCTTGAACAGAATACCCGCCCGAACCCATCCGGGTTTCAGGAACCGCCGCTGTTTTCGAGCCGACGGCCCGGAGCGAGCGTGTGGGAACTCCGGGGAATACCGCTACTTGGCGATCAATTCCCGAACGAGTACACGAGCCGCCCGGAAGGCGTGTTTGATCGCAAACGTGCGGGTTTCGATTTGCTCTTCGGTGAAGTACCGCCCCAGTTCACTGGGAGGCAGCCCCGCCAGCGTCATCGTGAGCGGCATCAGGTCCAGAAATTCCTTGTAACGACGCTGGATATCGGACTGAGCACTGGCCGGGGCCGGAGCATCGGACATGGGAGCGACTCCTCGAATGCGTTAGCAGTTCCAGAACAGGGGCCGGACGGGGCGGTCTCAGGATATCGCGTCTTCAACTGTCGGGCCAGTGCCTCGTTCGGTTTTCAATCTCCGCTGAGTCCCTGCCAGAGGTGATTCTGGCGAATCACCGAATTCTTAGAAATTCGCGCCAAGATTGTTTGAGCCACGGCGAATCACTCGGTAACGAACGATGCAATTCGCATCAGAAGTCCGCCTCGGAGGTTATCCCATGGTTGTCAAGAAAGCCGTTGTGACCGGTCTGGCTGTGCTGGGAGCCGCCGGTGTGGTGTTTGGAACTCAGGCCTACAGCTACCTCCGCACGGGGGTCGGCAATGTCCGCAATGCCGTTCAAGCCGAAGTGCCGATCGGGTTCGAACTCGACCGAGCCCGCAACGAGGTTCAACAGCTGCTTCCCGAAATCCGCAAGTCGCTGCATGTTGTGGCTGAGGAGCAGGTCGAGGTCGAGCACCTGAAGACCGCCCTGACCAACAAGTCCGCTGCCCTCGCCGAGCAGCAGCAGTCGCTGGTGACGCTGACGAGCGATCTGAAGTCGGAACGGACTCAGTTCGTCTACGCGGGCAGCACCTACGAGCGGCCGGAACTGGAGAAGGACCTTGCCGAGCGGTTCAACCGCTTCAAGATCGCCGAGGAGTCGCTCAAGAAGGAACGCGAGCTGCTCGTCATGAAGGAGCGGGCCCTGAAGGTTCACCAGGACACCCTGGAGAAGATGCTGTCGCAGAAGAAGACCCTGGAAATGGAGCTGGATCGCCTGCAGGCGCGTCTGCGGACGGTCGAGTCCCGCAAGCAGATTTCCGCCCTGGCGATCGATGATTCGAAGCTCGCACAGGTGCAGGCGATGATCGGCACGATCGACAAGAAGCTGGATGTCGAGGATGCCGTCCTCAACGCCGAAGGGAACTTCGCCGACCTGATCCCGGTCACCAAGCCGGAAATCAACCCGGTCGACATCGTGGCTCAAGTGGAGGCCCACCTCAATGGGCCGATTTCCCCACCGGCTCCTCCGGAGGTCGAACTGGTGAGTGCCTCGGACGATCCCGAGGCTGCGAAGTAAGTGAAATCGAATGCCAAAGGGGCGGGTCGCAAGACCTGCCCCTGCTGGCGTTTGATACGATGGATAGCCGTCGAGCTTGCTCGACGTGTGTGGCACGTCGGACAAGTCCGACGGCTAACAACTCGTCCCCTGCTCTCCGCACTGTCATGAGTGATCTGATCTACGTTGGATTCAATTCCCGCATCGCCGCCCTCGACCGGGCGACTGGGGAACTTGTCTGGGACTGGAAGGCTCCCCATGGTGGTGGCTTCGTGGCGCTCCTCCTCGACGGAGAACAGCTCATCGCGTCGGTCCAGGGATATACTTGGGCGCTCGATCCACTGACCGGTGACACACTCTGGGAGAACCTGCTCAAGGGGTTTGGCTACGGAGTCCCGTGCCTGGCATCGACAGCTGGGTCGACCCTGTCACAATCGACTCTGGCCGAGGAAGAACGGCTCGCCCGGCAAACGTCCGATTCCAGTCCGGCAACCACAACCGGACACTGAGGTACCGATGAAACTGACTCCACTGATCTTTGCGCTGCTCTTCGTCGCTGGCTGTGCAGACAGTTCCCGCGAGCGGAGTCCGATACACAGCCAGATCGGGAAGAACTGCATCGTCTCCTTCCGACGGGATGCTCTCGGGATGGCCGCGGACTCTCCCGCATCCGTCACGACTGGTGGCCTCAACGGAGCCGCAGTGACTCAGATGGGTGAGCTTATGGAGGTCGGTGCCGACTGGATCGTGATCGACTATCACGGACGGGTCTTCCACATCCCACAGGAGGCGATTCTGATGGTGGAGTTCGGAAACAACATCAGTTCGCGGCACGGGCTTTCGGAGATACTCGCGCCTCCTGCCGATCACACACACGGTGATCACGTTCATCCGGCCACCGGAGACCACTCACACAGTGTCCCTGCCGAACGCGCCCAGTGAGGTCACCATGCCACCCACGTTCCTTCAGCGACTGTTCCTCGCGATCCTCCCGCAGAGCTGGGCGGAGTCGATGGTCGCCGATTCGATGGCGTGGCACGCTCACTGTCCCTGCGGTCATGCTCGTTCGATCTGGGATCTGGGCGGCATTCGGTGGAAGGCGACGGGCAACCCCAGGAAGCTGATTCGCTGCCCGGAATGCGGCCAGTCTACCTGGCATACGGTTCAAAAGTTCCAACCTGCCGAAGAGGTTCACCCTGCCTCGTAATTCCCAATGATCCAATGTCACCCGAATTGCGTTCTTTCAGTCACCGGCGCCTCTCAGGCGACCGGTCGCGGGTCATTCCGGTCGAGGTACACGAGGAGTCGCAATGTCATTGATCCTGGGACTGCCGATCCTGCTGCTGGGCGGGCTGTTCTCTCTGTTCATGGTGGTGTTCTATTTCTTCGTACTCGTCGACTGTGCGAAGAACGAGTCCGAAGAGGGGAACACCAAGATCGTCTGGATTCTCATCGTCCTCTTCACACCTCCACTGGGCGGGATCATCTACTATCTGATTCGCCGACCGGAACGACTGACAACTCTCGGGCGGTAGGCCCGCCACCAAAACTCATCCATAGAACTCGGAGCAGACCATGAATTCACAAGTTGCCGAAAAGCTCATCATCATGGGGGCCATCCTGATTCTGGCTCCTATTGTGTCCGACTACCTGATGCAGCGTCAGGTCGTGGAAGTAATGACCGCCACGAAAGCGACGAACGTCTCGCTCGGAGGAGGTTTGAGTACCGACTATCGAATCAGTTGTTATATCGCTGGAGCCGTGATGATCGGCGTGGCGATCCTGCGTTCCTGGTCCGGCGGACGAACTGACCGGCCGGGGGAATAGATCGAGTGAAAATTCCCGGAACTCACACGGCGCGGTAGCGATCCATGAAATTCACCCACACTCCCGAGTCCCGTCCGCTGGACGGGTACACCATCAAGCGTCCGCTGCATCGCGGAGGCTTCGGGGAGGTCTATTTCGCCGTCACCGACGGCGGGCGGGATGTGGCGCTGAAGTTGTTGCGTGAAAACGTCGAAGTCGAGCTGCGCGGCGTGCAGCAGTGTTTGAACCTCAGTCATCCGAATCTGGTCACGATCTTCGATATCAAGCAGGATGGAGACGGCGACTACTGGATCGTGATGGAGTTCGTGCCGGGCGATACGCTCGATGAGGCCCTCCGCCGCGAGAACCGGCCGCTGCCGATGGAGGAAGTCCTTCGCTGGATGCGGGGGCTCTGCTCGGGGGTCAGCCACCTGCACGAGCGTGGACTGGTCCACCGCGATCTGAAGCCCAGCAACATCTTCAGTGCCGAAGGGGTCGTGAAGGTCGGCGACATCGGCCTCTCCAAGTTCATCACAGCCAGCCGCCGCAGTGCCCACACCGAAAGTGTGGGAACGGTCTATTACATGGCTCCCGAGATCTCGCGCGGGCGCTATGGCAAAGAGGTCGATATCTACGCCCTGGGGATCATCGCCTTCGAGATGGCGACGGGGCAGATCCCGTTTGACGGAGAGTCGGCGGGCGAGATTCTGATGAAGCATCTCACTCAGCCACCGAATCTGGCGATCCTGCCGGATCGACTGCGACCCGTGATCGGCAAGGCTCTGTCCAAAGACCCCGCGCGTCGGCAACGGTCGGCGATGGAGTTCCTGCGTGAGTTCGAGGCCGCAGTCGTAGGCCGCCAGCCGGCTGGAGCTCCGCGCCCCGTGGCTGGAGTGACCGCACATCCCCGCCGACCGATCATCTCTCAGACGGAGCCGTTGCCGCAGACGTTTGGGGAACGGTTCAATCAGAATCTGGGACTCGTGATCGCTCTGGCAGTGACGACACTCATGGGGATGGCCGTTCCTGCCGTTGTGATCGCAATCTTGCTGATCGCCTCGATTCTGAAGAACGAGCATTCCCATTACCGGCGCCAATCTCCGGAACCCGTTGAACTGCCGAGCGACCTCAACGTACTCCCGGCGATCCGCCCGAACCCGACCATTCGTCGGCCAGTTCGCAGCACGGCACCAATCCCCTGGTATGGCCATTGGTCATTGCTGGCACTGATCGGTGGCTTCCTGGTGTTTGTGGCTCGATCCGGAAATGCCCCTGTGGGGGCAATCGTCGCTCTCGGAGCAATTTCGCTGGTGGCCACGGGCCTGCTCGTGAAGACTGCGACCTTCGGGTATGAAGCCATCTGCCTGCTGTTTGGCGTCTCGCTGCGTCACAACGTCGAGCAACCGCAAGTTCGCCCGGTGGCGGCAGCCTCTCCACTGGGGCCAGTTCGCTCAGCCTCGGACCGACTCGGCTCGATGATCACCTCGTGGTTCTTCGCACCGCTCTCGGTGGGGGCTCTCACGGGAGCGATCTCGCTGGTCCGTCCTGAGTTCCTCCACGTCCAGAAAGGGCTGTCGGTCGTGGCTGTGTTTGCGGCGGTGGCTGCGATCGCCTGCTGGGCGATCTCGCTGGTCTCGACGCTGAGCGAGGGCCAGGGCTGGGACCACTGGACCCGCCGTGGCATGTTCGCAACTGCGGGGATGGGAACCGGAGCGATCGGTTACTCGCTGTGGCGGGCACTGTTTCAGCCGGGCGGGGATCTGTTCTCCAGCCGAGGCCAGGACGCAGCCTTCGTGAACTTCGGCAGCCACGCTCTGGTGGAATCGAGCGGAGTCCCGACGCTGGTCGGGTTCATGTGCTTCTTCGGAATCTGGTTTGGCCTCGTCAACTGGCTCAAGCAGACCGACCGGCTCAGGCTCTCTCGCCTGTCACTGGGACCGACAATTCTGACTGTGATCGTCGCGGGCGGAACCTCCATGGTGTTCGCGTTCCCGGTGGAACTGGCCATGCTCTGGTCGGCAGTCGTGTCTGCCAGCGTGCAGCTGACGTCCCCAGGGCAAGTGCCGATGCGGAAGGCTTAAAGTCGCCGAATTCAATCCGTTTCGCCTTTCGCTCCGCGAAAGAGCGCTCTTTCGCGGAGCGAAAGGCGACACGGATTCCCCTCCATCCGTCGAGTTCCATCATGAATACCACTGCTCCCAACTCATTGGTGCTAATCCCGGCACTGATTTTTCTACTGGCGATGGGCATCGGAATCGTCGCTGTGTTCCTGAAGCGAGACGCCAGAGTTCCCTTGGGAATCGGTCTGGTCGCTTTCATTGTGCTTGGATTCGCCCGGAGTCAATGGGTTCAATCTTCGCCTAGCCCCTTCCATCAATCCGTGAGTTCTCAAGTGAACTCCACAGTCGCTCCGCAAGCGATGTTCTCCTGGATAGGAGTCTTGCTCGTCATCGTCGTCCTGTTGGCAGGCCTCGCACTGGTAGTCGCAGCTGTGCGCCATGGTCGCGTTTTGCCCCTGGCCATCGTGAGTTCTGTGATCCTTCTCGGCGTAGGTGTGGCAGGGTTCACGACGATGCGTGTCCAGCAACGACCGACCGTTTACAATTCGATCACTCTGGTGCCTTCCTCACCTCCTCTGGTGCCGGCACCAACGGTCGAACCGGGACCGGAACGGCCCTTGATCGCGACAGATCGTCTTGCCACAGCTCCCTCCGGGCCGACTCCCCTCAAGATCGAGTACATCGTCGGAAGTGGTCCCGCCCTGACTGTTCCGGAACTCCCCGAGTGGCGCCAGAACCCGCCGCGCGAGGGCTCGACCGAGCAAGGCTGGTCGAAGTACGTCGTGTCGAGTCAGCAGTTCGCCACCGTGGAAGAGGCCGAAGCCGAACTGTTCCAGGCGGTCGTCCCGGATGTTCAGGGTGGATTCGCCTACCACTGGCCCGAGACGCAGGGCTGGGTGCCGACGCGGGATGACATCGTGTCCAGCGGCTTGATCACCGAGAAGGTGATCGAGACGATCCCACTGAAAGTCGGCGAGTTCGAGAACCCCGTCTACCGCGTTTCGTGGCTGGTCGAATTGCGTCCCGAGGCCAACAAGGCCCTCCACGCCCGCTGGTTCCCGCGTGAAGCCGAACGCCGGTCGCGCTGGATCCTGGCCGGTCTCGCAGGGATTACCGGTCTGCTGGGGGGCGCTGCTATGATGCTCCGCCGTCAGCGGCCGGCCCGTGTCTCCGAACTGGCTCTCTCCGCCGCATCTCCCACGGACTGATTGAGGACCGCATGTCAACTGTTGCTCGAATGTTCTGGGCCACAGTTGGGGTTGTTGTCCTGTTCAGCCAGGCGTGTACTGCAGATGAAACTCGTCCACGCCAGGAACAGTATCTCCTCCTGAATGCTCCTTATCCGCATCAGAGCCAGGACGTACTGCAGTATGCTCATGACAAGTTTGCTGAGGCCAGTCGCCGTTCTTCCTTGAAGGTCGGCGTTTCCATAATCTATTCGCCTGCTGATCAGGTCGCCCAATCAGTTCGGCGTCTGCAGACCGATCTTCAGCTGGCAAAGAAGCTCAAAGTTCCCGTCCTGATTCAAGTCGATACGGAGAACTGGCTGCCGGAATCACTGTTGAACTGGTACGACCCACAGAAGCCTGGCTTTGATCCGGCGAAAGTCGCAGACGTGGAGTGGTATGGCTGGACACCCGACACAGCTGTGAAGATCTGCTGGCGAAACTGGGGATCGCCGATCCGAGTCGGGCCGCATCCGAACTTGTTGAGTCCGAGATTTCAGGCTTGGGAGAAGTCGATCTATGAAGCCATGGCCCCCGTGGTGGTCCAATGGGTTCGCGAACTGCCTCCGGACGACCAGTGGCTGTTTGTCGGCTGGAAATGCGGATGGGAAACGATGCCCAATAATCAATATCGCTACTTTCGAGACGGCAACAGCTACTACACGCGCACGGACAATCCCGAATGGAACGACTCCCAGATTCAGCGAATCGGCTACAACGCAGCTCAGACAGCTGGCATTCAGAACTCGGGAGAACTCGGACATTCGCAGCTGATGAAGGTTGTCGGTCGGCATCTGGCCTTCCTGTCATCAACGGCCCGATCCCTGGGGCTTCCCCGTGAGAAGCTGTATTCGCACTCACTGGCACAGGAGACGGACTCCGACAACCTGGACGTGCAGTTCAACTCGGACAGCAATCCCTCTCCTTCCTACTACGGCAGTTCTCGAAGCTCGCTCCGCAGCAATACCAGCTTCATGAGGTGCGCGAAGAACGCGAAAGCCGAATTCGGGGTGACAGGCTATGGTTATGGAGAGTTCCGGCTGGGGGAGACTGATCACGCGACCTGGTATCGATGGTTTCGAGAAGAGTTACTCGCCGATCCCGATTGCGTGTTTCACGCCCTCTACAACTTCGACACGCTCCAAGGTCAGGCTCCGATCGAACAGGCGTTGCTGGATGCGATGGCGACATCGCCGGTAGCCCCTCAGAGGTGATATGCGTTATTCTTGATGCATTGGATTCTGGAGGATCTCCCCATGCATCAAGGCCGCAACCTGTCGCGGTATCTCACTGTCCTGGCCGTAGCGCTGGTCCTGTCGCTGCCGTGTCAGGCTCAGAGCCCGCCGCCGGATTACCTGACACAGGTGAAGCCGCTGCTCCGCGATCGCTGTTTCGCTTGTCATGGAGCGCTGCAGCAGAAGGCCGGGCTCCGGCTCGATACTCAGGCTGCGATGGTCAAGGGGGGCGAGACCGGCAGCGCACTGGCTCCCGGCGATCCTGCTCGCAGTTCCTTGGTGGCTCGTGTTTCAGCGAGCGATCCGGCTGAGCGGATGCCGCCCGAGCACGAAGGGGAGCCACTGACCGCGCCCCAGATCGCCCTTCTGCGTCAATGGATCGAAGGTGGGGCATTAGCCCCGTCCGACGAGAAGCCCGAAGCCGATCCGCGCGAGCATTGGGCCTTTCGCCCCGTCGTGCGGCCTGCGGTCCCTGCCGTCAAGAACTCGCAGTGGGTGCGCAACCCGATCGATGCCTTTGTGGCCCGGCAACATGAAACGCAACTGCTGTCGCCTCAGCCCGAGGCAACTCGGCTGAAGCTGCTCCGCCGGGTGTCGATCGACCTGATCGGCCTGCCTCCCAGTCCCGAGGAGATCGAAGCGTGCTTCAGCGATCCGGCACCGGACTGGTATGAGCGGACCGTCAAACGCCTGCTCGATGATCCTCGGCACGGCGAACGCTGGGCCCGGCACTGGATGGATGTCTGGCGGTACAGCGACTGGTGGGGGCTGGGCGAACAGCTCCGCAACAGCCAGAAGCATATCTGGCACTGGCGCGACTGGATGGTCGAATCGCTCAACGCCGACTTGCCGTATGACGAGATGGTCCGCCGGATGCTGGCAGCGGATGAGCTGTACCCGAACGACCTGGAGAAGCTGCGAGCCACCGGGTATCTGGCTCGCAACTACTTCCTGTTCAACCGCAACCAATGGATGGACGAGACGGTCGAGCATGTCTCGAAGGGGTTTCTGGGCCTGACGATGAACTGCTCGAAGTGTCATGCCCATAAGTACGACCCGATTGAGCAGGCCGACTATTACCGCATGCGAGCCTTCTTTGAGCCGTATCACGTGCGGCTCGATATCGTGCCGGATGAGGCGGACCTTCACAGCGATGGACTACCGGTGGCCTTCGATGGACAGCCCGAGACTCCGACCTATCTGTTCGTGCGCGGACAGGAGAAAGACCCGGACAAGTCGACCGTGATCGCGCCCGGAGTTCCAGCGATCGTGGAGTTCGAGAAGCTGACGATCCAGCCGGTCTCTCTCCCGGTGGAGGCCTGGCAACCCGAACGCCGCGAGTGGGTCGGCAAGGCCCATGTGCGAGCTGCCGAGGCCCGGTTGGAAGCGGCCCGCGCCAAGGTCACTCCCGCGCGGGAGAAGCTTGCCAAAGCCGAGAAGCATGAGGCCGACATTCTCGCTAAATCGAAGTCGAAGCCCGCTGATCCGGCTCTGCCTGCCGGTGACACTCCCGCGCTCGTGGAGAAGTTCGAGACGCTCGACACCGCACGCTGGAAGCTGTTCGGCGGGGACTGGTCACACACGCCCGGCAAGCTCGAACAGAAGCGGGATGGACCGCAGCGGTCGGTGCTGCGGCTCACTGACAAAGTTCCGCGCGACTTTGAGGCGACGCTACGTTTCACAACGCTCGGCGGCAGCATGTGGCGCAGTGTCGGCATCGCGTACGACTGCACCCAGGCTGACCCCGCCGCCCAGCCGGGACCCGACGATCACGAGATGTTCGCCTATGTCAGCGCTTACGCCGGTGGCTCCAAGGTCCAGGCGGCGCTGCTCCAGGCTGGGCAATACTCCTATCCCGGCGAGGCCGCAGCTGCGCGCCCGATCGAACTCAGCAAAGAGCACACGCTCAAGGTGCAGGTACGGGACACGCTGGTGAATGTCGCTCTCAATGGAGAACCGGTCATCGCGTGGCGGTCGCCGATGGCCCGCCGCGAGGGAGCATTTCAGGTCACCACGTTTGATGCCCTGGCTGTCCTGCATGAAGTGACACTCGCACCGCTCAAGCCCGATGTCGTACTGCGAGAGGGGAGTGCCACTGCTCCGAACCCGGAGACTCCCGAAGGAGCGGCCCAGGCCACTGCTGAGGGGAAACTCGAACTGAGTGTTGCCGAGCTGAGTGTGGCGGCCCGTGAAGCTGAGGTGCGGAGTCTGCTGGCGAAGGTGGCAGCACTGGCGCCTGGGCGAACCCTCACCCCCAGCCCCTCTCCCGAGGAGAGAGGGGAGCCGGAATCTGAGCTGGCTCGCAAAGCCGCAGCTGCAGAGCGAGAAGCGGCAATCGCAGCTGCGAAGCTGGCACTGGCGGAAGCCGAACTCAAACTCTTGAAGGCCGCAGCTGATAAGCGCGAGGAAGCCACCAAGGCCGTCACGGCGGCTCGCGAGGCACTCAACAAGCAAGAGCAGCCCGCCGAACCGACTGAGAAGTTCACACGTTTCGCAGGTGCGGCCTGGACTCCCACGCGGTTCTTCGACTCCACCAAGGATGACCCTGCCGTCACCTTCCCGTCTGTCAGTACCGGCAGGCGTACAGCTCTGGCTCAATGGATCACTGACAAGCGGAACCCGCTGACCGCCCGCGTGGCTGTCAATCACATCTGGAACCGGCACATGGGGGCTCCACTCGTCCCGACCGTGTTCGACTTCGGACGCAAAGGGGCCGAGCCCACGAACCCGGAGCTGCTCGATTGGCTGGCTGCGGAACTGGTCGACAGCGGCTGGAGTATGAAGCATATCCATCGCCTGATTGTCGAGTCCGCGACCTACCGGATGTCGGCTGCGATCGATGAAGCGAGCTTCGCCAAGGATGTCGAGAACCGTTCCCTGTGGCGAAAGTCGCCCACGCGTCTGGAGTCGCAGGTCGTGCGCGATGCTCTGCTGTCGCTGGGGGGCACGCTCGATGAGACCCGCGGCGGCCCCTCGGTCCCGATTGCTCAGCAGCCCACATCGAAACGCCGCAGCTTGTACTTCTTCCATTCCAACAACGAGCGGAACCTGTTCCTGACGATGTTCGACGAGGCACTGGTCAAGGAGTGTTACCGCCGCGAGCAGAGTATTGTCCCGCAGCAGGCTCTGGCTCTGACCAACAGTCAACTCGTCCTCGACTCGGCTCGCCCAATCGCAGATCGACTCTCGAAGCGGTCTGTGGATGACACGACCTTTACCAAGCTGGCCTTTCAGGTGATCCTGGCAGCCGAGCCCCAGGCCGCCGAACTCGTCGCCAGCCTGCAGTCGCTGGAGGCCTGGCGTCTGCTCCCGGAGGCCGGCGGCGGGGATGCCGCGACGGCATTCGCCCGTGCGAACCTGGTCTGGGTGCTGCTCAATCACAACGACTTTGTCATGCTGCAGTAGTTCACGGCTGCCGCCTGGAGTGTTCCTGAATGCTGACACCTGAATCTCGTTTGGCCCAGTTCCCTCTGCTGGAGCGGATGGTCTATTTCAACTCCGCAGCTGAGGGGATTCCGCCGCTGCTGGTGCGGGAAGCACTTGATGAGTACTTCCGAGACAAGCAGCTCGGCATGGATGGCCGTGGTCCGCACTTTGCAGCGCTCGAAGAGACCAAGGCCTTGGTCGGGACGTTCTATGGGCTCAGCGCGGACGAAGTCGGTATCTGCTCGTGCTCATCGGAGGCTTACAACCTGGCAGCGATGGCCCTGCGTCTCCAGGAGGGAGATGAGGTCGTCATCAACGATCTCGATTTCCCCGCCGGGGCCACGCCGTGGTTGCAGCCGAGCTGTCCGGCGACGGTTCGCATCTGGCGCTCCCGCGCGGGAGCGCTGCATCTGGAAGACTTGGCCCCGCTGCTGAATTCCAAGACGCGGCTGGTGGCTGTGTCGCTGGTCAGCTTCTTCAACGGGTTCCGGCTCTCGGTGCCCGCTGTCTCGGAAGTGGTGCGAAGGCACTCGGAGTCGCTGCTGTCAGTTGATGTGACGCAGGCTTTGGGACGGATTCCGCTCGATCTGGCGGGAGCCGATCTGATCGTCAGCAGCACGCACAAGTGGATACTGGCGAGCCACGGTGGCGGGCTGGTCGGGGTTCCGTCGGCTCGGGCACGAGAATGGACGGTCCCGGCCGGCGGCTGGTACAACCTGCAGGACGCCTTCGGAGCCAGCCGCTTCGACACAGCCATCAGCAAGCCGGGAGCCGCCAGCTTCGCGGTCGGGATGCCGAACTTTCCGGCGATCTACGCGATCCGCGCGGGCCTCAAGTACATCCAGTCGGTCGGAGTCGAGGCGATCGACAACGCTGTCCGCCCGCTGGTCGAGCTGGCCTTGTCCGAGATCGCCAAGCTGCCGGTTGAGCTGCTCACGCCGAGGGATATGAGTCAGGTCGCCGGCATTCTGGCCTTCCGACACCCGCAAGCCGAAGAGATCGCCAAACAGCTGCGAGCGAAGGAGATCCACCTGATGTCCCACGCCGGACGGCTGCGAGTGGCGATCCACGGATACAACACCGCTCGAGATATCGAGACGCTGCTCTCGGAACTGCGATCGATCCTCAAATAGCGGGTCGCTCCACGTTTGCCTATCGTCGCCCGGTCGGCCATGATCCATCCATGCTCGCTGGTGTGTCTCACGAAAGGCTGGCGCAGATGGTTGTCTCATCCGGATTCCGTCCATCGGTTCGGCGGATCAGTGTCCTGTTCCTGGTACTGCTGGCAGTGCGAGCTGGGGCTGCCGATCCTCCGGCGGGGGACTTGGGTGAAGTTGGAAGGCTGGCTCCAGTTGAGGTGGCGGATGTGCAGAAGACATTCGCTGTCCAGCATGGCTTTACCCTCGAACTGGTGGCCCACGAGCCGCTCGTCAACGACCCGGTCGATGGCTGTTTCGATGAGCATGGGAATCTGTATATCGCGGAGATGCGGGGCTACCCGTACTCCGCCGAACCGCGGCCTCCGCAACAGCCGCTGCCGATCGGGCGTAAAGATGTCTGCAAGGTCCGCAAACTGGTCGACGCAAACCGCGACGGGATCTTTGAGGGAAGTACCGTCTTCGCCGAGGGGCTGAGCTGGGTTGTCAGCGTCTGCTGCTTCGACGGGGGCGTGTTCGTGCTGGCCCCGTCATCGCTCTACTACTTCAAAGACACGACGGGCGATGGTGTCGCGGATCTCAAGCAGGTGGTTGCCAGCGGGTTCGGTCGCGGCAACGTGCAGGCAATGGCCAACAATCTCAAATGGGGACCGGACGGCAAGATCTACTTCGCGGGCGGCATGATCGGCGGCGAGATCACCATCTTCTCGCCCGCGGGGGCCGAGATTCAGAAGCTGACAGTGCGAGGAAATGACCTGCGGTTTGATCCCTGGACCCGCCAGTTCGAACCGGTCAACGGCGGCCAGCAGTTCGGGAACTGTTTCGACGACTGGGGCGAGCGGTATGTGTGCAGCAACAGCAACCACATCCAGCGCGTGAACTGGCCGCTGCATCCTCTCGAACAGCTCAGCGAGCTGCCCTCGAATCCTCCGGTCCAGAACTTCGCCAACGAAGGCCCCGCCGCTCCGGTCTTTCGCAAGAGCCCCGCTGAGCCATGGCGGATCGTGCGGACGCGCCGGCGGGCCAGCGACCCGGAGATGAAGAAACGGCTGCCGATGACGGAGCTGGTCCCGATCGGGTTCTTCACCTCAGCCACGGGGGTCACGATCTATCGCGGCGATGCCTACCCGCCGGAGTTTCACGGAAACGCGTTCATTGGCGATGTCGGCGGCAATCTGATTCACCGCAAGAAGATGCTGACCCACGCGGGCTCTCCGTTCAGTCAGGCTGCGGCACGGGCGGATGACGGTGTCGAGTTTGTCACGTCGACCGATACCTGGTTCCGCCCGGCGAACTTCATCAACGGGCCGGATGGGTGTCTGTATGTTTGCGATATGTATCGTGAGACGATCGAGCATCCGTTCTCGATCCCCGAGGACATCAAGGCCAAGCTCGACCTCGAAAGCGGCACCGACCGCGGGCGGATCTACCGGCTCACTCCGCCGGGGGGAGCCAAGACCGACTGGAAGCGGCCTGCGGACTGCTCCACCGAGGAGCTGATCGAGCTTCTGGCGTCCACCAACGGCTGGCACCGCGAGACCGCTCAGCGGCTCCTGCTGGAGCGGCGTGATCCGGCGGCGATTTCCCCGTTGCATTCGCGGGCTCGAACAAAACAGCTAGCTGTCGGTCAGATGCTGGCAGTGCGAACTCTGGCGGCACTGGGAGAGATGAACTCCTGCGACGTCTTTGCACTGCTTCACAACCCTGATCCACGCGCCCATGTGCATGCCATTGAGCGAGGTGTCGAACATTTGGTGGCCCATCCCAACTTCGCGTCGCTGCGCGATCGACTGCTCGACACAGCTGGGGAAGAGTCTTACGAAGTGCGAACTGCCCTGGCGCTGGGGCTCAGTCGTATCAGTGGTCCCGGTGTCGACGAGGCCTGGGTCCAACTGGCGACAGAGAATCTCACCGATACGAACGCACTGCTCGCTTCGGCCCGTGATCGCGCGGCCCTGGTCCAACTGCTGCTCGGACGACAGTCCGCTGAGAAGTCGCTGGCCCCGCTCCTCATTCAACTTGTCCGTCTGGGCGGGACTCGCGGTGATGACGCGGAAGTTCAGAAGCTGCTGCAGGCCCTGCTGGCCGATGACTGGCAACTCGGCGCGGCTCATCGCTGGTCACTGGTAGCGACCTTGGGGGAAGGGCTGCGGTCGCGTGGCAAGACACTCCTGGCTGTGCTGGGACCTGAGCAGCATCCAGCCTTTGACCGTATCTGCGACGAGGCGATCGCCCAGCTTCCGAAGGAAGGAGCCTACAAGCCAGCGGTCGCCTTGCTGGCATTTGCGCCTCCTGAGAAAGCGATTCCCGCACTGATCACCCAGGTCAATCCACGTGCGATGCCCACGTTTCAAGCAGCCGTGATCACCGCTCTGGGCGATCTGCCGGGCAGCGCGGGGGCTGTGGCTGCTCTCGACAAGTGGAAGGAACTGAGCCCGGAGCTGCGGCGGGCGACCGTCGAGATTCTGCTGCGGGACCGCGCCCGTGTGGACGCGCTGCTGGCAGCTGTCACTGACCAGCGGGTCAAAGCGTCGGAACTCTCGACCGAACAGTGGCAGTCGCTGCTCGGGCACCCTGATCTGCCCGTTCGCGAGCGAGCGACAACTTTGCGGGGCCAAGTCTCCGCAGACCGCGAAGCTGTCATTGCCCAGTACCGCGAGGCCGTGGAAGCGGGGGGTGATATCGAACGTGGGCGGGCCGTCTTCAAGAAGACCTGCTCCGTCTGTCACAAGGTCGGCGACGTGGGCCACAATGTCGGCCCGGAACTGGCCTCGGTCGCAAACAAGTCCCCTGCGGACCTGCTGGTCGCGATCCTGGACCCCAACCGCGAGGCCCAGCCGAAGTTCGTGAACTACACGCTGGAGACAACGCAGGGCCAGGTCTTTACGGGCCTGCTGGCTGCGGAGTCGTCGGCCTATGTGACACTCCGTCGTTCTGAGGCCAAGGAAGACACCATTGCCCGCGAGGCAATCGAGACGCTGACATCGTCCGGAGTCTCGCTGATGCCGGTCGGTGTGGAGAAGGACCTCAAGCCGCAAGAGATCGCGGACGTGATCGCCTTCGTGCGAGGCTTGGCCGCCGCGCAGCCGTAGTCTTGAATCAGAGTTTGAGCGGCACGTCGAGCGAGCTCGACGGCTAACGTTTTCGAGTCCGTTGTGAAACAATATGTGACTCGACGTTCCTCTCTGGAGTTTTCGATGCTCGCGAATTCCCTGGTCCGCTGGTGGGTGGCTGGTCTGGCGATTCTGGTGGCTGCCGTCGCTCAGGCTGCGGAGCGGCCGAATATTCTGTGGATCTCTAGCGAGGACAACGGGCCGGCGCTGGGGTGTTATGGGGACCCGGACGCGAAGACGCCACATCTGGATGCCTTGGCCGGGCGGGCGGTGATCTACCGCAACTGCTGGTCGAATGCGCCGGTCTGTGCTCCGGCTCGGACGACGATTATCTCGGGGATGTTCTGTCCCAGTACCGGCTCGGAGCATATGCGGAGCGAGGTTCCGCTTCCGGCGGGGATGAAGATGTTTCCGCAGTACCTGCGCGAGGCGGGTTACTACTGCACCAATAATTCCAAAGAGGACTACAACCTCACCAAGCCCGGACAGGTCTGGGATGAATCGAGCAACAAGGCCCACTGGCGGAAACGCAAAGCGGGCCAGCCGTTCTTCTCGGTCTTCAACTTCACGACGACTCACGAGAGCCAAGTTCGCAAGCGACCGCATGCGTTTGTTCATAGCCCCGGAGAGGTCCGCGTGCCGGGCTTTCATCCGGATCTGCCCGAGGTCCGCGAAGCGTGGGCGCAGTACCATGACCAGATGTCAGAGATGGATGCGCAGGTCGGCAAGACTCTGGCAGAATTGGAGCAGGATGGGCTGAGCGGCGACACGATCGTCGTCTATTTCGGAGACCATGGACCGGGGCTGCCGCGCTGCAAGCGGTCGCCGTGCAACAGTGGGCTGCGGGTGCCGCTGATCCTGCATATCCCCGACAAGTTCCAGTCGCTGCGTCCAGCGGAGTACGCAGCGGGGGCCACTCTGGACCGCCCGGTGTCGTTTGTCGATCTGGCCCCGACGATGCTGAGTCTGGTGGGGCTCGAGGCTCCAGCCACGATGCAGGGGCGGGCCTTTGCGGGTCCGCACGTCCAGGAGCCGCGCGAGTTCCAGTTCGGCTACCGGTCGCGCATGGATGAGCGGCTCGACCTGACCCGCTCGGTCCGCTGGAAGAACTGGGTCTACGTCCGCAACTTCATGCCGCACAAGACGGCGGGGCAATTCCAGACGTATATGTACGAGACGCCGATGATGCAGGCCTGGAAGAAGGCCCACGACGAGGGCCAACTGGCCCCCGAGCATGCCCGGTTCTTTCAGCCCGATGCTCCCGAGGAGCTGTATGACCTCGACACCGACCCTGCGGAAGTCCACAACCTGGCGAGTGAGCCCGCCAGCCAGGAGGTCCTCCGCAAGCTGCGACTGGGGCTGCACAGCTGGCAACTCGAAATTGCGGATGTCGATATTCTGCCCGAGGCGGAGATGCAGCGCCGCTCGGGGGGCAGCACGCCCTACGAACTAGGGCACTCTCCGCAGCTGCCGCTCGATCAGGTTCTGGCCACGGCTGAACTGGCCAGCGATACGCCCAATGCAAGTTGGAATCGGTTTCCCCGGTTGCTGACTCACTCCGAGCCGGGTGTACGCTACTGGGCAGTGCTGGGACTGATGCTGCGTGGATCTGAGGCAGTGGCCGGAAGTCGAGCTGCGCTGGTCGCAAGTCTCGACGACGAGTCCCCGGCGGTTCGGACCATGGCTGCGGAAGCCCTGCTGCGAGCCGGGGCGGCCGAGGGGACAAAGGCCGGCGAAGTTCTGCTGGCCAGTTGTGCCGAGGGGCCGAATCCGGGATTGGCGATTCAGGCACTGAATGCCCTCGACGATCTGGAGGCTGTGGGCGTCGACCTGTTCCGGAAGCTGCCGGCCGACGAGGCCACTGGGAAGCCCGAGAAGTCGCGCAGCCACGGGGACTATCGCGGTCGGCTGTACGCCCGGCTGAAGTCGAAGGCGATCCGACCGTGATCGATGTTGCCGGTTCTCAACAAACCGCTGCGACTCCGCGATTCTCTGACGACGTGGAGTTTCTGTGCGTCTGGAGGCTCGCGAACGCTGGTGACGTCGCGTTAGCTTGCTCTAGACCTGCACGGATCGGATGATCTGCGGATGTCATCCGATTCGACGAGTGCGGAACCCTCGCTGCCCTTGGCAGTTCTGCTCTTCAATGAGCGTGAGTATTTCGCCTGCCACGATGTTCTGGAGGAACTGTGGGGCGAGACTGTGGGGGAAGATCGGGACTTCCTGCAGGGACTGCTGCATGCCGCTGTCAGTCTGTTCCATCTGTCCGAAGGGAACCCGGCAGGGGCTCACAAGATGCATGCCTCAACACTGCGGTATCTGTCGCCTTATCCCGACCGCTTTCAAGGTGTCGATCTGGCCCAGCTGCGTATCGACCTGACCGAGTGCTTTGCGAGTGCCCGCGCGGGCCAGACGCCGAACCTGTCCGACTTTCCGGTCTTGATCTGGAGTTCTGCCGATGAGTAACCCCGCAGGACTGTCCGCCGAGCTGGCCCCATTCAGCGGAGTCGCTCCGTTGTTTCCGCTGCCGGACTTTGTGCTGTTTCCGCAAGTGACACAGCCGCTGCATATCTTCGAGCCCCGGTACCGCGCGATGCTGGCCGATCTGCTGGCGGGGGATCGACTGATCGCGATGGGGACGCTGAAGCCGCATTGGGAGAATCTGTACGACACCAAGACCGCTCCGGTCTGGCCGGATCTGTGTCTGGGTCGAGTGATGCTTGATCGCGAGTTGGAAGACGGCAAGTCGCTCATCGTCGTGCGCGGGCTGTGCCGAGCCAGGATTCGGGCGGAGAAGCTCTGCAAGACCCCTTACCGGCAGGTCGAGCTGGATCTCAAGCTGGATGAGTACCCGGACTCGCCGGAGATCGTGCGATCGAATCGCCGGGCCGAACTGCTCGAAGGCCTGGTCAGTGCCAGCCCGGAAGCGGAGGCGAGCCGCGAAACGACGGAGTCCGCGCTGCGGGAGTTACCGCTGGGTGTGCTGGCGGATCTGATTGCCAGTTCGCTGAAGTTGCCGACCGAGACGATGCTGTCGCTGCTGCGAGAGACGAATGTGGACCTGCGAACGGATGTGCTGCTTGATATCCTGCGTGAGCAGAAGCGAGCCCGCTCAGAAGCTCCCCCGGCCCGCAAGTTCCCTCCGGAGTTCAGCCAGAACTAGAGACCGTAGCAGAATTCGTAAGAATTCTGGCGTCCGGGTTCTGGGGAAACTGCGATCCTCTCCCAGACTCACATGCCCGATCCCATCTCCCCAGGTCCAGACACAATTGATTTGCTGCCCGGTCTCCAACTCGATCTGGGTCGGGCGGAGCGGTGCGGATTTCCTGAGGTGATCTACGGTCCCGGGAAGTCGAACGAGAACCTGACGCAGGCATTCGAGCATTTGCTGGCCCATGGGCAGTCGGCGTTTGCCACGCGTTTGGACGAGAGTCAGATTGCTGCGCTGATTCAGAAGTTTCCCGAGGCGACCGTCAACACCATCGCTCGCACGGTTCGCCAGGACCATCCCACGGAGGCGCTCCCGGTCACCGGCAAGGCCTGGGTCGTCACAGCGGGGACCAGCGATCGTCCGGTGGCGGAGGAAGCACTTGAGACCTTGCGCTGGATGCGTGTCGAGTGCGAACTGATCAGCGATGTCGGCGTTGCGGGTCCGCAGAGATTGTTGCGTCAGGTTCCCAGGCTGCGCGAAGCTGACGCTCTGGTCGTCGTCGCCGGTATGGAAGGGGCCTTGCCCTCGGTCGTCGGCGGCTGGGTCGGCTGTCCGGTGTTTGCCGTCCCGACCAGCGTCGGGTACGGAGCTTCGTTTCAGGGGCTCTCAGCGCTGCTGTCGATGCTCAACAGCTGTGCGGCCAATATCGCGGTCGTGAATATCGACGCCGGGTTCAAGGCTGGCTACCTGGCTGGGATGGTGGCTCGCAAGTCAGCGAACTGACGATGTCCCGTTGAGGAGTTCTACGGGAACTGGAGCTCCAGGACTTCGGCCTCCCAGTCCTTCTGGAACTTCACCATGTCATCCTGCCGCAGCACCGACTTCAGCGTCTCATAGCCGGTGGGGTCGGTGTCGCAGTTCTTGCGAAACCCCTGATAGTAGAGCTTGAGCAGCCCGCGTTCCTGCAGGTGGTAGCACAGGTAGCGCGCCTGTGCGTAATTGGTCCCTTTGTCCTGGTCATAGAACTGGCGCGTGGTTGTTCCGCACAGCGTCTTGAAGGGCGGGACTGTCCCCTCGCGGATCGCTTCCTGGAGTCCAGTCAGTCGCCAGTTCGTCAGGCCGATGATCCGCCCGTCGTGCTCGGACGACTGCTCGTACAGTGAAGCCAGGCCTTCATTGAACCAGGACGGGCACTCGGGAAAGTTGGCTGACATGAACGGATGCACGATCTCATGCACCAGCGTTCCGCCGCCGGTGGAGATGTTCATGAACAACCCCTTGTCGATCTGCGAGTAGAACCCGAATGGCGTACCGGGGTCACGACCGGTCAACTTTTTGACCCCCTCTTCATAGCTGGGGGCGTCGCGAAAGAGCCAGATGTCGATCAAGTCGACCGGGTCTTCGGTGAAGTAGTCCTTTTTCAGGCGATCCACAGCCCACTTGACGGTGTTCTGTGCCCGCTGCTGGACGACCTTCAGCGGTTCATCACCCACCACGACAAACGGCTTTTGAATGACGACCGAGAACCCCTTGTGCGGCAGCCGCTCGCGCAGCTCCATGATATGCTGGGCGTAGTCGGCATCGGTGTACGAAGCAGTGGTTGCTCGCATCGGGACCACTTTGCCGGGCTCCAGACGAATCCGGACGAGCGTCCATGTGTCAGCTGCGTATTTGAGCGGCCAGAGCTTCAGCAGCATGGCCCGCGACATGCGGAGGCTCTCACCGTCCTGCAGGGCCGGATCGTGGTAGATGATCTCGTCCGAGTCCGCGTCATATCCCAGCACGAGCCGAAAATGCTCGGTGGTGTCGGGACGCTCGTCGAAGTGGGTACAGACAATGGAGGGTACTCCCGATTTCAGATCGGCATGGAGAGCTGCAAAAGCTCGATCCAGAGCCGAGGGAGCCTTTTCGACGGGGATCTGCGTGAAGACTTCTCCGACTTTGAACCCGATCGCCTTGAGTGACTGCGTCAGCTCCTTTGTATAACAGCCTCGCCCCAGCAGCGGATCGAGCCCCGACTTGTCATACACATAGTCCTGGTCCCCCGCATGCCCGAGTTGTCGCAGCCACATCTCGGCACAGGCTTCACCACAGAAGTCGGGCTTCTGCAGCACGTGCGGGATGCCAGCGATCTCGACAGAAGACAAACGTTCCGCCGCGACAAGTCCACTCAGGCTCAGCAGAACAAAGCAGATCGTGACTGGAATTGATGAACGCATCATATCTCCTGATCCGATGGGTGCCTGAGATGTCGGTGAGTGCAGTCGAACATCGAACTCGTAACGCATCGCTCCTGCTAGACCGTACAAACTTCCCTTCGATAGTATTCGTTGCCGTTTGTCCCGGTCTGGAGTCTGGAATGAGTCTGTCTGTCACCTGCCCTCACTGCAGTGAAGTTCTGAAGCTGCGCGATGAATCGAAGATCGGGCAACGCGTGAAGTGTCCGAATTGTCAGAAGGGATTCGTGGCCAGTCCCGACGAAGAGTTCGAATCTGAGTTTACGGCTGCTCGACCGAAGAGGAAAGGTAAAGGTTCGAAAAGGTCCAAGGGCAGTTCCCCGCTGCCATGGATTCTCGGAGGAGGCGTCGCACTCGTGTGCGTCGTCGGTGCATTGTGGGGTTTGGGTCTCTTTGGCAAAGGAGACAATGAGCAGGCTCCCCCGGTTGCGACTCAGGAAAGTCCCGCTGCTCCCGCTGTGGCTGCTTCGCCGCCGCCAACTCCCGTACCGGCCGCCACGGAACCGGTTCCGCCGGCCATGGAATCTGCTCAGGTCGTTGCGGCAGCACAGCCTGCTTCCACTCCGCTGACTGGTTCGCCTGCGACTGAGACAAGTTCCCCGCCGCCGACTCCCGAAGAGGTCAAGCCCGTCGCTGCGTCGGCCCCTGTGGTTGATACCGTCGACCCGGTGACCTTTGAACATGTCCCAGGCGACGCGATGGCGATCGCTGTTGTCCGTCTGTCGCGAGTGCATTCCGCGCCTCCCTTTCAGTCGGTCGTGGCGGAGATACTGAATATCGATCCGGTCATCGAACGCGATTTCGGTCAAGAACTGAGTCAGGCGGAGATGTTCTTACAGTTGCCAGTATTTCCCTATCGAAAAGCCGAGTATATGTCGATCGCGGTCACGTTTAAGGACTTGGTTGATCTGGCGATGCAAAGTACCGGGTCGCCGAAGAAAGATGGAAAGGTGCAGATCTATCCGACGATCGCCTTTCACTTTGGAGAATCTTTCGATTTTCAGGAGGGTTTGTCCGCATTGCTCGACTACGACCAGGATGTCAAAGAGACCAAGATCGGTGAGCGAACACTCTATGAGAGAACCAATGGCTCGGCCTTTTCTCTGCTGGAGCCCAAGACTCTGGTATTGGGGCACGCCGGTGAGTTAACGAAGATTCTGTCGGCCGAGTCCAAGAAGATCTGTCCGCTGGTAGAGAAGATTCGCCCGTTGACCGACCGAGATGTTGCCGTTGCGATCGACTTCTCGAAATTGCAGGCGAACCGGGATGACAAGGAAGGGGTTGCGGGGCTGGGAGCCGAGTTGACCACGATGGCTCAGGACGCTGGCTTCGTGCAGATGGCACTGGATCTAAACGGTCCCACGCTTGGAGAGTTGCAATACTTGACAAGCTCCGAAGAGCTAGCGACCAAGATCGCGTCAAAACTCTCTGACGCATTCACTCGACAGGCTGATCGCCAGTTGGAGCCCTTCGTGCAGAGACTCAGCAGTACTCCCGGAGCCGAGGGGCTGCTGAGCCTGATTTCGAAGACGGTGAAAAGCCACACCACCGGAACCACGGGGACGATGGCCTGGGTTCGTATTTCCCAGCCCGAAGAGATGAAAGACCTGGCCAACATCGTCCGCCCCTACCTGGAAGGATCGCTGGGGACAAAAGATGAACGCGGGGCGCGCGACAGCTTGGAGTGGATCGCCATGGCGATGTGGAATCATCTCTTCTCTCACGGACACTTTCCGGCCCATGATTCGAATGGAGGTCAAGGCGACAAGAGAACTGGAGTGGGCCTCAGCTGGCGGGTTCACCTTCTTCCCTATATCAAACAAGACGATCTCTACAAGCAGTTCCATCTGGATGAGCCGTGGGACAGCGAACACAATCAGACCCTGATCGCGAAAATGCCTTCGACGTACGGGACATCGCCGGAAGGGAAGACGAGCTATCACATCTTTATTGGCCCCAATTCGCCATTCGCCGGACCCGGCGGACCGACCGATCAGACGCTGAAAGATGGCCCCAACAAGACGATTTTGGCAGTCAAGGCCGGGGATGACACGGCAGAGATCTGGACGAAACCGGGAGGCTTGAAAGTCGATCCGAAAGATCAACTGGCGTGTCTGGGACAAGTCGGATCGAAGATCGCTACGGTGTCGTTCCGGGAAACGTTCGTTCTGTTTGACTCCGACCGGCTCGCGAAGAACCTCGCGCGGTACGTCGACCCGGATGATGAGTCGCGCTGAGCGCTGAATCTTGCCCGCAGTGGAACTTTGCCTCGAAGTGAGATGGGGTCGATGTCCAGCTGAACGGGCTTGTTTAACGATGAGCGGCCCGGCGGAGGCGGTCGTTAATGGCGCGGCCCAGGCCGGAATCGGGGAACGGTTGGGCGATGATCAGGTCGAGCCCCAAGGCATCGAGACGCCGCATCGCCGCGAACAGGTTGGCGGCCGCTTCGCGTAGATTGCCGCTGGGAGAGAGGATCTCGATGGCCGCAAAGCGGTCGGCGTCCCGGCAGGTGTGGAAGGCCAGGGCTCCGACTCGTGATGCGAGTTCGCGTTCGGCACCCGGTGCGTCAGACGCGATCACGATCGGCGTCGTGGGAGCGTAGTGCTGGGGCAGCTGACCGGGAGCGATTTGTGGTTGAGACTCGCTGTCGTGGGCCTGATGGCCGGGCGTCAGTACGGGGCCAATCAGGTCTTCGATCTCTTCGACCGTGACGCCCCCGGGACGAAGCAAGGTCGGCGGTCCCGAGTCGGGGATCGCGAGTACGGTGGACTCGACACCGACCGTGCAGGGACCTCCGTCCAGAATCCAGTCGATACGATCTCCCAGCTGATCCGCCACATGCTGGGCAGTCGTCGGGCTGACGCGTCCAAACAGGTTGGCGCTGGGAGCCGCCACGGGGAGCCCGGTTCGACGGAGCAGCTCAAGAGCCATCGGGTGAGCTGGGACTCGCACAGCCACAGAGCCGAGTCCGGATGTGACCAAGTCCGGGATCCCGGGGACTTTGGGCAGGACGAGCGTCAGCGGTCCGGGCCAGAAGCGGTCGGCCAGCGCGCGGGCCACGGGCGGAATGTGAGTCACGTATCTCTCGACATGGCTCAGCTCCGGCAGATGCACGATGAGCGGGTCAAACGTTGGTCGCCCTTTGACCTCGAAGATCCTTGCGACAGTTCCGGGCCAGAGAGCCACTCCCCCCAGCCCGTAGACGGTCTCCGTGGCGAAGGCCACCAGTTCGCCCCGTTTGAGGGCGTCGGCAGCTGCAGAGATGTCAGAAGTGATGTGGGCCATCGAGGGTGCAGGGCCGTGGGCAGCTGGCAGTGACAACACCAATGGGCAGTTGGCAGAGGTAACGCCGATTGGTGACGGGCAGTGGGGCCGACTGGCGACTCCCGGAAATGGATACAGGACGCGGTTGCCGAAGCAACGTGCGTCCTGCATCACGGAGGGTACTGTAGCAACTCTGGCGGTCGAGATTCGACCAGGCTGCGACTTGGAGCAACTTTCCACTGAGCGTGCGGGTTCTCGCGGGCGGTCTCGAGGACTTTGCCCAAGATCTGCCTCCATCCGTCCGCACACGGTAGAGCAGAATGCTCTAGTTGATTCGCTGCAGATTCGGGGACTCGGCCTTTTCCAGCGGAGCGGCCGCAGCAGGCTTCGGCTCGGCGGGTGGTTCCGGAGCCACGTTGGGCTGCGGATCCACGAGTTGAGGTTGCGGATCAACGAGTTGAGGCTGGGCGTTGTCGACCGGGCCTTCGATCACCTTCTCTTCGATGATCTGCTCGCCGTGATTCACACCGGCGTGTCCGTTGCGGCAGTTCGGGCAGTTCTGGCCTTGGCCCTGGCACAGCTCACGATGCCACTGACGTGGATCGGGTACTCCGGGGACCATTCCACGCTGAGCATGCCAGCGTGGCACAGCCTGATAGGTATATCCGAGTTGAGTCGTGTCGGTCGGCATGTAGATCTGCACGGGCCGAGGTCCGCCGACGACTCCCGCGCCAGGCTGGCCGGTCCACGAAGCCGGGAACATCTGGCGATAGGCGACCTGCTGAGGATGCGGCGTGTGCATCTTGGCAGGAGGAGCCCAGCCGTGGTCTGGCGAGTGAGTACACATGCCGTGCGGATTGAACCAGTCGAGGGCCTGATGGACATGTCCACCGGGTCGGATGATTCCCAGACCGCAGTAGCCGTAGCCATAACCGCAGCCGTAGTACCCGCCATGCGTACGGCAGGGAGATCCCGAGCGACAGGTCGGGCAGCCAGTGGCTCCGTGGCTGGCTCCCGGAGGACAATTGCCTCCACCGGCAGCGTGCCCGTTTCCAGCTTCACCTGGAACCCGGTCGCAGATGCGAATGATGGCCTCACCCTCATCAGCCTGTATTTGGCTGGGGAGAGTACTGAGCCCCGCCAAGCCTCCCATCGTCAGGAGGGCCATTGTCCAAGTGCGCACCATGTTTCGACATCCTGTCTGAGCTTGGCTGGTGGGGCAGAGAACTCATTCCGGGTGACAGCGCCTGGGGGGCGATGCGAGTTCTCAGTTCAATCCGTTATCTGAGTCATCGACGACGACAGGGAGCCCAGCTTGATCGATTGATCCCGCCGGACTCCCGATTTTTCCTAGTGCTTTGCAAACGGAGGATCGTAAGCATTAGCACCGTTCGCACGAGCGGCCTCGGCCTGGGCCGGGCTGACCGGATGCGAGATCGGAGTCAGCCGGCTGCTGGGGATTCCCCAGCCATAGTTGTAGGTGTGGTTCACGACCGGAGCCATCGGGACAGAGATCGGGCCTCCGTAACCCTGGGCGGCGTAGACCTGTCCATCGCGGGCATCGAAGTGAGCCGGATTGACCGGGTAGACCATTGAATAGTGGCCGAACGGCGGAGCGCCCTTGCCACAGGCTCCCGTGGGGATGAAGTAGCCGAACTTGCAGCGAGCCCAGGCACACTTCTCGTGGCAATCTTCTCGCAGCGAGTCACGCAGGTGAGCTGAGGCCATCTGCTGCCGACACCGGTGGGTCATGCACTGACCGACCAGCCAGCTGTCGAACGCGTCCTTCCCGGGGCAGTCATGCCATGAGAAGCCTTGTGAATAGTCGGGACAGTACTGCTGCTGCGGCGGGCAATTCTGCGGCGGGCAGTTCTGGGCCCGTCGCATCTGGCGGCGGTTGTTCTGACCGCGAACCACTTCTTCCGCTTCGCTACGGACCTGAACGACGCCTTCTTCTTCGGCGTCACCCAGACGAACGACTCCTTCCGAGTCATCGGCTCGGGAGGCCGCAACGAAAGCACAAGTGACGAGCAGCCCGGCATACGCCAGTGAGATGCTCCGGCGAAAAGAAAATGTGATCATCTCGAAGTTCCTGGAGTTTCCAGACTGAGTGGATTGGATGGGGCTGGGAGACCTGTTCTCCTCAGCGCCGCTGCGGCGGTGCCTGCGACCGGCTCAAATACTTTCAGCAGCGTGTCCTAGTGAGAAACCGGCGGGTGGAATCCCGAGAACAGCTTATAGCCGGACCGGTACTTCACCTTCACTTCGGTGCCCTGCAGTTTCCAACGCTCGTGCTGACGCATCCCGAGCGGGGTCCACAGCCAGCAGCCTTTGACCTGGTAGTAGAACGGGCCGTACATCGCATGGTAGTCATGCGGGTAGAGCAGCTCGTGGGGTGCGAAGGCTTGGTTCGTAATGACCGAGCCACCGGTCCAGGTCGGAACGCTTTGCACCGGGCTGGGGTACAGAGGAGCATTCATCTGGGGATATTGACCGACGTTGACCCCGTACGGATTCATCGCCGGAGCAGCGCCAGGCGCCTGGACGACGACCTCGCCACCGGCGGGTTGAATCTCGTGACCGACCGTCCGGATGTTCGAGGATCGTTGGCCATAGCTGGCCATCGAAACCCGACCTTCGGACTGATCGTTCGCGGGCGGCGCGGCGACTGCGGCCTGAGCCAGTGATGCGGCGCACAAGATGGCGCCAGGAATTGACAATTGGATACGAGACATCGCCCCCCCTCCCTGGGTCTTTGTCGATGATGAGCTGATACGAGCTCAGTAATGCCTGGGGCATCTGGCCTTTCGACCCGCTCCCCGGATCAATGCCACTGGGGACAGAGATCACATCGCAGTAGAGAAATTCGGCTGGTGTCGAATGCAACGATCAGTCATTTGAATCCCGAAGTTCCGGATTGACCTATTTTCCAGAAACTCTTGCCTGTAAACGGCTTGTGGCAACGTAACAGGCTTCGAAATCGTTGCAATCGATACAGTCCGCAAAGTTTAACAGGCAGGGGTTTCATGGGCTGGTAGCACGGGCGTCTCGCCCGTGTTGACTTTGGGATCGGTCATCCACACATGGGCGGGACGCCCATGCTACTGCTCAGGCAAAGTAGTCAAACTTGTCGACTTGAAACGGTGATGATTGTTGCTCGAATTGTTCCGAGGAGTAGGTGAAGTTCTTGACCCCCTCTCGGGCGCTGGATACCGTTAGAGACGATTGAGTCGGTGAAATGGCCGATGACACATTCAGCTTCAATCGTGCGGATCGGTTCCTGTGCGTCCATGGGCGTCAGCCTGAGTTGAAGAAGATGGAGTTCCCCATGTCTCGGTCCTGGATCCGTCTGAGTATTGTCTGTCTGGCGTGTGGGACGCTGTTGCTGGCGGCGCATGCGGCGGACCCCGCCAAGCCCGCGAGCCAGTCGAGCGAACCGACACCGGTCGATGGGACGAATGAGCCCACTCCCGTGGAAGCTGCCGGTGGGCCTCAGCCTGTCGAGGCCCCCGAGGGGCTGACACTGGTGCCCGAATCGGAACAGGCTGAGGACAAAGGTCCGTGGGAAGTGACCGATCAGGTGGAGCTGATCTACCGCGAGAAGTTTGAACTCAAAGGGGACAAGACAGTCGCGGCGAAGGTCTTGCTGAAGAATAAGAGTGAGAGCGACATCGCGGGGAAGCTGGTGCTGGTTGTGGATGGGGCATCTGTTCCCGGATTGACGCTGGCCGAATCACAAGGTCAGTTTACCGAGCAGACTCCTTACCTGCAGATGGTGCCTGCCAAGCGGACCTTGGAAGCGGCTGAACAGACACCCGTCAAGACAGTGATCCTGCAGAGCCAGGAGTCTTTGAAGGAAATCAAGCCCAGCGAAGTCACGTTGCGTTGGCGGGCATTTACGCTCACCAAGCCCGCCGATCTCAGCAATGAGCCGCCCGCTGATGACGTCAAGGTCCCAGGCAAGGCTTACACCTGGGGCGATATGCGGAAGGTGATGCGAGTTCAGGATCGCGTGACCCCGGAATTGGTCGCGAAGCACGAAGGAGCGGTTGTCGGGGCCGGCACGTCGGAGAATGAAAACGGTCAGCTCGTGATTCAGGTCTTCGCCGCCCGTGGCGGGATGTCACGGAAGCTGCCGGGGCAGATCGATGGAATCCCCGTAGAAGTCACCGTCTCGGGTGAACTCAAGGCGGGACCCGGAATGTCACGAGTCATCATGGATGAGAACGGGAGATCGTATATTCCCGAGTTGTCAAACGATGAGGGGACGACGACGAGTCTGGCAACTGGTCCCATCAAGCCGAATGCCGCAGGACAGGTCGGACCTCCCACGCGTCGATTTACTCGCCCGGTACCGATCGGGGTCTCTTCGATTAACCAGACAGATATCTGCGCGTCGGGAACACTCGGCTGTCGCTGCCGAGACCGGGCTGGCAACCAGTATGTTTTGAGCAACTGTCACGTATACGGAGAATCGAACGGAGGAACGATCGGAGATCCGCTCGTGCAACCGTCACAGGGAGATATCGTTTGTTTGATCGTCCCGACGGATGTCATCGCGACACTGCATGACTTTCAGCGATTCCAATTCTTCACAGGAGCGGCGAACTTTCCCACAGCTCCAATCAACATCATCGACGCTGCAGTTGGGCTGAGCCCAATCGGTCAAGTCGATGTGGCTACGCCGCTGGTCGGCTATGGTGTCCCTCAGCGAACTCCTCAGGAGAGCCCGTTTGTGGGGATGGCTGTGCAGAAGTGCGGTCGGACCACTGGATTCACAAAAGGCAAGATTCGAACTTTGAATGCCGAGGCTGTGATCAACTTCGGTGGCGGTCAACTGGCCCGGTTCCGTAGCTGTATCAATGTTGGCACCGCGACTCGACTGCCTGCCTTCGGTGGACCGGGAGATTCCGGCTCGCTCGTGGTCACGGACCCGGATCGACGGCCTGTGGGGCTGCTCTTCGCTGGTGGAGGAATCAACACATTTCTGTGTCCGATCAGTCCCATCCTGCACCGATTTAAGGTGGGGGTCGATGACGGAACCGGAGCCGCCCCAGTCCTGGGATCGGGACGAATGGGCAATGCGTCCGGCCCGGTCAAACAGCATCAGTTTGAAACGCCGCTGTCCAATTGATCTGGCGAGCAGGGTTCAACGATCAGGCGAACTCTTTCCAGCCCGTGTTCTCGAACTCCGACAGCTTCGCCTCCAGGACTGTCTGAATCTGCCTCAGCCGGTCTTCGCCGATGACTTTGGAGCCATCCAGTTCTCGCACGTAGAAGACGTCGAGAACTTGATTCAGGTGCGTTGCGATCTTGGCCAGGTCGACCGATAGATTCAGGTCATGAATGGCCTTCGAGACACTGTACAGCAGACCCGATCGGTCGTGGGCAAAGACTTCGACGATCGTTCGCGACTCAGAGGAACTGCTGTCGATTCGGACGCGCGTCGGTAGTTCGCCGCCGGTCCGTGTCGGTCGAGAGGCCCCAAACCGGCGGTTCCTTCGGAACAGTTCTTCGACGGAAAACTTCTTAAGCAGGACATCCTGCATGGCTCGCGCGACGGCCTCCCGGCGATCGGGCGTCGGCTCGCCATCGAAGTCGCGGTCCCGCACCTGGAAGCTGTCGATGACCGCCCCCTGCTGCGTCGTGTTAATGGCGGCCGACAGAATGCGGTGCCGCATCGCGGTGAGTACACCGGCCAGCCGGTGGAAGCAGCCCTGCGCCGCAGCTGTGTTTCGCGTAAAGATGCGATACTCGCACGTCCCAGTCGCGGGCTCGTACAGGCTGTCGACAATCACATTCTCCGCAGAGAGTCCGTGCAGGATTCGCAGGTCCGCCGCGATGCGATCCGATTCGGTACAGGTCAGGTAGTACGCGGACAGGTCGGACATCGCCGACTCGATCCAGACTGGCGCGATTTCGGGCGCGGTACTCGACAGGCGATTGCCGACTTCAGCCGTCGTTCGCTTCAGTCGGGCCGCTTCGTACTCGCCGTAGTGGCGGCCGCTGAGGACCACGAAACAGCGGTCATAGAACTCGCCGAGCTGCAGGGCCTTCCAGTGGCTCCAGGTTCCCGGGCCGACAGCTGTGACATCGGCGACGGTCAGGGCATACAGCATCTGCAGACGCTCAGGAGACTCACACTTCTGCGAGAACGGGACGATCTCGGCTTCATCGGTGTGGTCCCGGCGAAAGGCAATGTCAGCCATCTCCAGGTGCCAGCGCACGAGAAAAGCCAAGAGCTCAGTTTGGTCTTTCTGCAGTCCGAACCGCTTTCCCACATCGTGGGCGATCCGCTCGCCGACGAGGCAGTGGTCCTCTTCGAACCCTTTGCCGATATCGTGCAGGATCAGGGCCAGGTGCAGCAGGTGCTTATTCTGCAGCTCGCGATAAACCTGTTGGACCAGCGGCCCGCTCTCGTCCGGGAACCGAGTGACGATGCCGATGGCCCGCAGTGTGTGCTCGTCGACGGTGAAGTGGTGATAGGGGTTGAACTGCAGCAGGCAGCGGATGCGCGTGAACTCGGGCAGAATCAGATCGAGCACTTCGGTCTCGACCATACTGCGCAGGATCTGGGGGAGCGCCTCGCCATACTTCAGGATGTCGAGGAACCGGCCCGCCTCGGCCTGAGTGATCGGTGTTCCACGAAACTTCGGAGCCGCCCGCTTCAGTCCCTCTTCGAGTGTCGGTCCCGGCAAAAGTCCCTGCGAGGCACACAGCCGGTAGACCTTCAGCATCGTGTCGAGGCTGCGGGTGACTGCGGGCAATCCGCGATGGGAGCAATCGACCACCTCGCCCACATGCAGGACACCTTCGGCCCGGTGGCCCACGAGATAGTTTCGGACGCGAGTCATCAGCGAGCGCGGACGATTGCGAGCCACGAACCGGCGGGCGATGGAAGCGACCCGAGAGGTGTGTTGAAAATATTCCCGCATCAGACGCTCGACGCCGCGCTGGCCAGCCACGTCCTCCAGTCCGCGTTCCTGAGCAATCCGCAGCTGTTCGCCGCGCGAGAACTTCTCCTCGGCCTGCCCGCTGTGATAGTGCAGGTTGATGCGCAGCCAGGTCAGGAACTCCCAGGCCTGCTTCAAAGCGTGAGCCTCATCTTTCTCGAGGGCTCCCTGCAGTTTGAGGGAATCGATGTCGGCGACTCCGAAAACGGCAAATCCGACCCAGCGGATCAGGTGGAGGTCACGTAACCCTCCGGAGGAGTTCTTGACATCGGGCTCCAGTTCCTGAACCGCCCGGCCATCTTTCCACTCGGATTCGCGGCACTGGATGCACTCGTCGATGAACTGCCGGGTGCGTTTGCGAATGATCTCGCGGCGAAAGGTCTTTTGCAGATTCTCGAACAGCGGCTGCGAGCCCCAGAGCAGCCGGGCTTCGACGAGTCCAGACGCAAACTTCGGGTCGGTGCGACAGTCTTCCATTGACTGGGGGATCGTGCGCAGGCTGGCTCCCGGTTCCAGCTTGGCGTCCCAACAGGACCGGATCATCCGGTCGTAGGCCTCTTTGAACAGGGCGGAGGCCGGGCCTCCATCGAGGAACAGCAGGTCGACATCGGAGTACGGGCAAAGTTCGCCGCGACCGGTCCCGCCCACAGCCACGATGGCTCCATGGGTCGCGATCTTGTCTGCGAGCTCCTGCGGAGTGTTTTTCAGCGTGTCATTCCACAGATCCAGCACCAGCTTGTCGTACGACTGACTCAGGCTGGCGGCCGTGGGGATTCCGGGGGCACCACTTTCGAACAGCTGGCGTCCTTGCTCTCGGATCTCCGCTAAGCGCAGCCGGTACTCCGCGACGATTTCGGGCGAAAAGTTCATCAGTGGGTTCGAGCGCGAGGACGGAAACCGGTGCCAGTGTAAACGACCAAAGGCTCGGGGGACTCCCGAGCCTTGGTGCATTGGATTTTCCGCGGGATCAGATGGCTGTGGAGCCCTGCTCGCCCGTGCGGATGCGGATCACTTCGTCGATCGGCGTGATGAAGATCTTGCCGTCGCCGACCTTACCGGTGCGGGCCGACTCGATGATGATCTTCACGGCCTTTTCGACGTCCGCGTCTTCGACAACCAGTTCGACCTTCAGCTTGGGCAGGAAGTCGACGGTGTATTCCGCACCGCGATACTGCTCCTTATGGCCGCGCTGGCGTCCGAATCCACGGACTTCCGTGACCGTCATTCCCACGATGTTCTGGGCGGTCAGGGCGTTCTTGACTTCTTCCAGCTTGAAATGCCGGATGACTGCTTCAACCTTCTTCATGACTTCCGTCCTGTAAGTCCAACGAGTGGACAGCTGGGGTGTGGGATGAGTCGCAGACGAATTAGACCGTGCCTGACTCGCTGCAACAAGGGGGAGAAACATTCCCGCCGAAGCGGGGACAGGACTCCGTTAGAGAGAACCGTCGTTCGTTTCGCCGGTTCGGATTCGGATGGCATCCGGCACGGTGGATACGAAGATCTTTCCGTCGCCGATTTTCCCGGTGCGGGCGGCTCGCAGGATCGCTTCCACGACCGTCGATTTGTCCGCATCGGGGACGATGACTTCGATCTTCACCTTGGGGAGAAAATCGACGACATACTCGGCGCCGCGATACTGCTCCTTCTGGCCTTTCTGACGCCCGAAGCCACGAACTTCGGTGACCGTCATCCCCTGGGCTCCCGCCTGCATCAGGGCGTCTTTGACTTCCTCCAGCTTGAAGTGCCGGATGATCGCTTCGATCTTCTTCATGAGTACGGTTCCGAAGTTCGTGACGCTCGCCAGAGCGTGGGGACGTTGAGTTTTGAATCCACGTTCTGGCGAACGTGGCCCGGCGGACACCTTCGACCTTAGTAGAAGATGTAGCCTTCTTCGCCGTGCTGGGTGACGTCGAGACCCTGGATTTCGTCATCCTGGGAAACTCGCAGACCCATTGTGGCATCCAGAATCTTGAGAATGATGAACGTGCCGATCGCTCCGATCGCCAGTGCGGCGACGACGCTCACAGCCTGGGGCACGAGCTGTGCCCAGTTGCCGTCCACTCCGCCCATCGGGCGTCCGGGATTGGTGACCATCTGGGTGGCAAATACACCCGTGAGCAACGCACCGGTGATGCCGCCGACTCCGTGGACGCCGAAGGCATCCAATGAGTCGTCGTACTTCATCTTGGACTTGAGGGTGGTACAGGCCCAGTAGCAGACGCATGTGCCGATGGCAGCCAGAATCATCGCATTGATCGCAGTAACAGTTCCGCTGCCTGGTGTAATCAGCACCAGACCCGCCACAGCTCCCGAGCAGGCACCCAGCACGCTGGGCTTACCTCGCTGGAGCCACTCCAACCCGGCCCACACCATCAGACCGGCCGCAGCTGCGAAGTGTGTGGAGATCATTCCGTTCACAGCCAGGGCATTGGAGCCAACCGCACTCCCGCCGTTGAAGCCGAACCAGCCCATCCACAGCATGGCGGCACCGATGGCGGTGTAAGTCAGGTTGTGCGGAGGCATCGGCTCCTGGCCGAAACCGAGCCGCTTGCCCATCACGAGGGCGCAGACGAGAGCGGAGATTCCCGAGGTGATGTGAACCACTGTTCCGCCAGCGAAGTCGATCGCCCGGAACTTGGCAGCAGTATTCCATTCACACAGCCATCCCGTATCGGCCCACACCCAGTGAGCGATCGGGCAGTAGACGAAAGTTCCCCACAGAACCATGAAGACGCACATGGTGCTGAACTTCATGCGTTCGGCGAAGGCTCCGCAGATCAGAGCCGGAGTAATGATGAAGAACATGCCCTGGAACGCCATGAACAGCGCCTTGGGAATCCCCGTCGTTCCCTGAGCCGGCCAGTCACCTGGAGCAGTCGGCAAGATTCCCTTCAGCAGGACGTGATCCAGATTGCCAATCCACTCGCCGGTTCCCCCGAACGAGAGCGAGAAGCCATACAACGCCCAGATGACGCTCATCAGCCCCATCAGGAACAGGCACTGCATGAACACGCTGAGGATGTTTTTCTTGCGGACCAGTCCTCCGTAGAACAAGGCCAGTCCTGGTGCCGTCATCATCAGCACTAGTGCCGAAGATGTCAGCATCCAGGCAATGTTTCCAGAGTCAAAAGGAGGGGCAGCGGGAGCCGTAGCAGCAGCTGCAGCTTCTTCTGCGAAGGCCGGAACACCTCCGGTCAGGAGCATGGCCAATCCGGCCAGACCCCAGGTCTTTGTGCGAGCGAGCATTGGAACCTCAGTGGCGCTGAGAGGTTACGTTGAGTCTTCAGTCAAGAGTCACGGCCCGTAGGCCAATCCTTATCCTGTGGCCAGTCGTCGTGAATTCCCCCCAGCAAGGAATCCGGTCGAACCGGTTGTTGGTAAGTTGTGCAATCAGCGTGCCAGAGATTTGTGCGGTGGAGTTGCTCGATAAGTCAGCATCGTGATGAGGCCAGGTTCGCCGTCGGGCTCGCACGACGTGTTCCAAGCTGAGTCCACCGAACTCCGCGTACCAATACCCCGGGTCACTTGACCTCTGTCCCGGTTTCGGTGACAAGAGAATCAGATTCCCGCGATTTCGGGAACTTGGCTTGGCACCGCCGCGTCGAATCGGCTGGATGCATCATCTGTGAGCACCGACGACCAACTCCTGATCGAGCGCACACGTTCCGGTCACCCGGAAGCGTTCGGGGAGCTTGTCAACAAATACCAGCGGCGGCTGGTACGGACGCTCAAGACCCTGCTCGGGTCGGCGGATGATGCCCTGGATGTCGCGCAAGATGCGTTCCTGCAGGCATTTCTGAAGCTGGAGACATTTCGCGGCGAGTCCGCGTTTTACTCCTGGCTGTTCCGAATCGCCTGGAACGGGGCGGCCACTCTCAAGCGGAAGCAGCGGGTGCGGGCGGGAGCCTCGCTCGACGCGATCCGCGAGCAGACGGGGGTGGAGCCGGACGATGTCCACCCCTCCTCTGACCCCACCCACGCGTTGCAATCCTCCGAAGACCGACAGCTGCTGCGTCAGGCCCTCGACGAACTTGGCGAGGACTACCGGACCGCTCTGGTGCTCAAGGAAATCGAGGGGTTGCCCTACGAAGAGATCGCCGAACTGACCCACAGCCCGATCGGCACCGTCCGCAGCCGGATTCACCGGGCGCGGCTGGAACTGCGGGCGAAGCTGGACAGAAAGGCCGAGAGCCTAGGGCCTAGGGCCTAGAGCCAGACACGGCGAGCCGCAGGCTCGCCTCAACCCTCAACCCTCAACCCTCCTGCAATGAACTCTCACGGTCACGATGAACGACTTTCGGCGTTTTACGACGGGGAACTCCCTGCCGTGGAGCGGGCGGAGGTGGAACGTCTGTTGGCTGAGAGTCCCGAACTGCGGGCCGAACTGGCTGGGATGACTGATCTGAGCCAGCGGTTCTCTGAGTTGGCCGATGAGGGGATCGACTTCGACCTGCGGGCCGGAGTGATGGAAGCGATTCGGGCGAGGGCAGGGCGTGAGACGAGAGACGAGGGACGAGAGCCAGGGAGGGGGGAGCAGAACGGCGTCTCTGGCCACCCGCCATCTGCCAACGCCCATCTGCCCCTCTCCAGTGACCAGGGACCAGGGACCAAGAACTCCTCACCCCATCGCCGGTGGATGCCACTGGTGCTGATGACCTGTTCGCTGGCCCTGCTGGTGGCTGCGATTCTGCCACTGACCATGAAGCAGGATCAGCCGCTCTCCGCCAGCAACGATACGATCGATGCGCCATTCCCGATGGCTCCGGGAATGGCGGCTACGGTCGCCACGGATGGAGTATTCGATAGCGGTGACGCAGGTCCCGAGAACGGTCCGTTCGTGGCGATGCAAACGGACGCACCGTCGGAGAGTGACTCGGTCGGCGGTTTCGGGGGCGGAGTGGCAGCGACCGAGTTGCCCTCCGAACTTCTTCAGTCGCTGGCTCAAAAGGGCCGCCTGAATCCGGGTGAACTGATCACCCAGCTGATCGAGGTCGGTGGCGAGGCGATGCTGGCTGAGTATCAGGTCGTCGATGTGCGGCGCAGCTTCTCTGAAGTGGAAGTGCTGCTTAAGGACAATGGGATCGTTCCGTTGGTCCCCGAAGCGGAAGGGGCCGAGTCCGAAAAGACGGAATCGAATTCGGACTTGGAGGAGATGCGGGTCATCGTGGTCGACGCAGATCCAACTCCTCTCAACGAAGCACTCGTTCAGTTCGCAGCCTCGCCCGAGAACCTGGAAGTGATGGTGACCAATCTCGATGCCAACTCGCTGCTGCCGGAGACGCAGGAGCCGTTGGAAAACCCTTTTGCCAAGGCTGGCGAGATGTCGCCTCCGCCAGCCCCCGCTGCCGCTCTGGGTGCCACACTACCTGATCCAGGACCGGCCCAGCCTGAAGCCCGGGCCTCCAAGATGATGCCGCAGATCGCGATGCCCGAGAAGTCGGTGGCCGGAAAAATGATGAAGCCCAGCCGGAAGTTCGAGGACCCAGTACTTTCCAAAGCGGTTGGAGTTCTTGACGCGGCCCCTGCCGCCGAACCGCCAACCGTCGCGGGGAACTCCATCGTCATCAGCAACGCGGGCGAGGTCTTTCCCGCTCTCGAAGTCGCAGCCAAGAACTCCTACAACAATCGCCAGAACTCCTTGAATCAGACGAACAGTATCAACCGTCGATCCGGCTCCCGAGCCGCTGTTCAGGACCTGGTCCAGCAGCCTGCCAGCCAAGTCGATCTGTTCTCGCAGAACGCGACGAATGCCAGCCGAGCGCCCGAGCTGCTATACAATCATCGCTCCACAAGTCGGATGCGCCAATTGGCCATTCTGGTCCTGCGCCCCAAGCCGATGGCGGAGCCGAATCCGAAGACTCCTTGACCACACTCGGACATTCACCGAGCGGGCGACCAAAGGTCACAAGTTTTGGATTTTCAGGGGCTCTCTCGGCTGTTTTTCTCGGGCGGGGCTCGCGAAAAGCAAATGCACATGACGCACAAGGGGCACGGCCCGCGCGGGACGGCTGACTCTGGTGGGCAATCCCAATAGACTGCGAGGGTCTCAACTCCCTCCGGTGCCTTCCATGCCGAGCTTCACTCCCACGTCGGTTGACCATCTCCAGAGTTTCATGGAGAGCGATGCGGTCCCCCTGCGCCGCGCTGTGTCCCCCGAGGGAGGTCGGACGGCATTGCGAGTTGGATACCCTCTGCGGCGCGAAGTCACGTCGATCGATATGACCCCCTTGCAGCGGGTGATCGACTATCCGGCCCGTGACATGACGATTACGGTGGAGACCGGCATCCGCGTGGCCCAGCTGCAACAGCTTCTGGCCAGCGAGCGGCAACGGCTGGCAGTCGATATCGCTCAGCCCGGGCTGGCCACGATCGGGGGAGCGATCGTGACCAACACCAGCGGAGCCCGTCGCTTTGGCCAGGGGACGTTTCGCGACCATCTGATCGGGATGACCGCGATCGACGGACAGGCCCGGCTGTACCATGCGGGCGGCCGCGTCGTCAAAAACGTCGCGGGGTATGACCTGTGCAAGCTGTTGATCGGCTCGCTGGGAACGCTGGGGATCTTGACTCAGGTCACTTTGAAGCTGAGGCCGATGCCTGAGTCGACGCAGATCGTCTGGTGGGCTCTCGATGGATCGGATGAGGCCGAGGTCGCTCTGCAGAAGCTCGTGACGACTCAGGCCCGCCCTGTGGCTGTGGAGCTCTACAACTCGAAGGGAGCCGAGCGACTGGCGTCGACGGGGGCGATTAAGCTCCCGACGGGGCGCTATGGTCTGTGCCTGATTGTCGAGGGCTCTGAAGCGGAAACTCGCTGGCAGGTGCAGACGCTTCTGCAGGAGTTGCGAGTGGCGAAGCCTGCCGAGGAGCTCGTTCTGACTCCCGACGAAACGACCGCCATGCTCTCGGCGATTGTCGAGTTCTGTTCGGTACCTTCCGATGAGGCGATCGCCCACCTGAGCGTGCCCCCTTCGCAGGTGGCAGGAGTTGTCTCTCAGCTGACATTGCAGGGAATGGCGGTCCAGTCCCATGCAGCCAGCGGAATCGTGCATGCCCTGCTGACCGAACGGCACATGGCCCCCGACAAACTCCCGGCGTTCTGGGACAAGGTCGTCGAACTGGCCAGCTCCGTCGGCGGCACAGCCAGTCTCACCGGCGGACCGGAGCGATATCGAGATCCGCTCCCCATCATGGGCCAGCGTCGACCCGACTGGAGCGTGATGGAAGGGATCAAGAAGTCTCTGGACCCGCATGACTTGCTTAATCCCGGGCGAGTTCGACTGCGAGGGTAAGGGCTCGGTCTTCCTCAAATCTTCCTCGACTGAGATTCGAATTCGTTGCCAGACTGGCCAGACCCACAGACACGCTGTCTAATTCTGGCGGGGCTGATTGGTTCGAAACTTTCTCATGACAAGGAGACTTGCGGTGCCCACATACTCAATCTTTGGTGCTGGTCCCTCGGGGCTTTACACGGCGTGGCGGCTGGTCACCAGCGGCAAGGCAGTCGCGGGCGACACGATCGCGCTGTACGACTGGGGGAACTATGATTTTGGGAGCGGAGGAACCCGCGCTCCATCGGGGCGAATCTGCACTTACTACTATCAGAACGATACAAGTCAGTCGCATATCGAAGCGGGAGGCATGCGGTTCATTCTTTGGGACCCCAAAAAGCTGGAAGGTCACCAACTCGTTACGAAGACGATCGAAGCTCTGGGGCTGAGTTCAAAGATCGTCGACTTTATCACGACGGACGACCCGCTCCTGTATTTGCGTGGCGAGCACATCTATCAATCGGAACTCTCTGCGGCTAATCCCGCCCCTTACAACACGCCCGGCAATAATGCGGCTCCCGCAGCGACGTTGTTCACGAACATCTCTGCTCTAATCACCGGGGAGGCTCCCGTCTCGAACCGGTCCGATCAATGCCAGTTCTACTCGACAGGGCAGCTGCCGCCGTCGTTCAATTCGTTCGTTTATCCCGCCGGAGCCAACGCGGGAAACGTGGGCTACTGGAATGTCATGTACGATCAGGCGGGTAACGAGAGTTACGACTACGCCAACGACGCGGGGGGATATACCTCGAACGTCATTAACTGGAACGCTGCAAACGCCGCCGTCTACAACGGCGAATTCGCACCGGGTGGTTCCTTCAAGACACTCGCAGACGGCTATTCCGAGGTCTTCTACCAGCTGTACCAGCAGGCTCTCGCCGCCGCGCAGGCCCAGGGTGTGAATCTGACGCTCACGCAACAGACCCGGCTGCATTCGATCTGGCTGGAGAACGGGGACATTACCTATCGCCTGGCCGATGCGAGTGATCCGTTTTCCCCGTCGACGCCGCCCACGACGACCGATGTGGCGTTTCTGTCGATGCCGCCGAATTCCATTCAGCTGGTCGCGGAGGCCACGCGGTATCTGGACAACAGCGGGAAGGATGACCTGCTCAATGACCCGCAGGTCCAGCTGTATCTGCAGAGCGTCATGCTGCAGCCGTCGTTTCGCATTCTGATGTTCTTTGACCGTCCGTGGTGGAACGAAACCAAATACCCGCCCAGGCTGACTGAGCCCAACATGTTCGGTCCGACGATCACCGACATTCCGCTGCGGCAGATCTACTACTTCGGAGACAACAGCCCTGGGAACCCGAATCCTGTGTACGGGCTGCTGGCATCCTATGACGACATGCAGTTCACGCAGTTCTGGCAGGATCTGGAAACACCGATTGATCAGCGGCGAGTCGTTCCGCTGTCCCAGGACTATCAACCGATGGTCGGACCGCGTGATGCGACCGACACGATGATCAAGATGGTCCTGCTGGAACTGGCCAAGGTCCATTACGGAGATGCGAACGCGGCCTATCTCATCCCGCCTCCTCTGGAGTCCAAGTATATGGACTTCTCGCTGAATCCCTTTGGAGCGGGATATCACGCGTGGGCGGCGCACTACGACATCTGTCATGTGATGCAGATGATCCGCAAGCCGACTCAGCTGCTGGGGGGAGTCGACGCCCCGCTGTTTATCACCGGGTCGGCTTTCTCGAACGACCAGGCCTGGGTCGAAGGAGCCTTCTGCACGGCGGAGTCGGTGCTCAACGATTTCCTGGGAGTCCCGACGATCGCGGATACAACCGGTTTCCCGCTGATCTGCGGTTGCTCACCTCAAACGCCGGTTTGCTGATGGCGGGTTAACCCAGGAGTTCGTAGAGCGGTCGACCGGCATCCATCAGCGGGAACGGTCGCCCCTCGCGATCATGGGCTGTCAGGTCATCGATCCCCATCGCGTGGAACACGGTCCTCGCGATGTCTTCGGGGGCGACGGGCTTGTCGGCGGGATACTCAGCCAGCTTGTCGCTCGTTCCGTAGACCTGACCACCGCGGATTCCGCCGCCGGCCAGCAGGACGGACATGCAGGATGTCCAGTGATCGCGTCCGGCCCCGCCGACGCCTCCGGAACGCGGGTCGCCGATCTTCGGGCGGCGCCCCATCTCGCTGGAGACCTGGACCAGAGTTTCGTCGAGCAATCCCCGCTCGTGCAGATCGGCCAGCAGGGTCGAGTACGGGCGGTCAAACTCCGGCAACAGTTTGTCCTTGAGACAGTTGAAGTTGTTGCCGTGCGTGTCCCAGCCACCGCCGCTCTTGCACAGCGAGTCGAGTTCCTTGTTCTCTTTGTAGAACACCGTGATGTACGGGACCCCGGCCTCGACCAGCCGCCGGGCCAGCAGCAGAGACAACCCCATGATGCCGTTGCCGTACCGCTCGCGCATCTCGGGGGACTCGGCGGTCAGGTCGAACGCAGCTTTTGTCTCGCGTGAGGTCAGCAGCGTGAAGGCCTTCTGCTGATGCTTGTTGTAGGTGGACAGTTCGTCCGTGATTTCGATGGCCCGCTCGGCGTCGTCAATGGCTGTGAGCAGTTCCCGCCGCTGCAGCAGATGCTCGATCGAAGTCTTGCCATCGAGCGACAGAGCCGGGACCTGGAACTGCAGCGGCTTGTCGCGCGAACCGTCGATGAAGACCGGGTCGTACTCGATCCCCAGCCGGGCAGCGAACTGGCCGGGCCGCGTGTACTCCGGGGCCCCTTCCTTCTGAGGGAGCGTGATCGCCGACGGCAGTGACGGATGCGGCGGCCGCTTCGCAGCCACGACCGACGCCATCGAAGGCCAGTCGGTTGGGTACGGAGTCCGGGCATTCAGCAGGCGATGAAACGACGGGTCTGGGGCATGCCCCGTCAAGTTGTAGTAGTAACCGGCGTGATGATCTCCGGTCCCGCGTCCGTGGTCGCCCAGAGAACGCACGATCGCCAGCCGGTGAGCCTGCTTCGCCGTCAGTGGCAGATGCTCGCACAGCTGGATCTCGGGGCTGCTGGTCGCAATCGGCGAAAAGGTCCCGCGATATTCCAGCGGGGCATTCGGCTTCATGTCCCACGTATCGATGTGGGAGGCTCCTCCGCTGAGCCAGATCATGATGGTCGACTTGGCTGTCTGACGCGGAGCCGGAGCTGCTCTCAGCTGGCCGTTCGCGGCGCACAGTCCCACCCCGGACGCGACGAGAAACGTCCGTCGATTCAGCGGAGCCGAACTTCGCAGGGGAAGCAGCATGAGCAGGAACCCATCAGAGATGACTGATTAGATTCTAGCAAGTCACGGACGCGACGGAAGGCGGGTTCCCGCAGGAGCGACTGAGCGGATCGACGGGCTATCGAACTGGCACTTCGTTGACCGTGTAGAACGCATTGCGGTGGACCAGGGGCTCGCCGTCTTGTGAACGCAGCTTGATCAGGTCGAGTTCGTACACGAACCCCCGGTCGAGCTTTTCCAGGCCCAGCTTCGCAGAGAGCCCATCCTCGGCCAGGGACACCGATTTTACCGCTGGCTGCTGCTCCTCAATTTCGGGACCTCCGTAGCCGCCGTGATACGGGTGGGTGAACGCCTTGATCTGATAGGAATCCGCGAGACCGCCGGTGGCTCGATCCACGGGCTTGGTGAAGGTCACAAGGAACCCATCCGGCTCAATCGTGATGCGGTGGATTTCGAACGGCATCTTGCCGCTCCATTGGAGTCGCTCCAGGGCGTACGGCTTGATGCCTCGAACGGGCCAGCCGCGATTCGTGCCACCGCACAGCAGGTTTCCGCCGGGGGTGAACTCGACATTTAGAATGCCGGTCGAGAGCCCTTCGCGGAATGGATAGCACGCTCCCTGCCAGACACCATTGACCTGCTCGGTCGTGGCCCGCATCAGGATCGAGAGGGTGTAGTCTCCCAGGAACATCTGATTCTCAAACGGGCCAAACTTCCCGCCCGACCGATTGACGGAGAACGCCGTAATCGACCGACCCATGCGGATGTAGGGAAAGACCACGGCATACGGCACCAGTTGTTTCACGCGGTCCTTCTCGGAGACGATGCGGGTTCCCGACTTGGGCGTCTCGGGAACGGGGCCCAGTTCCGGGGCGTGCTTGTACCACTCGAAGCTGGCGGGGTGGCCATGAAAGCTGTTGGGAGAGACGGCCTTCAGGCTGCACGAGCAGTTCCACGGTCCCTGGCTCTCGACATAGAAGAGCGAGCCATGCTCGTCAAAACCGATGCCGCCCGGACTACGCAGTCCGCTGGCAAAGGCTGTTGTCTTGCCATCCGCAGCGACCTTCATGATGAAGCCGCGATTCAGGGCATGCGAGTAGTACGACTCCGACAGCCCGAGCGCCACATACTGGCTGCCATCGACGTCGGGCTTCGAACCGAACGCGTACTCGTGGTAGTTCGCATAGCCCCACGCATCCGAGATCGTGTCGAAGCGGTCGGCCACTCCATCGTTGTTCGTGTCGCTGACGCGGGTCAGTTCACAGCTCTGGGTGACACGGAACGCGCTGTCCTTCCAGACGAGTCCGAAGATCTCGTCGAGTCCGGTCGCGAACCGCTGGAACTTGGGCACGGGCTTTGGTGCGTCGACGCCGTCGATGAGGTAGATCTCCCCGTGTCGAGTCCCCACAGCCATTCGCTGATCGGGCATGACCGCAAAGGCCCCGGCCTCAATGACAGTCTCGGGAGGGATCGGGATGCTGACGATCGGATAGAACTCACGCTCGCGTTCCTCGGTCCCCCAGCGGTCACCGACTTCCTCAGCGCGCAGGGGCCGCAGTCCTGCCAGCACGGCCAGAAGGAGCAGACTGATGAGGTGCCGTCGACTACTTGTCCAGCGGTTCATACACCATCTCCTGAGAGGACTGGCCCTGGGGGATCTCCAGGTGCAGTAGCAGTTCCTGTTGCGGGGTTTCTGCGGAAAAGACCCGCAACTTGGTCACTGTGGCGGGGATCGTCAGTCGCAGTCGACCGCTGCGATAGATGCGTTCGGACTCCTGGGTGATCTCCCCGGTGAGAGCTCGAAACCAGACGGTCTGAGCCGCGGGTGAATCGAACCGCAGGACGCGCTTGAGAACAGGGGCTTCAGGCGAGCCGGTCGCCTCCGACCGATCCTCGATCCCGATCGAGCCGCAGCGGTACATGAACGTCGGGACCGCGGCCTTGTCGAGATAGTACCCGCCGAACTGATAGCCGACGTTCTTGGGATAGAGCGGGTTCGGGTTGAGCTTGGCCTCTTTGGTCATCACCGGCTTCAGCGGCCAGGGCGTGTTCTCATCGGTCAACTGAACGAATGAGACATCCTGGGCGAGTGCAATCGGTTCAGTGGCTGGGTTGAAGTCTCCGGAGCCTTGCCCATTCCAGTTCACGCCGATGAAGTCTCCTCGCCAAAGTGCAGAGAGTGTTCCGGTCTCTGCATTGAAGGCGTAGTTCAGCTTCTCTGGCAAGCCGACCGCGATCCCTCGAAACCCCGCCACGCGACTCCGCCCTCGAAAGGTGCGGGCCTGCTCTGTGACTGTCAGCTTGGTGCTGACACTTCGAATCCCGGACGGGTCAGCAGCTGAGGTCCCCAGCGACAGGTAGTACCAGATCGCCTCAATCTGCCGATCCGTGTCACCATCCAGGATCGTCCGAAAGGCCGCACGCCCATCAGGCCAGGCTGTGGGCATCACCGTTCGAGGGCGAAACGCTCCTGGATTGCGAAGGTAGCTGTTGAACCACTGCGGCTGCAGCCGCTCGTAGCTGGTCAGGAGATCGATCCCCTGATTCGTATGAGCGGCCTTGCCATTGAAGTTGTGACAGGCGACGCAGTTCACTCCCTTGTCGCCCAGCAGTTCGCGCCCTGCGGCACGCAATTGCTTCTCGCGTTCACGTTCGGCGTCGTTCCGACTCTCGGGGCTGGGGAGTTTCATCTCCGGTCCGTCCATGACATCCAGCCGACTCAGGAGCGGCGGCAGGTGCTGGAGATTGGCAGTTCCGTATTGAGGCATGCGGGTCGCCATATAGTGACGAACCGTTTCCCCATCGAACAGCACCTTCTTCAGCCACGCGGGCTGCAACTTGGCTCCGACCAAGGTGAGCGGCGGCGGGATGCGGCCATCGTCGCCCAGCTTCAGCTCGCTCCCCGCGAAGTAGGAATTGTGAGCATCATGCACTCCGCCGTAGTCATCGCGGATGTGGCAGGCCACACAGCGAAACGCGGTCAGAGTCTTCGCCAGTGTGTTCTTGTCCGACTCAGGCTCCGTCATGGGGCTGGCCGAGATTGCCGACTTGATGGCCAGGCGCTGCTCCTCCGGGAGACCAAACAGTGGAGCCCTGTCTCCTGGTTTGGCATCGATTGTCTGAGACAAACAACCTCGACTCCAGTCCGCCTTCGCCAGCGAAACCTCTCGCGGCGCCGGTTGAAATCCGGGCAAGGCATGGCAGGCCGCACAGTTCAGGGCCTGGAAATGTTTCCGGCCCTGCTCGACCAGAGTCGGGTCGGGGACCAAGGACTTCTCTGGCGGGGCGGGCTCTCCAATCAGGTAACCCGCGATGGCGAGCGACTCGGCCGGCGTCAGTTTCATGTCGGGCATGCGCCCCGAGCTTCGCACCTTCAGAGGTTGAAACACGAAGTCACTGAGAGATTTCACATTGTACTTCGCCCTGACGTGCCCGAGTGGGACGGCATTCGGCTTGACCATCTTTCTGGCGACCTGAGCTGGGTCCACGACATCGTCTTCCTCCTCTTCGATCGGATTGGGCGCCGCGGGTGTGTCGCGAGCTTCCTGCGGACCGTGACATGCCACACAGCCGATCGAATGAAACAGCGACTGCCCGAGTTGTCGATCAATCGAGCCCACCGTCTGCTCGATCGAGGCCGCCGTCGAACTCGCAACCAGAAAATGAGTCAACGCTTCAGCAATCTGTGAGCGATCCGCTTCAGAATCACCCGCCAACATGTCGGGCATCGTCGTCCCCGGATGAGCCTTCTGAGGGGACGTCAGGAACTGACGCAAGTAGTCTGCCGACACCCGCTGGCCGACTTCTTTCAGATCCGGCGCCGACTTCTCAGGCACTGAACCGGGGGCAGTGCCTTCATGACAAGCGGCGCAGCGCAGCTCCGCGAGCAATACACTCCCCGCCTGAGCCTGCGTCAGCGGGTGATGCCCCGGCAGCGCCGAGTCCCCCGCAGCGGCGAGGGAGCCGGCGAGGACAACGGCCATCATCCCTGGAAACCGCAGCATGATCATGTCTGTTCTGAACATCGCAATTCCGACGGAGGCTCGACCTCAGCGGTCGAAGAAGACTGGTTTGGGCTCGACGTCGATGGCCTGGTCGTCGAACCCATTCTCCAGCGGATCGTAGCTACCCACGATCTCGGCACAACTGGTGGCCGAAATGGACGACTCCCTCTCCAGACCCCAGTCGGTCGCGTTGATCAGGGGCACCTCAAGCCGCACCGCGAAACCAGCCTCGATCCGATTGAAACTCGCCCGAGCGGCTGCTAACCTACTTCCCATTCCCCCGGCCCACGTGGCGGAATTGGCAGACGCGCTAGGTTGAGGGCCTAGTGAGGTAACACTCGTACAGGTTCAAGTCCTGTCGTGGGCACTCCTGATGGCGTAAGGACTTACGGCGAACCGCCGTGAGTCCCACGCTAGGGTGACATTGATAAACTCGGGGCATTTTCGGGGCAAAGTTGATTTTGCGTGGACTCTGGATCGGTTGCCATCGCGGCGACAATTTCTCCGGGAGTCCTGATCATCGCTTGGGTCGAACAGCACGGAAATCCTTTTCACGTGGGCACCGCGTTCAACTCGCAGGCGAGTGCCACCTTTGTCGCCGGAACCGCCTTTCGGTACAGTGGCGTTTGCCCGGACATGCGGTTCGGGAGGTCCGGATTTCCGGTGTTGTGTCCCCGCTCCGTTGAGACTCGCTGAAGGCGCCTCCATGAAAGTCAACAACTACCCCAAACTCCACAACGCCGCCTGGCCCGGTGTCGTTGGAAAAGGCTCTCCGGGAGCTGAACCGTTTATCGATCTCGATACGATGCTCGATCTGACCGCCAACGCCTCGGTCAACGGCCAGAAGTTCGACGGTTTCGATCTGTTTCTGTACGACCCGCACATCTCGATCGATGCCGACGAAGAGGACCTGAAGCGACTCGCCGACAAGGCCGACAAGCGGAACCTGACAATCGGCTCGGTCGTAGCTCCGGTCTGGCCACCCACTGGCGGTGGACCAGCTCTCGATGAACGCGAAGGCCGCAAGAATTTCCTCACGCAGGTCGAAAAGGGCTGTCAGATCGCCCAGACGCTCCGCGAACTCGGCATTCGCCCTTACGGCGTCGTCCGCATCGACACAGCTTGCGGCCCCAGCGACTGGCTCAAGGATCCGATCGGCAATCAGCGGAAGATCGCCGACACCCTGTGGATGGCTGCGGACATCGCCGAGGATTTCGGCGAGCGGCTGGCTGCCGAAGGGGAGATCTGCTGGGGCGGGATGCACTCGTGGGTCACGATGGTCGACCTGCTGGAGCGAGTCGGTCGTCCGGAGACCCTCGGTTTCCAGGCTGACATGGCTCACACGCTGCTCTATCTGATGGGCTACAACGCTCCCGAGCACGCCCTGCTGCCCGAAGGGTTCAACTGGAAGGACACCGAAGCCTTCGATGAAGCCTACACCAAGCTGACCGACGAGCTGCGGCCCTGGACGATTGACTTCCACGTCGCTCAGAACGACGGCACGGTCCACGGCTCCGGCAGCCACGACAAGACCGGTCGTCACTGCCAGGCCAAGGACCCGAACGGCAAGCTGGACATCGTCAAGCGGGCTGGGTACTGGCTCCGCGAAGGGGTCGACGGAGCCCCGCACCAGCGTTACCGGCACATCTGCTGGGACGGCTGCATGTTCCCGAACTCGGTGATGATGAATCCCCAGACGTGGAACGATATCCTGGAAACGATGATCAACGTCCGAAACGCTCACGGCTGGCGTGAGTAACACGAGGAGCTGAAGCCCAGGGGTTGCAACCCCTGGGCTTTTTTCTTGGGAGAGAGCGATGCGAGCGATTCGATTCTGTCTCTGTGCGTTGCTGGTGCTGGCGCTGTCGACCGTGGCTCAAGCAGCTACCGTCCTGGGAGTGGTCGTGAGCGTCGATGCCGACGCCGGGACCCTGACCATCGACGTCACGACCGCCAAGGGGCAGGTGACCAAAGAAGGGGCCGAGTACAAGCTCGATGCCCAGACGAAGGTGACCCTCGATGGGAAGGCGGCCAAGACCACGGACCTCGCAGCAGGTCAGAAAGTCACACTGACCACCGCAGCGGCGAGCAAGGTCACTCGCGTCGTCGCCAAGTCGGCTCCCGCCGGAGCCGCCCCCGCATCGACCGCTTCGAAGTCCTCCGGAACCGGCTGGTACCAGTACGGAGGCCCGAATCGCGACAACATCTCGACCGAGACCGGGCTGCTGGACGAGTGGCCCGCCGGTGGACCGGAACTCAAGTGGAAGGTCAGCGGGCTGGGCGAAGGTTACTCGTCCGTCTCTCTCTCCGATGGCAAGATTCTCAGCATGGGAAACCGTGGCAATGAAGAGATGACGATCTGCCTCGATGAGGCCACCGGCAAAGAGCTGTGGGCCACAGCCACCGGCTCGGCCTATCGCGAGAACATGGGTAACGGCCCGCGCGGAACTCCCACGATCGACGGGGACAAGGTCTACGTCCTGGGAGCCAACGGCGACTTGGCCTGTCTGGAACTGGCCAACGGCAAGAAGGTCTGGGGCGGCAACATCCTCAAGGAGTTCAACGCCAATAACATCACCTGGGGAATCAGCGAGTCAGTCCTGATCGATGGTCCCAATCTGGTCCTCACCCCCGGCGGCAAAGGGGCCGCGATGGTCAGCTTGAACAAGACGAACGGCAAGCTGAACTGGAAGACGCCGGTCCAGCAGGACCCGCAGACGGGGTACTCATCGATTCTGCCGATCGAGTTCGGCGGAACGCGGATCTATCTCAACTTTGTGCATACTGCTCTGATCGCCGTCGATGCCAAAACGGGGAACCTGCTGTGGGGGAACACCTCGCCCGCCAACGGCACAGCCAACTGCTCGTCACCCGTCGTGTCGGGTGACATCGTCTTCGCCGCGTCCGGTTACGGCACCGGCGGAACGGCGATCAAGCTCACCGGCTCGCGCAACAAGATCGGAGCTGACCAGCTCTATCACACGAAAGACATGAAGAGTCACCACGGCGGCATGGTCGTGCTTGACGGGCATGTTTATGGAACCGATGAGGCGATCCTGACCTGTATCGAGCTGAAATCGGGCGAGAAAAAGTGGCAGAACCGGTCAGTCGGCAAGGGAGCTGTGGTCTACGCCGATGGCCAGATCATCCTGCGGAGCGAAGAGGGGCCGGTCGCGATGTTCAAGGCGACTCCAGCGAGCTATCAGGAGACCGGGCGTCTTGAACCTTCGCGGAGCGACAAACCGGCCTGGCCACACCCCGTGGTGGCGAATGGGTGTCTGTATCTTCGCGATATGGACCAGCTGATGTGCTACAAGCTCAAGTGAGCCCGGTGGCAAGGATTCACGGATTTCCTCCGATTGCCCGCGCGGACGCGCGCGTGCTGATCCTCGGCAGCATGCCCGGCGAGGCATCGCTCAATGCGGGCCATTATTACGGTCACCCGCGAAATGCCTTTTGGCCGATCCTGGCAAACCTGTTGGGATTCGATCATCTCGATCCTTACGAGCAGCGCGTGGAAGCTGTCCGGAACGCCGGAATTGCGGTCTGGGATGTCCTGGCGTCGTGCATCCGCCCCGGCAGTGCGGATGCCGACATCGCCACGGACTCAATCGCCGTGAACGATTTTGCCCGGTTCTTCCGCGAGCATCCGGACATCGCCGCGATTTACTGCAACGGATCGATGGCCGACACACTTTTTCGGCGTCATGTACGCCCGGAGGTGCCCCCTTCGATCGTCACGTACGACCGCCTGCCCTCGACCAGTCCCGCACACGCCGCCCGCAGCCTGACTGACAAGCTCGCTGCCTGGCGAGTGGTGCTGGATTCGCTGACGTCGGAGCGTCGCGGACTCCCCAATGCCCCGTAACGCTCAGAATGCACGCCAATTTCGGTAGTGGGTCAGTTTCATCAGCCGGAACGCGCTAGCGTCCGGTTCTCAGCCCCACGAACCGGGGGCTAGCGCACTCCGGCTGATTCTGACGGTCAAACGGACCCACTACCCCAATTTCCCAATTGCGGGGAGGTCAGTTTGAGTCTGAACCACTCAGCGGATAGACTGAATTGTCTGCCAAGACGGGTATCTGGGACGAACAGTCCTCGCTCCCATCGCGGTATGATGCTGGCGATGCTGGGTGATCGCCTGTTCGTTCCCCGTTGAGGGTCGTGACCGATGTTCGGGTTCAATCACATCGAGCTGCTGATCGTAGCGGCCATTGCTCTGCTTCTGTTCGGAAGCCGGCTGCCGCAGACGATGCGCAGTGTCGGCAAATCGATCACAGAGTTCAAAAAGGGAATGCAGGACGAAGATGACAAGCCCGAGCCACCGAAGGAGATCGGGGGCTGAGTGCCTCTGGTTGGTCCTGGTTGCTGGTGGTTTGTGGTTTCCAGAGTGCCTCCTGGGCCGCAGCGCGCTGGCGGAAGACAATCCTCCTGAGATTACTGTTCCCGAGCTGACTTCCCACGCGGCCTTTCTGTCGAGTGACACACTCCAGGGACGCGAAGCGGGAACGCAGGGCGGTCAGGCGACCGTGGCCTACATCGCTGCGGAACTGAAACGACTGGGCTGTACTCCGCTCGGTTCCGAGACCGATTATCGCCAGCCGTTTGGGCGTGGCTTTCAGAACGTGCTGGGACTGCTGCCCGGCAGCGATCCGGAACTCCAGAAAGAGTGGATCGTCCTGGGGGCTCACTGCGATCATGTCGGGTTCGGTCGCCCCGACAACAGCCGCGGCCCGATCGGCTTGATTCACAATGGAGCCGACGACAACGCCAGTGGTGTCGGCTGCCTGCTGGAGATCGCCGAACAGCTGGCTGCGAAAGAGCACCCGCGCCGCAGCGTGATGATCGCCTTCTGGGATGCCGAAGAGAAAGGGCTGCTCGGCTCGTGGCACTGGATATCAACTCTTCGAGACCGGCAGAAGGTCCGGTTCTATTTCAATCTCGACATGGTCGGACGCATGCAGGACGACAAGGTCGAGGCCTTCGGCATTCGCACCCTGCCCGGCCTGCGGCCTCACCTGACCCGCAGCAACCTGCACCAGCTGAAGGTCCACTACGACTGGTCCCAGCGGGACGATAGCGACCACTACTCGTTTTACCGGTACAACGTCCCGTACTTGATGATCTTCTCCGGGATGCACGATGACTATCACCGCCCCTCGGACGATCCCGAGAAGCTCAACGTCGAGGGGATTCGCAAGATCGGCGAGACGCTGGCGATGGCCGCGTTTCGCCTCGCGGACGAGCCCCAGCCGCTCACCTTTCGAGATGCCAGCCGCTACGAACTGACCCGCACCGTCCCCGCCTCTCCGCTGCCCAGCCGCCTGGGAGTCAGCTGGTCCCCCAGCCGCAAGCTGGGCGAGACGATCCGCCTGACCAAAGTCGAAGAGGGCGGCGTCGCCGAGTCAGTGGGCCTGAAGGTCGGTGATGAGCTGGTGAAGATCAACGACACCCCGGTGACCGAGATCGACGACTTCATCGCCTGGACCCGCAGCTCGCGCAGGCATCTGGTCGTGGATCTCATTCGCGGCGAAACCCAGGCCTCCGAGCAGATCGCCTTTGACCTCGCCGGATTCACGCTCCCCCCCGGCCTCACTGCAGCCAGCGACAGCGCCGAGCCCGGAGTGGCGGTCGTGAACTTTGTCGCTCCAGGTGGACAGGCCGAGAAAGCCGGGTTCCAGAACGGAGATCGCATTCACTCCGTCGACGAGACCCAACCCGACCTCAGCTGGGAAGTCGAACGGGATGGGCAGCTGCTGAAGCTGCCGAAGTAGCGTGCTTCTATCTCGCATAATCAAGGAGTGTTGATTATGCGAGCGAGTGCAATTTGAGTGAGTTAATGCCTCTGGTTCGTCGGTGGTGCTGGAGGAGGATTTGGGGGAGGAGGTGGTGGAATCGACTGGTCTTCGTAGTCAAACCAGCTCCCACTTCGGGAATACGGAATTGACTCCTCATTGGCTATGAAATTCTTGTCAGGCTCCTGACCTCCGGGTTTCGAGGTGTCTTTTGGATCGGACATTGCTCAGTCTCCTTTTGTCTGTGTTGCGGAATGTTTTTCGCCCTGCTGCGGTATGAGATGAAGATATTCAACTTTGTTCAATGATACAAGGAACGCACCTGGTTCTATTGGATCGTCCGTTTTGTGGTGTATCCATCGAGCAGAAGTTAAGAAAATGTGCCCAGATTCTTGATCCGATGAAACAGCGCGTATTCGCCCGTAGAGTCGTCGTCCATCATCAAAAGTCACAATCGCAAAGCCCCCATATTTCCGGTGGCCGTAGTCAATCGACGCTTGCCAAATTGAATCTGTAGAGGGCCGCCTCGTGATCTGAGTCCACCTTAGAATCTTGAAGACCCAATCTGATGAAACCCCCCATGACACAGCCAAGCCCACTGTTATTGAGCAGAGCATGATTCCGATCGGCTCTGGAGTAGGTATCAATGAGCCAGGCCACTTGAGAATGTTCCACATCAGATGTGAAATCAGTGTATAAGCCAAGCCGGTCACAACCGCTTCCGTAGCCTCGACTTTGTGGGAGGGGTTCGTGAGTACCTGTAGAGCCGGTTTCAAAACCTGTTTGCAGGGCTTTCAAGCGGGTCGCCGCCGGATGGTCGTTTTCTACAACCGTCTGAGCACGATGACCATGCAGGCGGCATGAACGAGGCCTTG
>JBIIOI010000092.1:0-16289 GCA_044337025.1 Planctomycetaceae bacterium
TACCGCCCATAGGACGGAAACCACGACAGCGTGATGAGCATGACTGAGCACTCCTTTGCTCAACACTCATGCAAATGCCTTGCCAACTGAAAGTTGTTGTGGAAGGGTTTTGAAACCGGCTCTACTAAGGCATGGAATCCATAGAGTGGATGATGCATTTGAAATATTTGGGCGAGCCGGGTGGATGACGCCACTTCGACTTCGCACTGGATCACCCGGCGCCGCCCCTGACAGGTATAGATTGGCTTGGGAAGCTTTACAACAGGAGGCGAAGTACTTTGCGAGATTTTTCGACATGCCTGGGCAGAGTCTGCGCAAGCATCTTTCTGAAATCGAGCCTGTTCTGCGGCAGCTGGCAACAACGCTTTCGCGAGGCCTTCAATTATTTAGGTCACGATTGAAGGTGGAGCTCACGACTGGGACTGAAGCGGAAGTGGCACGCGAGCTCGGGCCACCGCCACTCGGAAAGGTGAAAAACAATCGAATGAGCCCAGCTGGTGTGTCGTACATGTATCTTTCCGCGGATCAACTAACTGCAGTCAATGAGACTCGCCCCGAAGTTGGAGATGACCTTTGCATAGGATGCTTCGAGCTTGTGAAAGACCTTCATGTTGTTGACCTCACTGGATCAGTGATCATAAAACAAGCGAGTTTGTTTTCTCCGGAGTTTACACCCGATATGAAACGGCGTTCAGATTTTGTCAAGGAGTTCTCTCACGCAATTTCGAGGCCTACGCCTAGCGACGCCACTGAATTGTCGTATGTTCCAACGCAATTGGTGTGTGAATACGTACGAAGCCTAGGGTACGATGGAATGTCCTTTAGGAGCAGCTTATCTCTGTCGGGTGATAATGTTAAGAAAAACTTCGTTCTATTCTGTGGACCAGAACAAGAGAAACAGTCTTATGCTCAACTACCGGCCTTTTCGGATTGGATGAGGCTCGTGTCCTGCGTAAATCTGAATGTCTGTGGTGTTGGGTACGAATTTAGGATACGAGCTGGGGCAGAAGGAGCAGGGGCTGATCGAAAATTCGTATAGTATGGCGGGGCGAGGTGGCATGGTGACATTCCATGATCGATCGGGTGCCATGGCGACGGCTTTGCGTCGCCATGCTCGATGGTCGTGACGACGCACTTTTCTCGGAGAGCCGAAATTCTCTCCGTTCGAAGGCATGGCCACACAGAGCTGTGGCCATGGCACACCGAGTCGAGTTGGCGGGGTGCGTGGCTGGGTTTGAGGCGATGTTGTCGAGTTTGGGTGGCTGGGGTCGACCAACGGGAGCCCCCAGTCCGAGCGCAAGTTGCCGGAGCGAGTGGCCGCTTCACTCAAGTCGTACGCGCGCCTCGCTGGGGGCTTCGCTTTGCTCAGACCCCAGCCACTCCTTCGTGGCGAACGGGAGGCTTTCTCGGGAGTTCTGGCTGGCACGGGGGACTGACGTCCGCCCGCTCGCTGGATGAGGGTGCGCTGGAAGGTTGCCCTGTGGCGAAGACTCGGCAGGCTGACGCCGTGCCGCTCTTGCGATCGGGCCCACTGCGTCTCACGCCAGCAGTTCGTGGACCACTTCACCGGTACTTGCCGGGCGGGAGAACCCGTCGGGGCTCAGGCGGGTGGCGGGATCGATTCCCAGCGTGTGGAGCATCGTGGCTGTGAAGTCTTCGAGAGTGACTGGGCGGTTGGCGACGTAGGCCGCTTGCGAGTCGCTGGAGCCGTAGATCTGGCCGCCGCGGATGCCGCCGCCGGCGACCATGGCGGAGTAGCAATTGGGCCAGTGATCGCGGCCGATGGCTCCGGCTCCTTGGCTGATGCGGGGGGTGCGACCGAACTCGCCGACCAGGACGACCAGCGTCGAATCGAGCAGGCCGCGGTCCTTCAGATCGCGGATCAGCGTGGCGACTCCCTGATCACATTTCGGCATCGCCCCGCCGAGCCCGTTCCAGCCGTTGCCGAAGATGCTGACCCCGGCATTCCCGTGCATGTCCCAGGTCTCCACGCTGACGAACTTCTCGCCCGGATCGAGCCCGGTCCAGGCGACCACGCTGACCAGCCGCACGCCCGATTCAATCAGTCGGCGGGCCATCAGCAGGTTCTGTCCCAGCGGATTGCGGCCATACCGATCGCGGGTCTCGGCTGTCTCCTGATCGATGTCGAACGCCTTCCGGGCGGCGGGACCCTGCAGCAGATCGAAGGCCTTCGACTGGTAGGCCCCGAATCCCGCGTACCGGTCTCTTTGCTGAGGCGAGGCCAAGGTTGCGTTCATCTCGCCCAGCAGCGATTGCCGCGACTGGAGTCGTGCGGCTGAGACTCCCTCGACCGGGTCAAAGGCCCGGACGCGAAATCCCGCTGTCGCCGGGTGATCGTCATGAGTGGCTCCGATCAGGACCGGAGCGTGCTCCATCCCCAGGAACCCTCCCGTCAGATAGCTCGCTTCTGGAGGCATCGCCCCTCCACCGAACTTCTGCAGCCACACATACGGCGGCACCGCAGCTTCGACCGGCTTGAGCTTGGTGATGATCGAACCGAACGCCGGGGCATCGCGATCGGGCAGTGACTGCCCCGCGAGCATCATTCGATTGGCGACATCGTGGACGGGCACGCGGTGTGTCATCGACCGAATGATGGCGTAGTCATCGCTGACCTGGGCCAGCTGCGGCATGATCTCACTGACAAAGATCCCCGGAGTGGCTGTGGCAATCGGCTTGTAAGGGCCACGGACTTCTTGCGGGGCGCTCGGCTTGGGGTCCCATGAGTCGAGCTGGCTGAGCCCGCCGTATTGATGGATGAAGATGCAGGATTTGGGTGTGCTCGCGGAGACGCCTGAGTCCGCGTGCAGTAAGGCCGGAAGCCCCAGCCCGCCCGCGACACCGGCCCTCAGCAGATCCCGGCGTGTGAGCCGGGCTGTGGGCCAAGTTCGATTTGAGGTGTCAGGCGGCATCGTGCCATTCAAAGTATCAAACTCGCAGGCCACGCAACAATCTCATTGGAAGCTTGGGGGCGTGGTTCGCTGTCTCGGGCTGCGGCTCAATCCAGCAGTTCTGCTAACTCAATCACGGTCACGGAGCTGTTGGCCCGGGCGGTTGATCATGAACTGGCTGAGGAGGCTCCTGGGCTGACGCTTGACCTGGTTGTTGCTGGTGGCGATGCATGGCCTCTCCAATGGCTTTCAGGTTTTTCTTAGTGAGTTCTCGCCGTTCCTGTTCTCGGGCCTGCTGGATTCTCGGGATCAACGTCACAGCTGCAATACCGCTTCCGATCCCCAGAACAATGGTGAGCGTGGCGAGGATCGCACCGTGGTTCAGCAGTAGATTCACGGCCATCGCAAAGAGGGTGGTCCTCGGCGGCTGGTCACCGGTTGGGAGATTCGGATCGGATTCTTTCTGTGCCACGTTGGGCTCCTGAACAAGTTTTTGTCGACTCGACGATGAGAGTCTAACGGTTCCCGTGACAGTTGTGAGTCGTGCGGGGCTTTGGCGTTGAGTTCGACTGTCACTGCGTGGCGAGGACCCTCACCCCCAGCCCCTCTCCCCGCTGGGAGAGGGGGCCGGAGAGTGTGGTGCCATGCGACTTGGGACGAGCTCCCCGATCCGCGTGAGGTTCTGGGTCCTCCCGGCTAAGATGGTCGCATCCCCTTCCCGCATTCCTGCTCTCTGCCCGCATGGTCATCACGCTGATCGGTTACCGAGGTGTCGGCAAGTCGACCGTTGCTCCGCTGCTGGCCAGTCGGCTGGGGTGGAACTGGATCGACGCCGATGTCGAGATTGAGCAGCGGGCCGGGCGCTCGATTGCCGAGATCTTTGCTCAGGAAGGGGAGCCAGGTTTTCGAGCCCGCGAGTCCGGGGTCCTGACCGACCTGCTCTCACGCCATCATCTCGTCATCGCAGCCGGCGGCGGAGCGATTCTCGACCCGCACAACCGGCAGGCAATCCGCGCAGCTGGCCCGGCAATCTGGCTCACAGCCAGCCTCGACAGCATCTTCCAACGTATTCACGGCGATGCGACCACTGCCGGTCGCCGCCCTTCGCTCACCGGGACTGATCCGCGAACTGAGATCGAAACCCTGCTGGCCCGGCGGATTCCGCTGTACTCCGAGACCTCCAGCTTCGTGGTCGATTCGGAAGGGCGTTCCCCCGCAGCGATCGTCGATGAGATCATGCTGCATCTGAAGTCTCGTCCCGACGGGGGGGCTCTGTGACCGGTCGCCTGATTGTTGCTCACGACTTCCCGCCGTGGCTGATCCTGCCATTCCTGTTCTGGCTGGGAGCCTGCATCGGCAGCTTCCTGAACGTCTGCGTCTACCGCATTCCGCAGTACTTCACGCTGAAAGATCAGCTGTGGAGTCTGTCGAGCCAGGGCTCGTTCTGCCCGAAGTGCCGGGTGCCGATCCGCTGGTATGACAACATTCCGATCTTCGGGTGGTTGTCGCTGTGGGGGCGTTGCCGCGCGTGCGGGCAGAAGATCTCACCCCGTTATCCGCTGGTGGAGTTGGTCAACGGGCTGTTGTTTGTCGCGGTCTACGCGCTGGAGGTGCCGTTCGGATACGGAGCACTCAGTACGAGTACCGTTTACGCTGACACGGGGCCCCAGACGATCCCGGGTTTGGGGTGGATGTCGCCAGCGACGTTCGTGCATCTGCGGATGGGGTTCCACCTGATCCTGATCGAGTCGCTGCTGGTGGCCTCGCTGATCGACTGGGATCTGATGATCATTCCGGACGCCTGCACGATTCCGCAGACGATCTTCGCGGTGGTCGCCTCGACGATCTTTGGACGACTGCATCTGGTGCCGGTCTGGTATCAGGACCCGCACCTGCTGCGTGACTTTCGGATCACGATGCCCAAGAGCTGGCATCCGTGGCTGACGCCGGACTGGGCGGTTCCCGATTGGATCAGCGCTCACCCGCACCTGCATGGGCTGGCTGTGAGTCTGTCCGGTCTGGCTGCGGGAGCCGCCCTCGTCGCGGTCGTGCGGCTGATCGGCTCGAAGGTGCTGCGGCGCGAGGCGATGGGCGACGGAGACATCTTCCTGATGGCGATGGTCGGGGCCTTCATCGGCTGGCAGGCGACCGTGCTAGCGTTCTTCCTGGCGGCGTTTCTGGCCACAGCCGCCATGGCTGTGACGCTGTCATTGAAGCTCGACAAAGAGATCCCCTACGGGCCGTATCTCAGCTTGGGCGCGGTCGTCGTTCTGCTCGGTTGGCGGGAGGTCTGGGTCCACTTCGCGAAGCGGTTCTTCTCGCTGGGACCGCTGCTGCTGCCGATGACCCTCGTGATGATAGTGCTGCTTCCGATCCTGTTGATCCTGATGCAGGGGGTCAAGTGGGTGCTGGGGATTCCGCTCTATCCTCCTGAGCCGGTCGGCGTCTGGACAGCTGCCGATCAGAACATGCATCTGGCGGGGGAGAACGCCGATCGCCACCAGGGGAACTGGCCCCCGTCCCACGACTGGGAGGGGAACGCCGCTGGGCGTGGGACCTGGGGCGAGGAACAGTGGCGGGACTGGTAACTTCAAGTTGTGACAGGCTGGATCGATGAACTTTCCCGAGACCCCGCTCGACATCCTCGTTGTGGCACCGCATCCGGACGATGCCGAGATCAGCGTCGGCGGGACGATCCTAGTTTGTCGGCAGCAAGGGCTGCGCGTCGGAGTTCTTGAACTGACCAGTGGCGAGCCGACGCCCTTGGGCACTCCGGAGATTCGGGCTCAGGAAACGTCCGCCGCAACGCGGGTTCTGGATCTCACCTGGCGTGGCAATCTGGGACTGCCCAATCGCCAGCTGGTGGCCGACCTTGACGCCCGCTGGAAGTTGGCTGAGGTGTTCCGCCAGACTCGCCCGCAGATCATTCTGGCTCCATATCCCGAGGATGTGCATCCCGATCACGTCGCCGCCAGTCAGCTCGTCGACGATGCCCGGTTCTGGGCCAAACTCTCGCGCAGCGATATCCCTGGGAAGCCGTTCTGGCCGCCCCAGCTGTTTCAGTTCTGGAGCATCCACCTGCGGATTCACCCGAAGCCCGCTTTCGTGTTGGACATCAGCCCGGTCATCGACCGCAAGATGGAGGCGGTTCGCTGCTATGCCAGCCAGCTGATCGAACAGCGTTCTCGCGACTATCCGACAGCTCTCGACGATATCCGTGACCGCGCCCGCTACTGGGGCTGGACAATCCATTCCCGTTTCGGCGAGCCGTTTGCCTCACGAGAAGAGGTCCGTGTGACTGACTTGCGCCATCTGCAGACGGAAGAGCCTCCCCGGAAGTAGGGTTGGCGATCTTGCCTGTCCTCGCCCATGAGAATCACAAACCGGCCAGCCACGCAAAATCCGGGCTTTCGCCTTTATTCTCCGAACTGGCAGGGGTAGGATGGCCCCTCAGATGAGTTCGGCAAGTGCCCGACTGATCCTAATCTCTGTCGAGGAACGATCGAATGCGTGGATTCCGTGAGCAGCGCTGGGGCGGAGTGGCCTTTGGTGTCGTACTGGGTTTGACGATGGCTTTCTACTGGCCGCACGAGCCAGCATATGCAGTGACCGCTGCGTCTCACGAGAAGTTCGCCATGTGTACGGTGCCAACGCAGGTCAACCTGAGCGATGCCATTTTCGTTCTCGACTCGGTGACCGGTCGTCTGGTCGGCGGGGCCTACAACACGCAGTCGAACTCTTTCAATCAGACGTTCGTGCGGAACGTGGCTGCGGATTTCGGAGTCGTCGACAAGGCCCAGTACCTGATGGTGTCCGGATTCGCGAATCTGAAAGGTTCGACGATCGGACAGCCTGCGAACGGAGTGTTGTACGTGGGTGAACTGACCAGCGGCAAAGTCGGGATGTACGGCTTCGTCTATATCAACCGCGGCGGAACGCTGCCGGTTCAGGAACTGACCCCGATCAACAGCTTCTCGTTCCGCGAAGCGAAGTAGCCGGAACCGGCGAAAACTGCGGACCGGGTTCTCGGTGAGAGAAACAGTCCTCGGGATTTCACTTGTGACCCCTACAATTCGGCCCGCGATGGCAAGTCAGCTGTCGCGGGCCTCTTGTATTTCTGCAGGGGGCGAGTGGACGTCTCAGCGGAACTCCCATGCAGCCAGTCATTGATGCGATCAAATGGCTCATTGGGCTCGCCAAGCCGGAGAACCTCCAGCAGGCGGTCAACCTGTGGGGACCCGCTTGGATCGGCTACCTCGTCCTCGCAGCCATCATCTTCAGCGAGACTGGCTTGCTGGTCGGGTTCTTCTTGCCGGGTGACTCGCTGCTGTTTGCCGCTGGATTTCTGGCAAGTCAGAATATCTTCGCGCTCGTTCCACTGCTGGTGATCCTGAGCATCGCAGCTGTGGTGGGTGACTTTGTGAACTATCAAATCGGTCGCCAGATGGGGGAACACGTCTTCGAGAAGGGACGTCTGCGGTTTATCAAGCACAGCCACCTGATGGCGGCCAAGGCCTTCTATGAGCGACACGGCGGGCAGGCGATCATCCTGGCGCGTTTCGCTCCGCTGGTGCGGACCTTCACTCCGTTCGTGGCTGGGGTGGCGAAAATGAACTACCGCCAGTTCGCTCTGTACAACATAGCGGGCGGGATCGGGTGGGTCGTGTCGATGACCGTGGCTGGGTATTTCCTGGGGCAGATTCCCTGGGTCAAAGCGAACTTCGAAAAGGTCGTACTCATGATCGTCTTTGTGAGTCTCCTGCCCGTGGTGATCGGCGCGATCAAAGCCAGAAACGAGCCGCCACTGACTGACGGCGGCAACTCGAGCGAGGCCCAACCATGAGACCGATTACCGTCTGGACATTATGCATTCTGGGGCTGAGCAACTTCTGTGGCTGCCAGCAGGCAGCTGCAGTTCCCGAGACAGCAGAGGTGGAATTACTCCGGCTGTCCCCCCATCTGGCGATCATCGAGCGGCCACTGCACGAGCCGTTGACCGGCGACGAGGTCAGCTGTTTCATCGAACTCGTCCGAAGCTTTCCGGGCGGCAAGCTCCCTGAGTTGTCCCAGGTCCCCAGCGGTTCCTCGGGTGACTCGCAGTCGCCCGAAGAACTAGCTCAGGCGGCTCGCCAGTCGATTCGCGACTCTTTGTCGGTCGACACTCTGATCCAGGGGTGGTCCCCCACGACCTCGGTGCGGCGTACGATCCAGGCCGAGCAGGTTGAGCCGCGTGCGATGGTCAGTCTGATGCTGCGCCTGAGCTGCGCTGTGGCTGCGGATGCGATCGGATCCCCTCGGGACGTTCGCGCCCAGCGGGTCATTGCCGACGAGAAGGTCGATTCGCTGATCCGCCGGATCTACGGGCTCAAGCAGGCCGGACGATCCGTATCGGAACCGCTGCTCGACTCACTGCACGAGAACGCCGCCATGGCCGAGTATCTGGCGATTCTGTCCGAGATCCCGGACGAAAGTCAGGAACTGGTGGCTGCACATCGCGAGGCCCTGGCGGTGATTCTCCCGGCCAACTCCCCCGGTGCGAAACCGCTGGAGGACCGGGCCGAATCTCAGATCGTGCCAGTCTCGCTGGAGTCGATTCAGCCGGCGAACAAGTCCCGGCCATCGCGCCGCTGAGACGGCTGGAGTTGACGAATCTCTCCCTGAGATTAGACTAAACCTGAACCTTTCGTCTCCGACGAGTGTCCGGTCCGCCATGTCCACCACCGAACTTCTGCTGGGTCTACTGCTCCTGCCTTCCTTCGGGAAGTCTTAGGCCAGTCGGCGAACGCAGTGCGATTCACCCCACAGCCCTGAGACTCCCCAAGGAGTCTCGGGGCTGTGTTCATTTGAGCGAGCGGCGGACGTGAGTCCGCCGTGCCAGCACCCAGTCCACTTCACTTGCCACCCCCGACTTACGTCGGAGGCTCGCTGAGATCCGCCATGAGCCAACAGATCACCATCTTCGACACGACCCTTCGCGACGGCGAGCAGTCTCCGGGCTGCAGCATGACGACTCCGGAGAAGCTGGAGGTTGCCAAGGCGCTCGTCGAGCTGGGAGTCGACGTGATTGAGGCCGGGTTCCCGATCGCCTCGCCCGGTGACTTTGACGCCGTGCGGCAGATTGCCAACACGTTTGGCGATCAGACCACGATCTGTGGTCTGGCCCGCTGCCGCGTCGAGGATATCGACCGGGCCTGGGAAGCTCTCCAGGGAGCGAAGAACGTGCGGATTCACGTCTTCCTCGCCACGAGTGCCATCCATCGCGAGTTCAAGCTCAAGATGGCCAAGGAAGAGATCGTCCGCCGCGCGGTCGAGATGGTGAAGTACACCGCCAGCAAGATGAGCTCGCGCAGCGATATCACGGTGCCGAATATCGAGTTCTCTCCCGAAGATGCCGCCCGGACGGAGCTCGACTTCCTCACCGAAGTGGTCGAAGCTGCCATCGACGCCGGGGCCACGACGGTCAACATCCCGGACACGGTCGGCTATGCGACGCCCAATCACTACTTCAAGGTGATCACCCACTTGAAGCAGAACGTCCGCAATATCGACCGGGCCGTCATCAGTACGCACTGCCACAACGATTTGGGACTCGCGGTTGCCAACAGCCTCTCGGCTATTGAGGCGGGGGCGCGGCAGGTGGAATGCACGATCAACGGACTCGGTGAGCGAGCCGGGAACGCGGCCCTCGAAGAGATCGTGATGGCCTTGCGGACCCGCAAGGACTACTACGGAGTCGAGACGCGGATCAATACGCCGCGGCTGTGCCCGATCAGCCGGCTGGTGTCGAACATCACCGGCATGAAGGTCCAGCGCAATAAGGCAATTGTCGGACAGAATGCCTTTGCCCATGAGGCCGGGATCCACCAGCATGGCATGATCCAGTCGCGCGAGACCTACGAGATCATGCGGCCCGCAGATGTCGGATACATCGGTCAGAACTTGGTCCTCGGCAAGCACAGCGGACGCCATGCGTTCCGCAATCGCCTCATCGAACTGGGATACCAGATCGATGAAGAGACGATGCAGAAGGTGTTCGACGACTTCATCGCTTTGGCTGACAAGGTCAAGGAAGTCCACGACTCCGACATCATCGCCTTGATCGAGAACCGCTCGCAGACCGCCCAGGCGATCTGGTCGCTCTGCAGCTTCAACGCCACGGCTGGGACCGGCTCACTGCATACCGCAGCCATCGAGCTGGCCCACCGCGATGGACACAAGGTCCAGGACGCAGCCACCGGGGACGGCCCGATCGACGCCCTGTTCCGCTGCCTGGCCAAGATCACCGGTGTCAATGTGACGCTGAAGGACTACCACGTCCGCAGCGTCTCCAGCGGGACCGAGGCGCTGGGCGAAGCGAGCGTTGATGTCGAACACAACGACCGGGCCTTCCACGGCAAGGGGGTCAGCACCGACATTATCGAGGCGAGTGCCCAAGCCTACCTGAATGCCCTCAACAAGGTACTCTCGAGCGCCAACGGGAAGGCAATCCATCCCCAGCGCGACGGGGTGTAGCCGTAGCAGAATTCGTAAGAATTCTGCCGTCCAGTCCTCTTCTTCTGGGGGCAGCTCAATCCGGAAGACGCCAGAATTCTGACGAATTCTGCTACAGCCGGACGGCGACGCCGCGGTCGGCCATGTACTGCTTCGTCTCGGCAATTGTGTACTCGCCGTAGTGGAAGATGCTGGCTGCCAGGGCGGCGCTCGCTCCGCCCTGGGTCACTGCCTCGAACATGTGATGGGGTGAGCCCGCCCCTCCGCTGGCCACGACGGGGATCTCCACGGCGTCGGCGACGGCCCGCGTGATCTCGAGGTCGAAGCCGTTCTTCGTGCCGTCAGCGTCCATGCAGGTCAGCACGATCTCGCCCGCTCCCAGTCGCTCGACCTCCTGAGCCCACGCCACAGCTTCCAGGCCGGTCGACTTGCGACCTCCGTTGATGTGGACATCCCAGAACTCTTTCCCGTCGCGGATCACCCGCTTGGGGTCGATGTTCACGACGATGCACTGACTGCCGAACCGCAGGGCCGCTTCGCGCACGAAGCCCGGGTTTGTCACAGCGGAGCTGTTGATCGAGACCTTGTCGCACCCAGCTTTGAGTAGACGCCGGATATCGTCGACGGTACGAATCCCTCCGCCGACGGTCAGCGGCATGAAGATCACTTCGCTGGTCCGCTGCACGACATCGATGATGATGTCCCGCTGTTCGTGACTGGCTGTGATGTCCAGAAACACCAGCTCGTCGGCCCCTTCGGCTTCGTACCGCTTCGCGATCTCGACCGGGTCGCCCGCATCGCGCAGCTGGAGAAAGTTGACCCCTTTGACGACTCGTCCCGCATGAACGTCGAGACAGGGGATGATGCGTTTGGCGAGCATGGCAGCGGATGTGGAGGCGGGACTCTGGGGGCCGGAACGGCTCTGACGGCAATATACAGCCGCAGCGTGACGATCGTCGAGAAGGTTCGGGAGTAGGGCGGGCAATCGGGTGCATTCGCTCACTGGTGGTCCCAGTTCGGCTCGACCGAGTTCCATCATACCCAGATCGGCCATGCACAGCGGCCACGGCTCGATTGATGGCAGCCGCCCTGAAAGGGCGTCACAAAGCAGCCTGGGGCAGAGCGACCAACGGGAGCGCCGCCCCAGGTCGCCGAGTCCCAGCCCGCCGAGCCCTGAAAGGGCGATACAGGAGGTCTCTCAGCATCTGTTTCGCCCTTTCAGGGCTGGGACCATTCCCACAATTTAAACCCAGGGCGGCGCTGCGCTCTGCCCTGGGCTGTTTTTTGATGCCCCTTCGGGGCGGAGGAGAGCCTGGAATCTCCGAGCGAACGGGCCGACTGGAGAAAATTCCCGCAACCCCTCTTCGCGTCAGTGCCACGAAGCTGCGGTAACCTCACGTTCGGAATAACCCGCATTCTTCGCCTGTGTAGAAAACACTCTCGCGAATCTGTTCGGCGAGAACTGTTTCCGAAACGCAACATTCGGGCACGAGCTAAATGACCTGTATGAGATTCCTTCTCAGCAGCAGTTCGGAAAGTGCCGCCATGACTCCCTCCCAGCCGTCCGCCAGCAGCCAGCGTCCCGCCTCCAAGCTGGCACCGCGTCCTTCCGGTGCCTCGCTCCAGCGAGTCCTCGATACGAATGCTGCCAAGCGGCTGTCCGAGACCAAGACGTCGCGAATTCTGATTGTCGACGACGAGGAGCTGAACGTCCGGATCGTCCGCAAGTACCTGACCGATGCTGGCTACACGAACTTCGTCACCAGCTCGGACTCGACCGAGGCGATCGACCTGATCCGTCGCGAACGGCCGGACCTGATTCTGCTGGACGTCATGATGCCGGAAGTCAGCGGTATCGACATTCTGCACCTGATGCACCTGGATGACCGCCTGCACCACATCCCCGTCGTCGTGCTCTCCGCAGCCACCGACCGCGATGTGAAGCATATCTGCCTCGAACTCGGTGTCTCGGACTTCCTCAGCAAGCCAATCGACCCCATCGAGCTGTTGCCACGCGTTCGCAACACCCTCCTGAACAAGCAATATCGTGATCAGCTGGCCATTCATGCCGAGAAGCTGGAGGACCAGGTCCGCCAGCGCACCGCTGAACTGGCTGCCTCTCGCGAAGAGATCGTCCACTGTCTGGCCCGCGCTGCGGAGTACCGCGACGATGATACCGGTCACCACGTGATGCGCGTCGGCAAGTACGTGGGCGTGATCGCCCGCGAGCTGAACTTCAATGAGTCCCGCGTCGAAGTCCTGGAACTGGCGGCCCAGCTGCACGACATCGGCAAGATCGGGATCCCCGACGCCGTGCTGCACAAGCCCGGCAAGCTCGACGATGACGAGCGGGCGATCATCAACAAGCACACGGCGATTGGTAAGCAGATCATTCAGCCGCTGACTCCGCACGAGTGGAACATCCTCAAGAGCCACACGCGGCTGGGTTCGAACCTGCTGCACGTATCGAGCTCCCCGCTGCTGATGTTGGCAGCTCGAATTGCTCAGACCCATCACGAGCGTTTCGACGGAACGGGTTACCCGCTGGGCCTCAAGGGGGAAGACATTCCGATCGAAGGCCGCATGACAGCTGTCGCGGACGTGTTCGATGCCCTCAGCACGAAGCGGCCGTATAAGGAAGCGTTTCCGCGTGAGAAGTGCTTCGAGATCATGCTGCAGGGGCGCGGCACGCACTTCGATCCGAAGATTCTCGATGCGTTCTTCGCGCGGTCCGAAGAGGTAGTGAAGATCCAGATGGACTACATGGATCACGCTTAACGACTTCGAGCGTACATGAGAACTTCTCAACGCCCAGGGGTTGCAACCCCTGGGCTTTTGCATGGAATCTGCGATACATTCTCTCGCATGAGCGAACTGATCAGCACCATTGATTCTGCAGAACTGGCGTTGCCCCGCACGCTGGCTGCGATCCGCAGCGGCATGTCACGCGGGCTGCACCACGGCATCCAGCTCTATGTCTCTCGCGACCACATGCCAGTCATTGATCTGGCAGTGGGTGACAACCTGCCCGGCGAGGAACTGACCAGCGATCACCTGCTGCCGTGGCTGAGTGCCGGGAAGCCGATGACAGCTCTGGCTGTGCTGAGCCTGGTGGAGCAGGGGCTGTGGGATCTCGATCGGCCGGTGGCTGAGCTGATTCCGGGCTTCGAGGCGGGTGGCAAGGGAGCGATCACGACGCGGCATCTGCTGACACATACAGCTGGGATCGACGCGGTCGCACTCGGCTGGCCAGCGACTCCGTGGGACGAGATCATCGCCCGCATCTGCGCCGCCCCTCTCAAGGCCGGGGCTGCAGTCGGCGAGTATGCCGCTTATGACCCGCAGCGGTCGTGGTTCATCCTGGGCGAGATCATTCAACGAGTCCGCCAACAGCCCGTCGCGGAGGTGCTGCAGTCGCAGTTCTTTGAGCCACTCGGAATGGACGAGACGTTCCTGGCGATGCCGGGGGAACGCTACGAGGAGTTCGCACCTCGTCTGGGGCGAGTTCACGTCATGACCGAGGGGCTGCTGCGAGCCAATCATGCTCACCAGAAAGAGACCGTGACAGCGGCCGCTCCGGGCAGCAGCAGCCGCGGCCCGATTCGTCAACTGGGCCGGTTCTACGAGATGGCGCTCACAGACGGCACCTGGAACGGTCAGGCAATCGTGCAGCCCGAGACGATTCGCCAGATGACAGCCCGGCACCGCGTGGCCCGGTTCGATCAGACGTTCCAGCACACGGTCGATTTCGGGCTGGGAATCGTCGTGAACTCGAATCGCTACGGGGCCAATACGATCCCGTACGGATTCGGCAAGCACGCCTCCGAGGGCTCATTCGGGCACGGGGGCTCGCAGTCGTGTATCGGTTTCGCCGACCCGCAGCACCAGCTGGCTGTGGCGATGGTCGCGAACGGTTACCCCGGCGAGGTGCCGCATAATCGGCGATTCCGGGAGCTGTTGACGCTGCTGTACGAGGATCTGGGACTTCGTTAGAGAATTCAGCTTAGAGCATTCTGCTCTACCGTGTGCGGGCGGATGGAGGCAATACCTCGGCAAAGTCCTCGCCGCCGCCCGCGAGAACCCGAACACTCATTCGGAAGTTGCTCTAAGGCCTGAGAACAGAACAAAGGCGGACAGGTTTCCCTGTCCGCCTCGCGAGGTTCATCGATCACCGGTCCGGTTTATTTCGTCCGGGTCGGGATACGAGTGGCGGTTCCGGCCTTGGCCCGCAGCTCCTTTTCGAGCTTGTCGGCCTTGGCCAGTGCCTTCTGGTCGCCGGTCCGGAGAGCGGTGTCCCGCATCCGGTCGATTTCGGCCAGCTTGCTCGACATCGACTTGTCCGTGACGGTTGCGGAAGCCTGGGTCACTTCGGACTTCGGCTTGCGGAACTTGGCCATGAACTTGCCGAGGCCCGAGCGGGTCTTGGTCGACTCTTCGGCTTCGGACCGCAGACCGCGGACTGCACCCCGCTGCTCATCGTTGAGCAGCTGCGGATCAGCCAGATCGGATGCGGAGGCAACTGCGCCACCGGAAGAGGCGGCCATCAGCTCGACATCTCCGCCGCCCACTGGGCCTGCGGTGAGGTTGCGGAAGTGGGGCTGGATTTCTCCATCACCACCACGCGTCGGGGAGTCTTCGATGGCGGTGACTTCCACTTCGCCTTCGCCGAGGTTGTCGATGGCGACACCGCTTTGGGAGGCCAGGTCGACGAGGTTCGGATCGACCTCGCCGCCTTCGACTGCGAGTGGCTCGCCTTCGACGGGAGCACCGAACATGAACATGACCGGCTCGCCGCCTTCGACACCTTCACCGCCTTCGCCCACAGCGACACCGCTGCGGAACATCAGGGAGGGATCACCTTCGAAGCACTCGACCAGGACGGCTTCGCCCTCGACGAACTCTCCTTCGGTCGCGATTTTCTCGCCATCTCCTGGGAGAAGCTCGCAGATCGCGATTTCAGGCAGTTCGCCTTCCACAGGCAGGAACGTCACAGCTGGGTCGATTTCGACTTCGACGGCTTCCACGTCCACTTTCAGTTCGTCAGCGGGCACTTCTTCCGAAGCGATCGTGACTTCGACTTCCGTCTCGACCTGTGTTTCCACAGCCGGGACTTCGACTTCGACCACCGGTTCGGCAGCTCCGTCCATCGCGTGGATGGCGGGAACGAGCAGAGCCAGGACGGCGGCGCTGAGCACACATTTCTTCATTGCGAATCCTCCTTCCGCCTCATGCGGAAAATTGGACACGAACCCAAGTTTGGAGACGCGGAATCATCTGGCCACGGAGCCTGCGCCAGTGTCATACGGGCAAGGCAGATGAGGTCGGGACATGTCGTCCATCCGAGACGTCGTTCGGAGTGGACCTCGAACGATCTGTGCCATCGGCGATCGTCCAGCGGTCGGTCCCGTCAACCAGTGGTTTCCGCACCGACGAGGAAGTTACCCGTGCCCTCCGAAAATCACGTAGAGCGAAACGACAATTTTGTTCCAACAGGTGCAGGACCTGCCGAAAACCTAGGTTTTTCCCACGCCAATGCACAATCTCTGCCGATTGCGGGCGGAAGACGAACGATCTGTACCGGTTGTATCGGCGAAAACTGCACGGGACTTGAGTGGTTTGTCGATTTTTGCCGGATTGGGTGAAGTCGCTGCCAAGCGGCTGGTAGCAGAATTCGTCAGAATTCTGGCGTCAGGACTTCGCAACGGAGTACAACGGTCGCAGGGACGTCGGGCAAGCCCGACGGCTAACAGTTCTTTGAGAATTCAAGTCGAAAGAGGACGGCAGAATTCTTAGAGCCGGTTTCAAAACCTGTTTGCAGGGCTTTCAAGCGGGTCGCCGCCGGATGGTCGTTTTCTACAACCGTCTGAGCACGATGACCATGCAGGC